>DATARY010000104.1:0-92567 GCA_036263935.1 Mycobacterium sp.
GCCTACAATCTGGTCTGCGGTGCGGTCGTCGATGAGGAGAATCACCTCCTCGGCGCGGTGTCCGTAGACGACGTGCTCGACCACCTGCTACCCGACGACTGGCGAGAGCGCGAAGAACCCGAGCTGTCCGGGGCGGAGGGGTGACGTGAGCGACCTGTCGGCGCGGCAGCGGCTGGACACCCCGCGGATCTCCCGCCGCCGCTTTTCTCTCAACATGGACGCCGAGGCCGTCGGCCAGTTCAGCGAGTCGATTGCGCGGTTCCTGGGCACCGGGCGCTACCTGGCGTGGCAAACGATTCTGGTGATCGTTTGGATCTCGCTGAATCTGTTTGCCGTGACGCTGCGGTGGGACCCATATCCGTTCATCCTGTTGAACCTCGCGTTCTCCACACAGGCCGCGTACGCGGCCCCGCTGATCCTGTTGGCGCAAAACCGCCAGGAGAACCGCGACCGGGTGGCGCTGGAAGAGGATCGTCAACGCGCCGAACAGACCAAGGCCGACACCGAATATCTGGCCCGCGAGCTGGCCGCACTGCGGCTCGCCGTCGGTGAAGTGGCGACCCGCGATTATCTGCGCCGCGAACTCGAGGAACTCCATGACGTGCTGGCCGAGCTGCACCAACCGAAGTCGGTCACCGGCCGCGACGCCGCGAGCAAACCGGACGGCGCGGACCGGCGCGCAAAGCGGCCCAGCTGACGGCTCTGGCCATTGCTACAACGCGCGATTCAAGACTAGGTATGGTGACTTGGTTCACATTGCTTTTTCGTAACGGCACATCATAGGACGGTGGAGTGCACATAGAGGGAGGAGCCGCCCTCGGGGCAGCGCGACGCCGAGTAGGCCGGGTGGTACGCACACCAGCGTTCGGCCTCACGGTGATCACCTCGACCATCGTTGCCGGTGCCGTTGGCGCGTCGGCACCCTCACCCACCACGCCGCTTCGTGATTCCGCGGTTACGCCGCTGGCGGCCGTCGAGGCGTCGCCGGGCAATAGGTCGGGTGCGTCGGTGGTGGCGGTCACCAAGGCGCCGATCCCGTTTCACATCGCAGCGGCCGCGACCGTCTCCGCTCCCCCTCCCTCGGTGGTGGTGAATTCGCCTGGGACGCTTCGCATTCCGGCGATTGCATTGTCCGCGTACCGTAACGCCGAACGGATGATGGCGACGGCAGCGCCGGCATGCGGTATCAGCTGGAACCTGCTGGCCGGGATCGGTCGCATCGAATCCATGCACGCCAACGGCGGTGCTACCGACGCCCACGGCACGGCGGTGCGGCCGATCTACGGGCCCGCGCTGGACGGCACGCTGCCCGGCAACGAGATCATCGTGCAGAGCCGCACGGTCGACCGGGTGACCTATGCCCGCGCGATGGGACCGATGCAGTTCCTGCCCGGCACCTGGTCGAGGTACGCCGCCGATGGCGACGGCGACGGCAAGGCCGATGTGCAGAACCTGTTCGACGCGAGCCTGGCCGCGGCGCGCTACCTGTGCAGCGGCGGGCTCAATCTTCGCGATCCGTCGCAGGTGATGGCCGCGATCCTGCGCTACAACAACTCGGTGGCCTACGCCCAGAACGTGCTGGGCTGGGCCGCCGCCTACGCGACCGGTGTGGTGCCGGTGGACCTGCCGCCGATCACGGGGCCCATCCCGCCGATCGGCGACTCGCACCTGGACAATGTCCTTTATCAGGGCCTCGGCCCCGGACTGCCCATGAACGCCACCGGGTTGCCCGCGACCGACCCGCTCGCGATCATGCCGCTCCTGGCGGGCACCCGCACCGACGTAGCCAGCCAGATCCTGCCGGGCTTCGTCCCAGGCCAGGCGCTCGGACCGCTACCCGGGCCTGCGCCGGGACCGCTGGCGGCGCCTTCAGTGCAGTCCGAGCCGCAGCCGCAGGTACCGCCGTGGATGCCGCCGTGGATGCAGCCACAATCACCGCCGAAGCCGGAATGCGCGGTGTTCTGCATCCAAAGCACGCCCGCGCCCGCGGCCGAGCCCCAATCGCCGCAGGCGGGCTGGCCCCCGGCTCCGCCGGCCGAGGCGCCGACACTGATTCCGGCGGTTCTGCCCCCGCCCGATCCTGCGCCCGTCCTTCCGCAAGCGACGGGACCCGCGCCAGGGCCGGTCGGCTGATCGCACCGCAACCAAGGTCACCGCGCCAGTCCGCCTACACTCACGGGTGATGTCCCAATCTCCAACTGAGCTGGAAACCGCGGTTCGCGCCGCACTGAGCAAGGTGATCGACCCCGAACTACGGCGCCCGATCACCGAACTCGGCATGGTCAAGAACGTCACCGCCGAGACCGACGGCGGCGTGCACGTCGAGGTGTATCTGACCATAGCGGCCTGCCCGAAGAAGACCGAGATTTCCGAGCGTGTCAGCCGGGCGGTCGCCGACGTGCCCGGCACCGGAGCCGTCAAGGTCAGCCTCGATGTGATGAGCGACGAGCAGCGCACCGAGCTGCGCAAGCAGCTGCGCGGCGACTCGCCCGAGCCGGTCATCCCGTTCGCCCAGCCGGGCTCGCTGACCCGGGTGTACGCGGTCGCGTCGGGCAAGGGCGGGGTCGGCAAGTCCAGCGTCACGGTGAACCTGGCCGCGGCGATGGCCTCCCGCGGGCTGTCGGTCGGCGTTCTTGATGCCGACATCTACGGCCACTCGGTGCCGCGGATGATGGGCACCACCGACCGGCCCACTCAGGTCGAGTCGATGATCTTGCCGCCAGTTGCGCACGACGTCCGGGTGATCTCGATCGCGATGTTCACCCAGGGCAACACACCGGTGGTGTGGCGCGGCCCGATGTTGCACCGGGCGCTGCAGCAGTTCTTGGCCGACGTGTTCTGGGGTGACCTCGACGTGCTGCTATTGGACCTGCCGCCCGGCACCGGCGACGTGGCGATCTCGGTCGCGCAGCTCATCCCCGGCGCCGAGATTCTTGTCGTGACGACGCCGCAGCTGGCCGCGGCCGAGGTGGCCGAGCGGGCCGGCGCGATCGCGCTGCAGACCCGTCAGCGCATCGTCGGCGTGGTGGAGAACATGTCCGGGCTACAGCTGCCCGACGGCACTACCATGCAGCTCTTCGGCGAGGGCGGCGGACGCCAGGTCGCCGAGCGGCTGTCCCGAGCGGTCGGCGCCGAGGTGCCGCTGCTCGGCCAGATACCGCTGGACCCGTCCCTTGTGCAAGCGGGTGACTCCGGGGTTCCGCTGGTGCTGTCCGCGCCGGATTCGGCCGCGGGCAAGGAATTGCGCAGCGTCGCCGACGCGCTGTCCAGCCGCAAGCGAGGGCTTGCCGGTATGTCCCTGGGCGTTGATCCCACGGGTCGCTAGGGCCTACGTCGCGTCGGGGTCGAACGGGGTCGTCGCCGGCGGTTCAGGACCGGCCGACGGGGGGTTCACCTGTGGGGTCGGAGGATCGACAGGCCTATTGATCCTGCCCGTGAAGATCGAGTCGTCGCCGTCGAGCAGATGCTTGGTCAGCGCGGCGCGCGGCGTCATGCCGCGCAGCTTGTTCAACTCGCTGAGCGGCTCGCGAAGGTCGTCGAACTCCGGCCCGAGGTCTTCGCGCAACTGGCTTGTGGCGCCGCTGATGTAGTCGCGGGCCTGACGCAGCGCGCCCGACGTCCAACGGATCGCGCCCGGCAGTCGCTCCGGGCCCAGGATCACCAAACCGGCAATCACCAGGACCAGCATCTCGCCCCAGCCGACGTTGCCGAACATCGTCAGGCGCTGTTGTCGGCGCCGGGAGTGACCATGAGGATGACGTGGCGCCCGTCGCGCACTACCTCGATCGGCGCTGCCTGCCCAATCGTCAACCCGCGCACCGCCACGACGAACTCGTCGGCGTCGGCGACCGTGCGGTTGCCGACCTTGACCACCACGTCGTTCTCGAGGACGCCGCCCTTCTCGGCGGGCCCTCCTGCCTTGACGTTGGCCACCTGCGCACCCGATGCCAGGTCGTTGCTCACCGAGCGGGCGGTCAGCCCCAGCGTCGGGTGGGCGATCTTGCCTTCCTTGATCAGCGTCTCGACGACCTGCTTGACCTCGTTGACCGGGATGGCGAAGCCCAGGCCGCTGGCACTGTCGGACAGCGACTTGCCCGCGGTGTTGATGCCGATCACCTCGGAGTCCATGTTGATCAGCGGACCGCCGGAGTTGCCGTGGTTGATAGCAGCGTCGGTCTGGACACCGTCGATGACGGTGTTGGTGTCGGAGCCCTCGCCCGAAAGCGGAACCGGGCGGTGCAGCGCGCTGATGATGCCCTGAGTCACGGTGCTGCGCAGACCGAGCGGGGCGCCCGCCGCGATCACCTCATCACCGACGTGCAGCTTCTCGGAGTCGCCGAACCGAGCCACGCTCAGGTTGTCGACGTTGTCGACCTTCAGCACCGCCAGGTCGGTCTTGGGGTCGCGGCCCACCAGGTTGGCCGGCGCCTCCTTGCCGTCGTTGAACACCACAGTCGTCTTGTACTGACTCGGGTTGGTGGCCGCCTCGGAGATCACGTGGTTGTTGGTGACGATGTAGCCGCGCCCATCGACGACGACACCGGACCCCTGCGAGCCCTCGGTGTCGCTCTTCGCTTCCACCGTCACCACCGAATCTGCCACGGCGGCAGCGACTTTCGCGAACCGGCCGGCCGGCTCTTCGCCATTGCCATGGGTTTGCAGCGTGACCTTCGACGTGGTGAACGCCTCGACGACCTCAGCGGTCTTGCGACCGACCCAGCCGCCGCCGAAGCCGATCAGGAGCGCGATGATGGCCAGCACCGCCAACGCCGCGTAGGAGACCTTTCCGCCGAACAGCACGTCACGCACGCCGAGCTTGCCCATGGCGAGGTTCGGCGCAGTGGGCGCGGGTTTGGGCAGCGCGGGGGTGCCCAGCGCCGCGGCGGCGCCGGGATCGCGCCAGGGATCGTCGAGCTCGTCGGCGAGTTGGCTGTCGCGTTCGGCGTCGAGCGCGCCGGTGTCAGCGGGGTGGCGTTGCAGCGAGTCGCCGCCGGCGTAGGGACGCCCGAAGGCCTCGGCCAGCACCGCGTCCGGCGGCTGATCCCGCGGGGTGAACTCCCCCTGGTCGCGGTAGCGGTCCAGGCCAACGAAGGATCCGTTGACGCCATCGGGGCGCCCGAACGCGCGTCGCGACGCCGGATCGACGGGCGGATGCGAAACAGGGCGCGGCTCCAGGCGCTCACGCCCGGTCTGGTCCAGATTGGTCACCGGTGTATCACTCTCTATTGGAGCGCCCGCAATCGCCGGCGCGGTCGCTTGGTCGACTCCGCATTCACCCTACCGGCGCTTACGCCGGGCACGCGGGGCGCCGTCAGCAAACTGCGGCTGATCGGCTTCCGCGGGCTGGTCCTGCGGAGGGTGGTTCGGGATCTGGGACAACATGCCTAGCAACGAGCTGGGGATCGCGATCGGGCACGAGTCCCGCAACGCGGCGCGGGCCTGCCGCTGCGCGTCAACCTCGCCGGCGCACTGGGGGCACAGCGACAGATGATGCGCCGCGCGTAGATGCGCCGTCATCCGTAGCTCGCCGTCCACAAAAGCCGCGATGGCCTCGGTGGACAGATGTTCGGTGGAGCCGAACTGTCGCGGCCCGACCGGGGCATCGCTTTGCGAAGCAAACTGAGAGGGCAGCCAGGAGAATGCGCGGCGGAACACGTGTCCCGGGTCGACCATCACCCAGCTCCTCTCGGCTACTCGCGTCCGATCGACGGTGTGCTGATTCGAATGTAGCGCGGCATGCTGTACCTCACACCCGCGGACACTCAGGCTGATATGGCAGTGTTGCCGCCGGCGTGGCTCGCCAGGTAGTCCCGCAACGCCTGGCGGCCGCGGTGGATGCGGCTTCGCACCGTACCGAGCTTGACGCCAAGGGTGGCGCCGATCTCCTCGTATGACAGGCCCTCGATGTCGCACAGGACCACTGCGGCGCGGAACTCCGGCGGCAGTGAGTCCAGCGCGGCCTGCAGGTCGGGGCCAAGCCGCGAGTCGTGGTAGATCTGCTCCGGGTTGGGCTCGTCGGCGGGGACCCGGTCGTAGTCCTCCGGCAGCGCCTCCATCCGGATGCGGCCACGCCGGCGGACCATGTCGAGGAACAAGTTCGTGGTGATGCGGTGCAGCCAGCCCTCGAACGTGCCGGGCTGGTAGTTCTGCACCGAGCGGAAGACGCGGATGAACGTTTCCTGCGTCAGATCCTCGGCGTCGTGCTGGTTGCCAGACAGCCGGTAGGCCAGCCGGTAGACGCGGTCGGCGTGCTGGCGGACCAGCTCATCCCAGCAGGGCATCGTGGCCTTGTCCCCGGTCGCGTCGAAAACCGCGGTGCCCATCAACTCGTCGGACGCCTCCACCCAATCCCCATCGGCGTACTGCTCCAGATGTGACATCGACACCGGCGCCGGCATGTCCAATGCTTCGGCCGTCAACTTCGTGGTCGTCGGATCCTCCTGCTCACAGCCGTCACCATCCATCGACGGCTCGATACGGGCCCCAACACGAATGTGCAGGTCGTTATTCCCGTCGCGCCAACGTCCGCCGTCTTCCATGGGACATACCGTCTCCGACCCGGGTGTGCTTGGCATATGAGCAAACTGAACTTTTCCTGAGAAAGACTGCTACCCATTTTTCGACCTGCGGAAACGCGTGGATCGCGGCCTGATTCTCCGTTCTCAGCACGGGCGTGTCGCGGAGCGGGCCAACGCCGGATAGCTCTACGCTGCGGGCATGGCCAGCACCGACGACGCGGAGGGTCAGCACGGGAGCCGCAGCGGCGGCGACATCGGGTCACGCCCCAGTCGGGCCGACTCGATCGTAACGCATGCCGAACAGTCGATCTCCGAGGACGCCATCGTCGCCACCGCCCGTGACCGGGCGGTGGACATCGGTGTCGGCGCCGTCAGTCCCGCGGTCGGTGCGCTGCTGTGTGTGCTGGCCAAACTGACCGACGCCAGGGCCGTCGTCGAGGTCGGCACCGGGGCCGGCGTCAGCGGGCTGTGGTTGCTCTCAGGCATGCGTGAGGACGGCGTGCTCACGACGATCGACGTGGAGCCTGAGCATCAGCGCGTTGCCAAGCAGGCGTTCACCGAGGCGGGCGTCGGACCAGGGCGCACGCGGCTGATCAGCGGCCGGGCCCAGGACGTGCTCACCCGGTTGGCCGACGAGTCCTACGACATGGTGTTCATCGACGGCGACCCACTTGACCAGCCGCAGTTCGTCGTCGAGGGTGTGCGGTTGCTGCGACCGGGCGGCGCGATCGTGGTGCACCGGGCTGCGCTCGGCGGCCGCGCCGGCGACGCGAACGCGAAAGACGCCGAGGTGATCGCGGTGCGCGAGGCGGCGCGGCTGATCGCCGAGGACGAACGACTCACACCGGTACTCGTCCCGCTCGGCGACGGCCTGCTCGCCGCCGCGCGCGACTGACGCTTCTCCGCGAAGTACCATTTCCGTCGTTGACCAGGCGATTTAACAGCCCGGAACGATATCTGCGCCATCACCGAAATCTTTACGAATCCCTGACGGCGTGCGTCGTTGACTATGCACTGAACGCGTGTTTAGTGTGCTAAACATGCGTTCAGCACCAGACGATCGGACGGCCATCGCCCGGATCCGCGATGCCGCGATCGACCAATGGGGCGAGCACGGCTTCAACGTCGGACTTCGGAGCATCGCCGAGGCCGCGGGCGTGTCCGCGGCGCTCGTGATCCACCACTTCGGCTCCAAAGAGGGCCTTCGCAAGGCCTGCGACGACTACATCGCCGAGGAGATCCGCACCGGCAAGTCGGCGTCAATGCAGGCCAACGATCCCGCGACATGGTTCGCCCAGATGGCCGAGATCGAGTCGTATGCGCCGCTGATGGCCTACCTGGTGCGCAGCATGCAGTCAGGGAGCGACCTCGCGAAGATGCTGTGGCGCAAGATGATCGACGACGGCGAGCGGTACATGGAAGAGGGGGTTCGGAACGGCGTCCTCAAGCCGAGCCGCGATCCAAAAGCACGCGCGAGATACCTCGGGCTGAGCAGCGGTGGCGGCTTCTTGATGTATCTGCAGATGCATGACAACCCGGCGGATCTGCGTGCGGTGCTGCGCGACTACGGCGAGGAGATGGTGCTGCCGGCACTGGAGGTCTACACCCAGGGCTTGATGGTCGACTCGACCATGTACGACGCATTTCTCGAGGCACGTGAAAAAGGCATCCCGTTCACATCCAACGAAGGAGAACACGATGACCGCGACGTCCCTGAAGCGGGCTAACACGACCGAGCGGTCGCGGCTCGCAGTCGAGATCCAGGGCTTGTCCAAGTCTTTCGGCCGCACCAAGGCACTCGACGGCCTCGATCTGACCGTCGCTCCGGGTGACATCGCCGGCTTCCTCGGGCCGAACGGCGCGGGCAAGTCGACCGCCATCCGGGTCCTCCTCGGCCTGCTCCGCGCCGACGGCGGCAACGTGCGCCTGCTCGGCGGCGACCCGTGGCGCGACGCTGTCGCGCTGCACCGCCGGATCGCCTATGTGCCAGGTGATGTGACCTTGTGGCCCAACCTGACCGGCATGCAGGCCATCGACTTTCTGGCCCGCCTGCGCGGCAACGGTGTCGACACCCGGCGTCGTGACCAGCTGATCGAGCGCTTCGAACTCGACCCCGCTAAGAAGGCGCGCACCTACTCAAAGGGCAACCGGCAGAAGGTGGCGATCGTGGCCGCGTTCACTACGAACGCCGAGCTCTACATCCTCGACGAGCCAACCTCCGGCCTGGACCCGTTGATGGAGAAGGCGTTTCAGCAGTGTGTTGAGGAGGTCTCCGACGTCGGTGCCGCGGTACTGCTGTCCAGCCACATCCTCGCCGAGGTGGAAAAGCTATGCGACAACGTCACGATCATCCGCGCCGGCCGCGCGGTGAAGTCCGGCACCCTCGACGAGCTGCGGCATCTGATGCGCACCACCGTCACGGTGCGCACCCGCACCGACGGCCAGACGCTGCAGCGCACCCCGTTCGTGCACGACTTCTCGATCGACGACGGCCACTACACCTTCTCGGTCGACCGCAACGATCTCGACCGCGCGATGGCACTGCTCACCGATCTCGGCATCATCGACCTGACCGTGACGCCGGCCTCGCTCGAGGACCTGTTCCTGCGTGAGTACCAGGGAGCGCAACGATGACTACTGCGACCGACCCGCAGCGGGCCGGGCGGCACGAAACCGCCGCGGGCGGCTCCCCATGGACCGGGGTGGGCAGCCTGGTCAGGCTGGCCCTGCGCCGCGACCGGGTCCGGCTCAGCGTGTGGATCGCGATACTGACGCTGATGATGGTCTACGCGCCGAACGCGGTGAAGCTGGCCTATCCGGAAGAGGCCCAACGGCAGGCCCGTGTCAACCTGATGAAGACCCCCGCCGGAATGGTATTGGGCGGCCCCATGTTCGGCATCAAGGAGACCGACCTGGGCGTGATGATGGCCAACGAGCTGATGCTCACGTTGATCGTCGCGGCGTCGATTCTCGCCATTCTCACCATCATCCGGCACACCCGCGCCGAGGAGGAAAGCGGTGCAGCGGAATTGGTGCTGTCCTCGGTGGTCGGCCGGTACGCAAGAACCTACGCCGCGCTGATCCTGGTCGGAGGCGTCAATGCGGTTCTCGCCGTCACGATGACGCTGGCGATGACCGCGACGGGCTTTGACTTCGTCGACACCGCCGGGATGTGTCTTGGCATTACGGGTGTCGCGATGGTGTTCGGCGCCGTCGCCGCCGTCACCGCTCAGCTCTGGAGGCAGGCGCGCACGGCGACCGGTGCCGCAATGGCCACGTTGGCGCTGGCCGCCCTGGTCCGCGGAATCGGCGATGTCATCAACCATTCCGGCAGCGCATTGAGCTGGTTCTCCCCCATCGCGTGGGCACAGCAGATGCGTGCGTTCGTCGACCTGAGGTGGTGGCCGTTCGGGCTGCTCGTCGCGCTCGCCGTCGGCCTAATGTTGTTGGCCGCGGTGCTGGAAAGCAACCGGCAGTACGACGACGGCAACATCCCGTCGACCGGTGAACGGCCCAACGCGCGGTCGATCAAGTCCGTTTTCGGCTTGCACCTGGCGATGCAGCGCGGCCAGATGATCAGCTGGACCATCGGATTGTTTTTGGGCGGCTTGACCTTTGGCTCGATGACCAAGTCGCTGATGGACGCGGCGAAAGACAACCCGCTCATCGCCCGGGTGCTCGCCGCGCAGGGCAACGACAGCGTCTACACAACGATGACGCAGTTCCTCGCGGCCGCCGCAACCGCCTATGTCGTGGGGTGCGTGCTGCGGGTATTCAGCGACGAGGAGTCCGGTCTGGGCGAGCCCGTCCTGGCCGGCGCGGTAGCTCGCTGGCGGTGGCTGGTGACAGCGGTGGCATCCGCTCTGGTCGGGTCGGTAGTGCTGATGATCTTCGCGGGCCTGGGTAACGGCCTTGGCGCGGGCATCGCGCTCGGCGAACCGGGCACCATCGTGCGACTGACGCTGGCCGGGCTGGCGTATGTGCCGGCCATGGCGGTCGTCGCTGGCATCGGGGCGCTAGCCGTCGCGTTGCGACGTCCGTGGATCGGTTGGCTTGCAGTCACATTCGTCGTCACGTCGCTGTACCTGGGCGCGCTGCTGCGGTTACCGAAATGGCTGATCGACCTGTCGCCGGTGGGCCGCACCACGGCCCCGCTGCACTATCCGGTCGTCGCGCTGACAGTGATGGTCGTCGTCGCGGCGGGCCTGACCTTCGTCGCCGGCTGGATCTACCGCAGCCGCGACGCCCTGTAGACAGCGAGGTGACCGATTTGAAGGTGGTGCTTCAGTTCATCGCGACAGGACTTGCCGGTCTGGTCGTGTTCGGGCTGCTGGTGTTCTGGCCCGCGGGAACCTTCGATTACTGGCAGGGATGGGCCTTCATCGCGGTGTTTGCCGCCGCGACGAACCTGCCCAGCATCTACCTGCTGGCCAGGAATCCGGCTGCACTCAAGCGCCGCATGCAGGCCGGGCCCGCCGCGGAGACCAGACCGTTGCAGAAACTGATCATCTCGGTCGCATTTGTGTCGTTGGCGGCGACGATTGTGATCAGCGCCTTGGACTTTCGCTTCGGCTGGTCCGCTGTGCCCGCGTCGATCTCCGTCGTCGGCGATGTCCTGGTGGCAGCGGGACTCCTTTTCACGATGCTGGTGGTGATCCAGAACGGATACGCGTCGGCCAACATTACCGTCGAGTTGGGTCAGGAACTGGTGTCGACGGGCGTCTACGGCATCGTCCGGCACCCGATGTACCTCGGCAATGTCGTGCTGATGGTCGGCATTCCCCTTGCGCTCGGCTCGTTTTGGGGTCTCGTGTTCGTGATCCCGGGCCTGTTCGTGCTCGCCGCGCGGATCAGTGACGAGGAGAAGGTGCTCACCGTGGAGCTGGCCGGCTACACCGAGTACACCCAGCAGGTGCACTACCGGCTGCTGCCCTACGTCTGGTGAGAGAGGAATCATGAAGCTCGTGCTTCAAGCCCTGGCGGCAAGCCTGTTCGGACTGATCTTCTTCGGCGTGTTTCTGTTCTGGCCTGCGGGCACGTTCGACTACTGGCAGGCGTGGGTTTTCATCGCGTTCTTCGGGGCGGTGTCGCTCGGTCCCAGTGTGTACTGGGCGCTGCGCAAACCCGAAGTTCTGCGGCGCCGCATGCACGCGGGACCGATGGCAGAGACCAGAACGGCGCAGAAGATCGCCGTCGCGGGCACCATCGCGATGGTGATTGCGGTACTGGTCGTCAGTGCCCTGGACCATCGTTTCGGTTGGTCACAGGTGCCGACACCGGTCGTCGTTCTCGGCGAAATCCTGGTCGCCGTCGGGCTCGGTATCGCCATGATGGTCGTCAGTCAGAACAATTACGCGGCCGCCACGATCACGGTCGAGGCGGAGCAGACGGTGATCTCCGCGGGTCTGTATGGCCTTGTGCGGCACCCGATGTATGCCGCCACTCTGCTCATGATCGCCGGCATGCCGCTTGCGCTCGACTCCTATTGGGGACTGGTCACTTTGGTGCCCGCTGTGGCGGTGCTCGCCTTCCGGATCAACGACGAGGAGAAGATGCTGCGGCAGGAACTCGACGGCTACAGCGACTACACAGAGAAGGTGCACTATCGACTGGTACCGGGCGTGTGGTGAGGACGGGATACCCGCCACACGGCGAGGAACACGGCAACGACCGTGAATCGGAGCACGGTGTTGACGATCAACGTGCCGTTGGCTTCGGTCTGCCACATATAGACGAGATCGAGTACGCCGCTTACCAGGTGTAGCACCACGAAGGTCGTCACGATGAGCCGAAGCGCGGCAGGGTCCGTCAGGCGAGTGGCGCCGAACGACAGCACCGCGACAGCGAGTTCCGCCGCGCCCGCAAGGTACACGAGGAGATAGTCCGATCGCTCGAGTGCGATTCCAACCGCCGACGGAATCGCGGTCGGAAACGCGGTCAACACGACAGCCCCCGCCAGGGTGATCAGTCCGTGCACCAGGAACACCGCTCGCAGCGCTTTCATGTCATATCCCTTCCCGTCATGGCGACACGCGGCCATCCGTCATAGAGATGACGGATCGCAGAGGCGGAATATGACGGCAGGGAGGTGCGACGTGTATGCCGAGTCGTTCGAGGAGCACCGCGCCCATCTGCGGTCGGTCGCCTATCGGATGCTGGGCTCGTTGAGCGAGGCCGACGACGCAGTGCAGGAGGCATGGCTGCGGATGGCGCGCGCCGACACCAGCGACGTCCGCAATCTGCGCGGCTGGCTGACGACCGTCGTCGCGCGCATCTGCCTGGACATGCTGCGCGCCCGCACCGCACGACCCGAGCAGCCGCTCGATGACACCGGGCCGGAACAGCTCGCGACACCCGATGCGGTCGACCCGGAGCAGGAGGCGATGCTCGCCGACTCGATCGGTGTCGCGCTCCTGGTGATCCTGCAGACGTTGTCGCCGGCGGAGCGGCTGGCCTTCGTATTGCACGACATGTTCGATCTGCCGTACGCGGAGATCGCGCCGATCGTGGGCCGCTCGGAGAACACCGCCGCGCAGCTCGCTTCGCGGGCCCGACGCCGCGTACGAGGCAAAACCCCCGATGCGCCAACGGATCTCGTGCGTCAACGGCAACTCGTCGATGCCTTCTACGCCGCGGCGCGCAACGGTGACTTTGATTCGCTGCTGGCGGTACTGGACAGCGAGGTAGTCCTGCACGTCGACGCCGTCGCGGCGGGCTCGGCGCTGACCATCCGCGGCGCGCAGACGGTCGCAGCCAACGCAGCGAGGTTCTCCGCGAACGCGCGCTTCGCCGAGCCCGCGCTGGTCGACGGCTCGGTCGGGATCGTCGTCGCCCCCAACGGCCGCCTTACGCTCGTTCTGCGTTTCGGCGTCGTCGGCGACAAGATCGGCGAGATCGACATCGCCGCCGACCCCGACCGGCTTGCCGGGTTCAGTTTCGCTTTGTTGGACTGACCTGCGCTCATCATGCGTATGTGCAACTGCTGACCGGTGCTGGCCTGGTCTGGGCGGTGGTCCGGATCGTGCGCAGGCGGTGACGCAAGGCCGCAATCGGTTAGATCCAGACGCCTTTGCCGACCGCGACCACACCGCCCGCGCTGATCGCGAACCGTTCCCGGTCCTTCTCCAGGTCGACGCCGACCATCTCGCCGGGCCCGACGACGACGTTCTTGTCGAGGATCGCGTGGCGCACCACGGCGCCACGGCCCACCCGGGTGCCGGGCATGATCACACCACCCTCCACGATCGCGCCGTCGTCGACCACCACGTTGGACGACAGCACCGAGTTGCGAACCGACGCCGCCGAAATGATGCTGCCGGCGCCAACGACCGACTCCTGCGCCGAGCCGCCGTTGACGAACTTGGCCGGCGCCAGCATCTCGGACTCGCCGTGGATCGGCCAGCGCTTGTTGTAGAGGTTGAACACCGGATGCACCGAAACCAGGTCCATGTGGGCGTCGTAGAACGCGTCGAGCGTCCCCACGTCACGCCAATAGCCGTGGTCGCGTTCGGTCGCGCCGGGCACCTCGTTGTTGTGGAAGTCGTAGACCGCGGCCATGCCGTCGCCGACCAGGCGCGGGATGATGTCGCCGCCCATGTCGTGATCGGAGCGGTCGTCGTCGGCGTCGGCGCGGATCGCGTCGATGAGCACCTTCGTGGTGAAGATGTAGTTGCCCATCGACACGAACGTCTGCTCTGGATCGTCGGGCGTACCGGGCGGGTCGGCCGGCTTCTCGACGAACTCCCTGATGCGGCCGGACTCGTTGGCGTCAATGCAGCCGAACGCACTGGCCTCGGCGCGGGGCACCCGGATACCGGCCACCGTCGCGCCCGCACCGCTTTCGATATGGAATTGCACCATCTGCTCCGGATCCATCCGGTACACGTGGTCGGCGCCGAAAACGACGATGTAATCCGGGTCCTCGTCATAGATCAGGTTCAGCGACTGGTAGATGGCATCGGCGGACCCCGTGTACCAGCGCGGCCCGAGCCGCTGCTGCGCGGGGACGGGCGTGATGTACTCGCCGGCAAGCCCGGACAGGCGCCAGTTCTGCGAAATGTGGCGATCCAGCGAATGCGACTTGTATTGGGTGAGCACACAGATTCGCAGGTATCGGGCATTGACCAAATTGGACAGAACGAAATCGATCAGCCGGTAGGCGCCGCCAAAGGGAACCGCCGGTTTGGCGCGGTCGGCGGTCAACGGATAGAGCCGCTTGCCCTCCCCGCCGGCCAGGACAATCCCCAGCACGTGTGGCAACTCCCGCATCCTTCAAACCTATCGGCAGGTTGTCCACAGGGCTAGCCATTCGCACTATTGACCACGGGTTCTCAGGCTGTCCGTCAACGCAATTGGTGTCGACGACACTCCAGAGGCAACCAGGTCCACTACGGTCGTCACTATGCGGGTGGCGATGATGACTCGGGAGTATCCACCCGAGGTCTACGGCGGGGCGGGGGTACACGTCACCGAGCTTGTCGCGCAGCTGCGCCATCTGTGTCAGGTCGACGTGCACTGCATGGGTGCACCGCGCCCCGATGTTTACGTGCATCAGCCCGATCCCACTCTGCGGGGCGCCAATCCGGCACTGTCGACGCTGTCCGCGGACCTCAGTATGGTCAACGGCTCGTCGGCGGCCACCGTCGTCCATTCGCACACCTGGTACACGGGTCTGGCCGGGCACCTCTCCGCATTGCTCTACGGCGTCCCGCACGTCCTGACCGCGCATTCACTCGAGCCGATGCGGCCGTGGAAGGCCGAGCAACTCCGGGGCGGGTATCGGGTGTCGTCGTGGGTCGAGAAGACCGCGATCGAGGCCGCCGAAGCCGTGATCGCGGTCAGCTCCGGCATGCGCGACGACGTGCTGCGCACCTACCCGGCGCTGGACCCGAACCGGGTGCATGTCGTGCGTAACGGGATCGACACGGATGTCTGGCATCCCGTCGAGCCGAAGCCAGGCGAGTCGGTGCTGGAGGATCTCGGCGTCGACGCCGCCCGCCCAATTGTCGCGTTCGTCGGGCGGATCACCCGGCAGAAGGGCGTCGCGCATCTGATCGCGGCGGCGCATCACTTCGCGCCGGACATCCAGCTGGTGCTGTGCGCCGGTGCGCCCGACACCCCGGAAATCGCGGCCGAAGTGACGGCGGCGGTGCAGGAGTTGGCCCGCGCCCGCAGGGGTGTGTTTTGGGTGCGCGAGATGCTGCCGATCGGCAAGATCCGAGAAATACTTTCAGCTGCAACGGTTTTCGTGTGCCCGTCGGTATACGAGCCGTTGGGCATCGTGAACCTTGAGGCGATGGCGTGCGCGACCGCAGTGGTGGCGTCGGACGTTGGTGGCATTCCGGAGGTGGTGTCCGACCATCAAACCGGGCTGCTCGTGCACTACGACGCGGGCAACCCGGCCCAGTTCGAGGCGCGGCTCGGCGACGCGGTCAATGCGCTGGTGGCCGATCCGGAGCGGGCCCGTCAGTACGGTCGGGCCGGTCGACAGCGCTGCATTCAGGAGTTTTCCTGGGCTCACATCGCCGAGCAGACGCTGGAGATCTATCGGAAGGTGTCCTCGTGAGGGACTTCACTAGCTGGTGACGCCCTTGAGCTCGTCGCCGAGCGCGGCCGCTTCTTCTGGGGTGAGTTCGACGACGAGTCGCCCGCCGCCCTCAAGTGGTACCCGCATCACGATGCCGCGCCCCTCCTTGGTTGCTTCCAGTGGACCGTCGCCGGTCCGGGGCTTCATCGCCGCCATCGAGTGCTCCCTCCACATGAGCCATGAGCCGGCCCGCCCAGCGGGCCTACCGATCTCGCCTCTATTGTTCCTTATCCGCTGGGTTAGGTGTGCAAAGACCCGGCCATGACCGTCCATCCGGCGCGCCATCGATCGTCGGAACCCAGCAGTCCGCGGTATGGTCGTCGACCATTCCGCTGGCCTGCATCAACGCGTAGGCGGTGGTCGGCCCGACGAATCGGAAGCCACGCCGCTTCAGTTCCTTGGCCATCGCGGTGGATTCGGGGCTAACCGCCGGCACCTCGGACAGGTCCGCGGGCCGCGGGCGCGGCGGCGGGGCGAACGACCATAGCAACTCGCCGAGGTCGACGTCGAGGTCGGCCACCGCACGCGCGTTGACGATCGTCGCCTCGATCTTCGCGCGGTTGCGGACGATTCCGGTGTCGGCCATCAACCGTGCGATATCGCGCTCGGTGTATCGGGCGATGCGCCCGATGTCGAACCCGTGGAAGGCGCGGCGGAAGTTCTCCCGCTTGCGCAGGATGATCAGCCACGACAGCCCGCTCTGGAATGCCTCGAGACTGATGCGCTCGAACAACGCGGCCGAGCCTCGCAGCGGCCTGCCCCACTCGGTGTCGTGGTAGTCGCGATAAAGGATGAAATCCGCTGGCGCCAAACGTGATCCGTCTATCCATGCGCAGCGGATGCGTCCATCGTCGGGCGCGACCGTCATGCGTCGTCCTCCGACGGCTTCGCATGCGCACCGTCCCCCGCGGGCTCGATGGCCTCCTCGAAGTCCTCGTCGACACCGTGCGCCGCGCCCACCGCCGCAAGCTGACCACGCAGCAGGTCGAGCTCCTGACCCAACCGGTCGAGTACCCAGTCCACCTCACTGGTCTTGTAGCCGCGCACCGTCTGGGTGAACTTGACGGCGTCGACGTCGGCGCCCGTCACGCCGGAGGCGGGCAACACCGTCGCGGTGGTGGCACGCGGCAGCGGCGGCAACGGCTCGCCCCGGCCGAACAGCACGCTGCCGAGGCCGAACAGAACGATGCCCACCAGGATCAGGACAACCAGGTACAACAGGACCAAGGTCACGCCTCGATATTGCCCGACGGCGCCGACAGGTTGCTATCCGCGGGGCCGCAGCGTGATCATCGGCGGACGGTCGTCGAGCGAAACCCCCGACGTGCGCGGGCTGTAACCGTCGCCGTCGGCGAAGAACTGCGTGAGGCCCACCCCGGAGTCCGGAATGCCGCAGCGCGACAAGAGCGTAGCGATGACCTGGCGGCTCATCGACGCGAGTTCGGTCAGCGGCCGGTTGCGGTGCGACCGCACCCCCAGGTTCACCTGGGCGATCGCGTCGAGACCGAGGCGGTCGTAGGTGTCGACCAGCAGACCGATCTCCACGCCGTAGCCAGGCGCGAACGGGACGGAGGTGAGCAGTTCGCGGGTGCCGGCGTACTCACCGCCGAGGGGCTGCAGGAGGCAGCTCAGCTCGGGCCGCAGCGCCGCCAGCAAGGGGCGCGCGACGAGCTCGGTCACCCTGCCGCCGCCGTTGGCATCCTCGCTGCCGCTGACCCTCAGCGGGCGCCGGTAGAAGCCCTTGACCAGATGCACGCCCGCGGTGGTGAGCAGCGGTCCGAGCAATTTGGGCACGAACATCGGGTGGGGATCGATCAGATCGGAGTCGACGAACACGACGATGTCGCCGATGGTGGCCGCCAGCGAACGCCACAGCACCTCACCCTTGCCGGGCTGCGGCTCGACCTCTGGCAGCGCGACCTCGCGACTGACCACCCGGGCGCCGGCCGCGACCGCGCGGATCTCGGTGTCGTCGGTGGAGCCGGAGTCCAGCACGATCAGCTCGTCGACGAGCCCGCCGAGAAGCGGTGTGATGCTGTCGACGACGGTTCCGACGGTCTCTTCCTCGTTCAGCGCGGGAAGCACCACGGAGACCGTGCGACCGGCCTTGGCAGCCTCGAGTTCGCCGATCGTCCACGTCGGCCGATTCCAGCTGTGGTCGACCAGCCACCGCCCGGTGATGACATCAGTGCCGGGCAATTCGGGTACCAGTGTCATGCGAGCCCCCTCACCGTGCGCGTTGGCGGGCGCACGCCCTGGATCGACGCGACCATTTCCAGCACGCGTCGCGTTGGCCCCACCTCATGCACGCGGAACATCGCGGCCCCGTCCGCGGCGGCCAGGGCGGTCGCAGCCAGGGTGCCTTCGAGGCGTTCGGTCAGGCCCACACCGAGAGTCTCCCCGACGAAGTCTTTGTTGCTGAGTGCCATCAGGACAGGCCATCCAGTTTTTACAAGGTCTTTTACGTGGCGCAACAAACTAAGACCGTGGTAAGTGTTCTTGCCAAAATCATGCGTCGGATCGACGAGTACGGCGCTTCGCGCCACCCCGAGCGCCACCGCGCGTTCGGCCGCCGCGGTCACCTCGGCGATCACGTCGTCGACGACGCCCCGCTCCGACGTGCCGTAATTGACGCGGAACGGGCGCGTCCGCGGCGCAGCGCCGCCGGTGTGCGAGCACACAAGCCCCGCCCCGAACTCGGCGGCGACCTCGGCCAGACCCGGGTCAGCGCCGCCCCACGTGTCGTTGATCATGTCGGCGCCCGCCGCGCAGGCCTGTTTGGCCACCTCCGAGCGCCAGGTGTCGACGCTGATCAGCTGGTCCGGGTAGGCGCCGCGGAGCCACTCAATGAACGGCACCACCCGGGCGATCTCCTCGTCGACCTCGACCGAGCTGCCGGGTCCGGCCTTCACTCCCCCCACGTCCACGACGTCGGCGCCGTCTTCGATCACCCGGTGCGCAGCCGCCATGGCGGCCTCGTCGGTGAAGGTCACGCCGCGGTCGTAGAACGAGTCCGGGGTCCGGTTCACGATCGCCATGATCAGCGCGCGATCACCGGCCACCGGGCGGCCGCAGAATGTCGACTGCACGCCTTCCATAGTGCCTGGTCGCCCAGGGACGCGATGTCAGCCCTTCGGCCGCTTACCCGCCGCCACTTCGCCTGGGTACCCGTCGTAGAAGGGGACATAGCCCTCGTCACGTCCGGCCAGCACGTACAACGGGTCCTTCACATCCGGGCCGTAGCCTTGCTTGCGCAGATCCACCTTCTGGCTCTTGAACGTCGACGTGTGGGCGAGCTCACCGACCACCCGGGCGAACAGTGGCACCGCGTAGCCGGGCAGCCGCTCGTAGGCCGCCTTGGCCAGCTCCTTACCGTCGAACTCCGCGCCGTCCTTCAGCTGGATCGCGACCATCCCGGCCCGGCCACCGGTCCCTGGCACCTCGACGCCGAACACGGTGGCTTCCTCGATCTGCGGGTCGGTCGAGACCGCCGCCTCGACCTCGGTGGTGGCGACGTTCTCGCCCTTCCACCGGAAGGTGTCGCCCAGCCGGTCCGCGAACGCCGCATGCCCGAAGCCCTGTGAGCGCATCAGGTCACCGGTGTTGAACCACACGTCGCCGTCACGAAAAGCGTTGCGCACCAACTTCTTTTCGGTGGCCTCTTTGTCGGTGTAGCCGTCGAACGGCTGAAAACTGCTGACCTTGGACAGCAGCAGCCCGGGCTCGCCGGTCTTGACCTTGCGCAGCCGGCCGTCCGGGCCCCGCAGCGGCTCGCCGGTGTCCGTGTCGTACTCGACGAACGCCACCGGTGTCGGGCAGATACCGGTCGACTTGTCGATGTTGAGGATGTTGACGAAGGCGGTGTTGCCCTCACTCGCGCCGTAGAACTCGCAGACCCGCGGGATGCCGAACCGCTCGGTGAACTCGTCCCAGATCGCGGGTCGCAGGCCGTTGCCGACGATCACCCGGACCTTGTGCTGACGATCGGTGGGCTTGGGCGGCTGGCTGAGCAGGTATCCGCAGATCTCGCCGATGTACACGAACGCGGTCGCACCGACGGCGATCACGTCATCCCAGAACCGCGACGCGGAGAACGACGCGCCGAGGGCTAGCGTCGCGCCCGCGTTGATCACGGAGCCGAGCGCGACGGTCAGCGCGTTGTTGTGGTACAGCGGCAGGCAGCAGTACAGGACGTCGTCGCTGTGTAGCCGCAGGCCGAGTCCGCCGAACCCGGCCAGCGCCCGCAGCCAGCGGTAATGCGTCATCACACTGGCCTTGGGCAGCCCGGTGGTGCCCGAGGTGAAGATGTAGAACGCCTTGTCCTTGGCCAGCACCGCTGAGGTCGTCGCCGGGTTGCCCGTGGGTGCGGTGGCAGCCAGCCGCTCCAGTTCCTCGACCGTCATCAGCCCGGCGGTGTCTGCTCCGCTGGCGTTGATCGGCTCAACGAGGTCGGTTTCGGCGACGATGACCTTGGCCGACAGCAGCCCGATGCTGTGCTTGAGCACGTTGTCGCGCTGGTGGTAGTTGAGCATTCCGGCGATGGCGCCGCACTTGACCACCGCCAGCGTCAGCAGCACCGCGTTCGGTGAGTTGCGGAGCATGGCCCCGACGACGTCGCCATGACCGACCCCGCGTGCGGCCAGCACGGCGGCGTAGCGGTTCACGGTCTCGTTGGCCTGCCGGTAGGTCAGCTGCTCATCGCCGAACTTGATGAACACCCTGTCGGCGTAGCGGGCCGCGCGTTCCTGGAACACCTTGCCGATCGACGTCTTGGCCGTCGGACGGGCCATGAACCCGGTCAACGCGCCGCGCAGCATCACCGGCGCGTCTAGCAACAGGCCCGGCACCCGAACGGCGATGTCGAGCAATCCGACCCTGCTACGGACGCCCGAATTCTGGTCGGTCATGCGGTGAGCCCCCTCCGGTGTTCGGTGTCGAACACACCCTAACGGCGTGCGTGACCGCGATCACGCGGCCGGTGCGCACACCGCCATCGCCGCATCGACGTCGTCGACCACGACCAATCGGTCCATCGCGGTCTCGCTGACGTAGCCGCTGTCGACCAAGCCGTACAGCCAGGCCAAGAGGCCCTGGTAGTGCCCGATCGGATCGAGCATGACCACGGGTTTGTCGTGCATGCCCAGATACCCGGCGGTCCATGCCTCGAAGAACTCCTCGAGCGTGCCGATGCCGCCCGGCAGCGCGATGAACGCGTCCGCGCGGTGTTCCATCACCTGTTTCCGCTCGCGCATGGTGTCGGTGACGATCAGCTCGTCGGCGTCGGTGTCGGCCAGCTCGCGGTGCACAAGCGCCTTGGGGATGACGCCCACCGTTCGCCCGCCGCGGGCCCGGGCTGTGGTGGCCAGTGCGCCCATCGCCGAGACATTGCCGCCGCCGGACACCAGCGTCCAACCGCGCTGGGCGATCGCCTCACCGACCTGGCCGGCCAGCGTGAGCAAGTCCGGATGGGTCGGCCCGGACGCGCAGTAGACGCAGACCGCCCACTCGCGGTCGGTGTTGGCGGACACACCAACAACCTAAACGAGTCCGCCCGCGTACGGCCTTCGGCTTGCTTCGCGTCGGGTTCGCGCAGTGCCTCCTGGCCGCCACCGAGTCATCCTGCTGTTAACTGAGGTGATGGCGATCTCAGCCGCCACGCCGAAGTGGGTGACAGCCCAGCCCGAACCGGTGCTCGCAACGCTTGAAACGAGCCTGCGAGACCGGGTCGGCGCGGTACTGGTCGGCCCTCAGGGAGTGGGTAAGACGTCGCTGGCACGGGCCGCGGCGGAGCGGCTAGCGTCGCAATTCGGCCGCATTGACTGGGTCATCGCGACGGCGCCGTCGGCCGTGGTCCCGTTCGCCGCCTTCAGCCACCTGGTCGAGATACCGGACGTCGGCAAGACCGCTGCGTTGTTGCGGACCGCCCGCGAGGCGTTGGCGGACGGGCGACTGCTGATTGTCGATGACGCGCACCTGCTGGACAAGCTGTCCGCGGCGCTGGTCTACCAGCTCGCGGTCAGCGGTGGAGCGAAGGTGATCGTCACGGTCGCGTCGGGTGCCGGTGTGCCAGACGAGATCTCTGCGCTGTGGCGAGACGACCTGCTCGGCCGGATCGACGTAGATCCGCCGGGCCATGACGACAGCCGGCTTTCCACCCAGGTCGGGGAGTTCGTCGCGGCGCTTCCCGCAGCCGCGCATGGGGTGCTTGAGTACTTGGCCGTCGAAGATCCCCTGCCGCTCAACGACATTGCGGAGCTGACCGGGCGCGAAGCGGTAGCTGCCGCCGAAGCGGCGGGTGCCGTCGTCGTTGGCGACGACGTGCGCCCTGCACACCCGTTGTATGTGGATGCCGTGCGGAACGCGCTCGGTGGGCCGGAGCTACGCCGGCTGCGCACGGAGCTGGCTGACCGCCTGGCCGGAAGGCCTCATGGCGGCGTCGTTGACCGGCTGCGGCTGGCGGCGCTTGCGCTCGACAGCGACAGCCCGCAGTCGCTGGCCGATGTGCAGGCCGCCGCCGAAGAGGCGCTGCGGCTGGGCGATTTGATGCTCAGTGAACGGCTTGGCCGGGCGGCGGTGGGGCGCGGCGGCGGTCTGGCTGCCCGGTTGACATTGGGCTACGCACTGGCATGGCGGGGCTGTGGACGCGATGCCGACGAGGTGCTCGGCGCGGTCGATCCGTCGGCTCTGTCGGAACCCGAGCTGATGGTGTGGGCGCTGCCGCGGGCGGCCAATCAGTTCTGGATGCTGTCCGAGCCGGAGCGGGCCACCGCGTTTCTGCTGGCGACCCGCAACAGGGTGTCGTCACCGGCGGCGCAAACCACGCTGGACGCGTTGTCGGCGACGTTCGCGATGAATGCGGGCAGCCCCAGCCGCGCGAAGGAGCTCGCCGACGAGGTGCTCGCGTCTCCGTCAGCAGACGACACAGCGGTGGGCTGGGCGGCTGCCGCAGCCGCGTTGAGCTCGGCTCGGATGGGCCGGTTCGGCGAGGTCGACGCGCTGGCCGAGCGGGCGATCGCCGCCGGGCATCCAGGGCTGCTGCGGTTCACCAGCGGGTTCGGCCAGACCACCGCACTGGTGATGGCCGGTGAGCTGGACGCGGCGCAGGCACTCGGGCAACAGCTGACCGACTTCGCGCAGCTGCAGCAGCCCGGCCGCGCGATCGGCGAGGTCTTGGTGGCCGACGTGCTGATCGCCAAGGGCGAGCTGGATTCCGCGGTGACGCTTTTGCGGCGCGCTGCGGCGGCGCTGGCGCCGACGGGGTATTCGTGGGGACCGCTCGCGTGGATGCTGCTCGCCCGGGCGCTTGGGCAGATGGGTGAAACGGCCGAGGCGGGAAGGGTTTTGGCCCGCGCGGAATCTCGACACGGCTTGAAGTCGATGCTGTTTGCGCCGGAACTCGCGCTGGCGCGGGCATGGATAAGGTCGGCGCGGCGCGACCCGCACGGCGCGGTGGCCGCCACCCGCGAAGCGGCCCGCGCCGCCGAACGCGGCGGCCAGTCGGCCATGGCCCTGCGCGCGCTGCTCGACGCGGTGCGACTCGGCGACATCCGGGCCGCCGACGGCATCGCGCGACTCAGCGCCGACGTCGACTGCGTACTGGCCCGGTTGTCGCTGGGCTACGGCCGCGCCCTGATCACCGGCGACAGCGATGGACTGGACAAGGCGGCAGCCGGATTCGCGGCAATCGGCATGCAGCGGGTGGCGGCCGACGCGTCGGCTCAGGCGGCCAAGGCCCGCGCGGAGTCGTCCTAAAGCGTAAGCAACTCGCCGTCCGCGAGCCGCAGTCGTCGATCGACCCCGATCTCGCCGAGGATCCGCTCGTCGTGGCTGACCACCACGAATGCGCCCTGGTAGGCGTTCAGCGCGGACGCGAGCTGACCGACGCTGACCAGATCGAGATTGTTGGTCGGTTCATCGAGCAACAACAGATGCGGGGCCGGCTCGGCGTAAAGGACGCACGCCAGCGTCGCGCGCAGGCGCTCGCCGCCGGACAACGCCGCGACCGGCAGGTGAACCCTGTTGCCGCGGAAAAGGAATTGTGCAAGCAGATGCATGCGCCGGGTCTCGGACAGGCTGGGCGTGAACGCCGCGAGGCCTTCCGCGACGGTGCATCCGGGGTCGAGAAGGTCAAGCCGTTGTGATAGGTATGCAACGCGACCCTCGGCGCGCTGGATCGTGCCCTTGTCCGGTGCCACGCCCTCGATGATGCGTAGCAAGGTTGACTTTCCTGCCCCGTTGGGTCCGGTCAGCGCGATGCGCTGGGGACCGCGTACGGCCAGGTCGACGCCGGCGAAAAGCCAACGGCCGCCGCGCTTTGCCGCCAATCCCTCAGCTGTGACCAGCGTGCGACCGGCGGGCACCTTGGTGTCAGGCAGGTCAAGGACCACCGTGTCGTCGTCGCGCAGCGCGCGTTCGGCGTCGTCGAGCCGTGCTCTGGCATCGCTGACGCGTGCGGCGTGCACGTCGTCGGAACGGCCGGCCGATCCTTGTGCCCGCCGCTTCATCGCGCCCGCGATGATCTTCGGCAGGCCGGCGTCCTTGACGCTGCGGGCGGCGGTGCCGGCACGGCGTGCGGCGCGTTCTCGAGCCTGCTGACGCTGGCGCTTCTCGCGCTTGAGTTGCTGTTCGGCGTTGCGGACGTTGTCCTCCGCTACTTGTTGCGCGTGTCCGACAGCCTCCTCGTACATCGCGAAATTGCCTCCATAGAAGAGGATTTCGCGGTGATGCAGCTCCGCGATGCGATCCATCCGGTCCAGCAGCTCGCGATCATGGCTGACGAGCAGCAGGCAGCCGGCAAACTCGTCAAGCGCATCGTAGAGCTTGCGGCGGGCGTCGATGTCGAGGTTGTTGGTCGGCTCGTCGAGCAGCAGGACATCGGGCCGCTTCAGCAACTGGGCAGCCAGCCCGAGGGACACCACCTCGCCGCCGGACAGCGAGCCGAGCCGTCGGTCTAGCGCGATGTGGCCGAGGCCGAGGCGGTCGAGCTGCGCGCGGGTGCGGTCCTCGATGTCCCACTCCTCGCCGATCGCGGCGAATACGTCGTCGCGGGTGTCACCGGTGGCCAGCGCGTTCAATGCGTCGATGACCGGTCTCACGCCGAGCACGTCAGCGACGCTGCGGTCGACGACGAACGGCAGAGTCTGCGGCAAGTAGCCAAGGACTCCGTCGACGGTCGCCGATCCGCCGGTGGGCGTGTATTCGCCCGAAATCAGCTTGAGCAGCGTGCTCTTGCCAGCTCCGTTGGGGGCGACCAGGCCGACGCGACCGTCACCGACGGTGAACGACAGGTCGGTTAACAACGGCGCGTCGTTGGGCCAGGCGAACGACAGATTCGAGGCAACGATAGAAGACATGCGAGAGATCTCTCGTACAGCTGCGGACAGGGACGGCTTATCGCTCCGGGATCACTCGGAGATGGTGTCTGTCCACATGTCGTCAGGTTACGAGCCGGGTCAACCGGTTAAGTACCGCCGAAGCATCTCCGTCGCGGCGGTGATCTGCGAGACGTCGACACGCTCGTCGACGCGGTGCGCGAAGTTGGGATCGCCCGGCCCGTAGTTCACCGCGGGGATGCCCAACGCCGCGAACCGTGCGACGTCGGTCCAGCCGTACTTGGCGCGGACCCGCCCACCGGCGGCGTCGACGAGCGCGGCGGCGGCAGGCTTGGTCAGGCCCGGCAGCGCTCCCGCGGCCGAGTCGATCAGCTCGAGCGCCACGTCCAGCCCGTCGAAGACCTCAAGGACGTGTTTGAGGGCCTGCTCGACGCTGCGGTCGGGCGCGAAGCGGAAGTTCACCGTCACCGAGGCGGAATCGGGTATGACATTGCCTGCGATCCCGCCGTCGATCCGCACCGCGGACAGACCTTCGCGATACGTGCAACCGTCGATATCAACGGTGCGGGCCCGATATGCCGACAGCCGGGCCAGCACATCACCGAGTTTGTGAATCGCGTTGTCGCCCAACCATGATCGCGCGGAGTGCGCGCGGGTGCCAGCGGCCCTGACGACAACGCGCAAGGTGCCCTGACAGCCGGCCTCGATGTATCCGCCGGATGGTTCGCCGAGGACGGCGACGTCGGCCTGCAGCCACTCGGGCAGCTCGCGTTCGATGCGGCTCAAACCGTTGGCGGCAGCTTCGATTTCCTCACAGTCGTACATCACCAGCGTGATGTCGTGACTGGGCTCGGCGACGGTAGCGGCCAGATGCAGGAAAACCGCATCGCCGGACTTCATGTCCGACGTTCCGCAGCCGTGTAGCTCGCCGTCAACCAGACGACTGGGCACGTTATCCGCGGCCGGGACAGTGTCGGTGTGACCGGCCAGCAGCACCCGCGACGGCCGGTCGAGCTTTGTGCGGGCCAGCACGGCTTCGCCGTTACGGACGATCTCGAATCCCGACGTCTGCATGCGCAGCGCGTCCTCGATCTCGTCGGCGATGCGCTGCTCGTGGCGCGACTCGCTGGGGATATCCACCAACGCCGCGGTCAGCGCGATCGGATCGCCGCGCAAATCCAGCCCCACAAGTCTTGACGTTAGTCTTAGCGCCGTGACTTCTGCTGCAGGCGTCGGCCTTGCGACCATCGCCGCCGACGGGTCGGTCCTCGATACGTGGTTCCCCGCCCCCGAGCTGGACGCCGACGGACCGTCCGGCACGGTGCAGCTGTCGGTCGCCGAGGCGCCCGAGGAACTGGCCACACTGCTGGGCCGCGACGAGGATCGAAGCGTCGAGACGGTCGCCGTGCGCACGGTGATCGCGTCGCTGGACGACAAGGCGACCGACGCGTATGACGTCTACCTGAGGCTGCACCTGTTGTCGCATCGGCTGGTGGCCCCGCACGGGCTGAATGCCGACGGTTTCTTCGGCGTGCTGAGCAATGTGGTGTGGACCAGCCATGGCCCGTGCGCGGTGGAGGGATTCGAGACCGTCCGGGCCAAGCTGCGCCGCCGAGGACCGGTGACGGTCTACGGCGTCGACAAGTTCCCGCGGATGGTCGATTACGTCGTGCCGTCGGGGGTGCGGGTCGCCGATGCGGACCGCGTGCGGCTGGGTGCACACCTGGCATCGGGCACCACGGTGATGCACGAGGGTTTCGTCAACTTCAACGCCGGCACGCTGGGCAGCTCGATGGTGGAGGGCCGAATCTCGGCAGGCGTGGTCGTCGACGACGGCTCCGACATCGGCGGCGGCGCGTCGATCATGGGCACGCTGTCCGGCGGTGGCACACAGGTCATCTCGGTGGGCAAGCGGTGCCTGCTTGGTGCTAATGCCGGGCTTGGCATCTCACTCGGCGACGACTGCGTCATCGAGGCCGGCCTGTATGTCACGGCTGGGACGAAGGTGCAGACCGCGGACGGCCAGACGGTCAAGGCCCGAGAGCTGTCCGGCGCGAACAACCTTCTGTTCCGGCGCAATTCGGTCTCCGGAGCGGTCGAGGTCGTCAAGCGCGACGGGTCGGGCATCACGCTCAACGAGGCCCTGCACGCCAACTGACTTGCGTTAGCACGCTACAGCCAGGGCTTGCGCCAGCCGGGGTGGCCGGCGAGGAGCTTGTCTGCCGCCGGTGGTCCCCACGACCCGGGCTTGTAGGGCTGCACCGGCGGTGGTGCGTCGAGCAGCGGTTGGACGATGCGCCAGGTCTCTTCGACGCCGTCCTCCCGGGCGAACTGGCTGGAGTCTCCGCGCATCGCATCACTGAGCAGCCGCTCGTACGGTTCGGGCGCCTCCCCGAGCTCCTCGGCGAAGATCAGCGACAGGTCCACCGTGCGGGTGCGGTTGGCGCCGGGCTGCTTGGCTTGAATGATCAAATCGGTACCCGCGTTGGGATCGATGCGCAGCACGAATTCGTCGGGATCCGGGGCCAGCGAGGTGATCGCCAGCTTGGGCGGACGCTTGAAAATGATCCGGATCTCGGTGTCCGTCACCGGCAGGGCCTTGCCGGCCCGGAGGAAAAACGGAACTCCCGACCAGCGCCAATTGTCGATCTCCAGCCGGAGCGCGGCGAACGTCTCGGTCTGCGAGTCGGGTTGCACCCCCGTGATGGAGCGGTACCCGTCGTACTGGCCGCGCACGTAATGCGCGGGGTCCGCCGAGGGCATCGCGCGGAACACCTCCGCGCGTTTGTCGCGCAACCCGTCGGCGTCGGCGACGCTGGGCGGCTCGGTGGCGAACAGCCCGATCAGCTGCAGTAGATGGTTCTGCACCACGTCGCGCAGCGCCCCGACCGGATCGTAGAAACTGCCCCGGTCCTCGACCCCGAAGTTCTCGGCCATGGTGATCTGCACGCTCTGGATCCGGTCGCGATTCCACAGCGGCTCGAGCACCGTGTTGGCGAACCGCAGAAACATGATGTCCATCGCCGGTTCCTTGCCCAGGAAGTGGTCGATGCGAAAGATCTGCCACTCCTCCAGCACGCCACGTAGCTGGTCGTTGAGCGCCCGGGCCGACGCCAGGTCGTGGCCGAAGGGCTTTTCCACCACGACCCGGGCGCGCGACGTGAGGTTGGCATGCGCCAGACTCTCCACGACGCCGCCGAACAACGACGGCGGTATCTCGAGGTAGAACACCGGCGTATGCCTGCCTTCGATGGCCTTAGCCACCCGGTCATACGTTTTCGCGTCGGCGAAATCACCCGACACCATCGACAGGCGCTTCGCGAACCGGGCGAACACGTCCTCGTCGATCGACTCGCCGCTCCCCTCGATCGCCTGGCGGGCATGGTCGCGCAGGGCCGCCACCGACCAGTCGTCGCGGGCGACTCCGACGATCGGACAGTCCAGCAGGCCGCGACGCTCCAGCCGGTACAGCGACCGGAAGGTCATCTTCTTGGCCAGATCCCCGGTGATGCCGAAGATCACAAGCACGTCGGCAGTCGTCGTCCCCGGTGCGGCCATGGCGGCTACTTCTTCTCCGCGTGGCCGCCGAATTCACTGCGCATCGCGGAGAGGACCTTGCCGGTGAACTCGCCGAGCTCGCGCGACTCGAACCGTTCGAACAGCGACGTGGTGATGACCGGCGCGGGAACCTCCTCGTCCACCGCGGCCAGCACAGTCCAGCGGCCTTCCCCAGAGTCCGACACCCGCCCGCTGAAGTCGTCGAGCTGAGGTGAACGGGCCAGCGCCTCGGCGATCAAGTCGACCAACCACGACGAAACCACCGATCCGCGCCGCCAGACCTCAGCCACCTCCCCGACGTCGATCGCGTACTGGTACGCCCACGGATCGCGCAGCGGAGTCGTTTCGGCGTCGACTGTGCGGTTGACCGTGCCGGCATTGGCGTGCTTGATGATGCTGAGCCCCTCCGCGATGGCGGCCATCATCCCGTACTCCACCCCGTTGTGCACCATCTTCACGAAATGTCCGGCCCCGCTGGGCCCGCAGTGAAGATACCCATCGGCCGCGGTGCCATCGGTGCGCGTGCGGCTGGGGGTCGGCTCTGCGCTTCCCTCTCCAGGGGCGATCGTCTTGAAGATCGGGTCGAGCCGCGTGACGACTTCGGTCTCGCCACCGATCATCAGGCAGTAGCCACGTTCGAGTCCCCAGACCCCGCCGCTGGTGCCGCAGTCGACGTAGTGGATGTTCTTCGCCAGCAGGTTCTTGGCCCGGGTGATGTCGTCGCGGTAGTAGGAGTTTCCGCCGTCGATCACGGTGTCACCGGGCTCAAGCAGACCCACCAGCTGATCCAACGTCGCGTCCACCACCGCCGCCGGGAGCATCAGCCACACCGCGCGGGGCTTCTCCAACTTCTCAACGAACTCACGCAAGGACGCCGCACCCGTCGCGCCCTCGGCGGCCAGTTTCGTCACGGCCGCGGAGGTCATGTCGTAGACCACGCAGCGATGCCCATCACGCATCAGGCGCCGGACCAGGTTGGCGCCCATCCGGCCTAGCCCTACCATGCCCAACTGCATGGGTGTGTCGGTTGCCATGTCCCTCCTTGGCCGTCAGATCGATTGGCGGTAGCCGTAGAACTCGTGGTTCCCGTTGTAGCCACCCTGGCTCGAGACCAGGTGCTCGAAGCCTTCCACGAACTCGGCGGCCTCGATCCATTTAACGTCTTTGAAGCCCAAACTCGAGTTCTTTGCGTACCCGCGGCATGACGGATCATTGCCGCCCATGCCTGAACTGTCGGTGTCGCTGTGCATTCGCTGTGTATCGAGTACTCGTTGGTCCGAGTGTGCGCACTCCCTCTCGAAGCCTGATCACGAACGCACCCTCGCATTGGCCGCATCGTAGATCGGCTTGAGCGAAATCGAGATCGGATACAGGTCGCCGCCGACGTTGACCCGATAGCTGCCGGAGTTCACCCAGTCGGCGGTGACGACCGAATTGTCCGACGCGCGAACGTAGGCCAGGCCGACACACGCGCCGGTCTTCTCGCCCCACGCCGCCGACGTGACCTGACCGGCGACAGCGCCGTCGCGCTGCACCAGCTCGCCGCCCCACAGCATTGGCTCCGATGCATCGACGCGGAATCCGATCAGCCTCTTTCGCGGCCCTTCGGCCTTGGCCTTCTCGAGCGTCTCGCGACCGAGGAACGCGATGTCAGTCTTGAGCTTGCACGCGAACAGCAGACCGGCCTCGACGGGGTTCTCGCTGGGCGTCAGTTCACGCCCGAACGCACGGTAGCCCTTCTCCAGCCGCAATGACTCGATCGCGTAATAGCCGCCGCGGCCGATGCCGAACTGGGTGCCCGCCGCCATCAGGTTCTCGTACACGCCGACGGCGAACTCGGCGGGAATGTATAGCTCCCAGCCCAGTTCACCGACATATGTTACGCGGGTGGCCCGCACAGTCGCGTATCCCAGCGAGATCTGTTGACTGGTACTGAATCCGAACGCATCGCCGGACAGGTCAGCGGTCGTCAGGGTGGACAACAGGTCCCTCGACCTGGGGCCCATCACGCCGAACACCGCGTATGCGGACGTGACGTCGACGAGCGTCGCACGCGCGCCCTCGGGCATATTTTTGCGGATGTGGTCCTTATCGCGCTCGGTGGTGGCGGCGCTGCTGACGATCAGGAACTCCTCGGCGCCGGTGCGGGTCACCGTCACATCCGACTCGTAGGTGCCGCGTGCGTTGAGCATTCCGGTGTACACGGACCTCCCGACCGGCACGCCGACGTCGGCCGTGCACAGCCACTGCAGCGCTTGCTCAGCGTCCTTGCCGACCATCAGGTACTTGGAGAACGAGGTCTGATCGAACACCGTCACGTTCGTGCGAGTGTTGGCCTGCTCGGCGGCCGACCATGGCAGCCAGTTCGGCTTGCCCCACGTGTACTCGATCGTCGGCGTAGTGCCTGTCGGCGCGAAGAAATTGGCCCGCTCCCATCCCATCTTGCTGCCGAAGTTGGCGTTGGCGGCCTCCAGCAAGTGATGCACCGGGGAGCGCCGGAATGGCCGGGCGGTCGCCATTTCCCGGTTGGGCCAAGGGACTTCGTAGTGCAGGCCGAGGATCTCGGCGACCCGGTCATGCAGCCAGCGGTTGTTGCCGTTGAACGGGGCGAACCGGCGGATGTCGACGGCGGTGAGGTCGCCGGACGGCGCGCCCTCGACGATCCATTCCGCAAGCGCCCGCCCGGCGCCTCCGGCGGTCGCGATGCCGACAGAGTTGAACCCGGCGCCGACGAAGAAGTTGGCGACCTCGGGTGCCTCGCCGAGGATGAACTGGTTGTCGGGCGTGAAGCTTTCCGGACCGTTGTAGAACTTTTTGATGCCGGTCACCTCGAGCGCGGGTATCCGCAACAGCGCGTTGTTCATCAGGATCTCGAAGTGGTCCCAATCCTCTCCCAGGAGTTGGAATTCGAAGGGGTACGGGATCTTGTCCGGCGCGACCCACGGCTTGGCTTCTGGTTCGAAGCCGCCGATCACAAGCCCGCCGACCTCTTCCTTGAAGTAGGTGTAGCCATCAGGGTCCCGCAGGATCGGAAGATCGGGATGGACGCCGTCGATATGTTGACTGACGACGTAGAAGTGCTCGGCGGAGTGTAGCGGGACGTTGACGCCGGCCAACGCGCCGACCTGCTTGGCCCACTGGCCCGCGCAGTTGACGACGATCTCAGCCTCGATGTCGCCCGCATCCGAGCGGACGCCGGCGATCCGCCCGTTGTCGGTGAGAACGTCGAGGACCCTGATCCTTTCGATGATCCGCGTGCCGCGCATCCTGGCCCCTTTGGCCAGCGCGAAGGTCAGGTCGGTCGGGTTGGCCTTGCCGTCGGCGGGCAGCCAGATCGCCCCGACGAGGTCGTCGACCCGCATCACCGGATAGTGGTCGAGGGCCTGCTCGGGCGTGAGCAGTTCGCATACCATGTTGAACGCCGCGGCGTTGGCGGCTGTGCGGCGCAGCTGAATCATCCGGTCCGCGGTACGCGCAACCGTGACTCCCCCGCATTGCTTGTACCCCGCGGACAATCCGACCTCGTTCTCGAGTTCGGTGTACAGCTGCGTGGAGTACTGCACGAGCCGCGTCGCGCTCTCCGAGGCCCTCAGCTGGCCGACCAGACCAGCGGCATGCCACGTTGTGCCACCCGATAATTGCCCCTGCTCGAGCAGCACGACGTCGGTAAGGCCCAGCTTGGTCAGGTGGTAAGCGACGCTGGTGCCGATCACCCAGCCGCCGATGATGACGACGTGTGCGCGGTCAGGAAGCTTATTCGTTGGCATCAGTCGGCGGCCTGTGCATCGCCGAGCAGCCGGGAAAAGTACGGGGCCTTGAACTCGGCGACGGCAGCCTCATATCGCTCCATCGCCCACCCCCAGAAGTCGTATTCGACAGCACTTGACGCGCTTTGGATGCAACCCCACAGCGTCCAGCCGTACTTGGCCACAATGCCCTGCAGGTGGGCGCGGGCAATTCTGTGACGCAGCCGGCGACCGTAGTAGGCCGTGACGAGCTCGTCGAGCTGGTCGGTGGACAGCCCGCATTCGCTCCATACATTGCCCAGCTCGAAACACGGGTCGTTGTTGCCGGAGTACTCGTAGTCGATCAACCAGACCCGGCCGCCATCTTCGATGAAGTTGCCTGCGAGCAGGTCGTTGTTGCAGGGCACGGTGGTCTGGTCGGTGGCCGTCAGCACCTGTTCGATCTCGGTGAACGTGTCGGCGTGGTCGAGGTAGTCATGCGGGATCTTGAATCCGTTGTCCTGGGCGGTTTTCAGATAACTGGGCTGGCGTTCGAACATGTCGAACCGGCCACGGAACCGCGGTCCAACATGCAGCGTCCGGCAGCCCGCGGCGACCATGGCGAGCACCCCGGGTCGTTGAAAGTCGTGATTGCACAACGTCTTTCCGCTGAGGTACCCGAGAAGAAGGATGCCGAGGTCGGGGCGGTAGTCGATCACCGGTGCGCCGACACCGGCCTGCTCCGCGGCCTTGGAGTTGTAGTGCTCCTGGTCGCGGTCGATGCCGAGCAGGTTGCGGGTGGTGTCGGTGCAGCGGGCCACGTAGACGCCGTCCGGGGTGGTGACCTTGATGTTGCGGTTGGTCAGCCCGCCGGCGAGTTCCTGCAGCTCCCGCGGTCGCCCGGCGAGCACGGGAATCTCCTCGAGCAGCTCGTTCATCTGGGCGTCGGAGAGCTGGAGCGACACGGACTCACTGTAGGCCGTCCAAGGTTGCCCAGACGCGTGAAGTCGTCGGCCTTAGGGTCGAGGAATGAATCGCCTCGACCGGTTCTTCGAGATCTCGGCACGTCGGTCGACGATGGCCGCCGAGATACGCGGCGGCGTGGTCACGTTCATCGCGATGGCGTACATCATCGTGCTGAACCCGATCATCCTGTCGAGCCCGCAAGATGTCGTGGGCAACAAGCTGGACTTCGCGCAAGTGTCGGCGACGACATCGCTCGCCGCGGGCGTCATGACGATCTTGTTCGGCGTCTTCGCGAGGCTCCCATTCGCGTTCGCCGCGGGACTGGGCATCAACTCATTCCTCGCGACCACCGTGGTGGGCTCGCTGACCTGGCCCGAGGCGATGGGCCTCGTCGTCATCAACGGTCTGATCATCGTGATCCTCGCGGTGACCGGGTTGCGCAGGCTCGTCTTCGACGCGGTACCGATGCAGCTCAAGCTGGCGATCACCGCGGGTATCGGACTTTTCATCCTGTTCATCGGGCTCGTCGACGCCGGCTTCATCGGCTCCACCGGGCGGCCGTCGCCACCCGTCGGGCTCGGCGCGGGCGGGGTTGGGTCGATCAGCACGGTCCCGACGGTTGTGTTTGTGTTCACCCTGTTGGCGGCGGGCATCCTCGTCGTTAGGAAGGTGCGGGGCGGCATCCTGATCGGACTCGTGGCGGGCACCGTCGTCGCGGTCGTCATCGAGGCGATCTGGCACCTCGGGTCTGCGGTCGAGCACCCGGGCGGCTGGAGTCTGTCGGTGCCGACGCTGCGCGGATCGCCGTTCGCACTCCCCGACCTGTCCCTGGTCGGGGAGTTCAGCCTCAACAGTTTTGGTCGTATCGGTGTGCTGGCCGCCGTCATACTGGTGTTCACGTTGGTTTTCGCGAACTTCTTCGATGCGATGGGAACGTTCACCGGCCTGTCGCGTGAGGCGGGCCTCGCCGACTCCCGGGGCACGTTTCCCCGACTGCGCTCGGCCCTGATCGTCGAGGGCGCGGGCGCGGTCGTCGGCGGGGCGATGTCGGCGTCGTCCAACACCGTTTTCATCGAGTCGGGTGCGGGCATCGAGGAGGGCGCGCGCACCGGCTTTGCGAACCTGATCACCGGTGTGCTGTTCCTCGCCGCGATGTTCGTGGCGCCGTTGGCGTCGATCGTGCCGACTGAGGTCGCCGCCGCGGCGTTGGTCATCGTCGGCGCGATGATGGCGTCGCACCTGCGCCATATCGAGCTGTCAGAGTTCTCGGTGGCGCTGCCCGTCGTGCTGACGGTGGCGGTCATGCCGTTTAGCTATTCGATTGCCAACGGCATCGGTGTCGGTTTCATCGCGTGGGTTGTCTTGCGCTCGGCCGCAGGCAAGGCCCGCGAGATCAGCCCACTTCTCTGGATCGTCGCCGCTGGCTTCCTCGTGTACTTCGCGCGCACGTGGATCGAGTCGCTCGTCGGCTTGTGACGCTACCCAGCCGCGTTGGGCTTCAGCGGCGGCATGTAACTGCCGCATCGTCAGTCCTCCGGAGCCAGGATGCAGAACTCGTTGCCCTCAGGGTCGGCGAGCACCACCCAGCTCTCGTCGCCGCGCTGACCGACGTCGACGCGGCGGGCGCCCATACCGATCACCCGGTCGACCTCGGCCTGCTGGTCATCGGGCCGAAAGTCCAGATGGATGCGGTTCTTCACCATCTTCTCGTCAGGGACGGCGATGAATATCCAGTTGGGTCCGGCGCCGGGCGGGGCGGTCAGCACGACGTCGCCGTCGTCGTCGATGTGTCGCGGCCAGTCCAGCACGGTCGACCACCAGGTGCCCAGCGCGGTGGCGTCGTGGGCATCGATGCAGATCTCGTCGAACTTCAGTGCCATCCCGCCAACTCCTTCTTGAGCACCTTTCCCATCGCGTTGCGGGGCAGGCTGTCCACCCGCCTCACTTCCCGCGGCCGCTTGTGTACCGAAAGCTGCTGCGCCACAAAGTCGATCAATTCATCGGGCTCGGCGTCACCGACGACGAACGCCACGATCCGTTGCCCCAGATCATCGTCCGGCACACCCACGACGGCGACTTCCCGCACACCGGGGTGTCCGAGCAGTGCGGTCTCCACCTCGCCGGCGCCGACCCGAAACCCGCCCGACTTGATCAGATCGACGGATTCACGGCCGACGATGCGGTGCATGCCAGCGCCGTCGATCACCGCGACGTCGCCGGTGCGATACCAGCCGTCGGGGTCGAACGCCTCGGCGGAGGCGTCGGGCCGGTTCAGATAGCTGTCGAACATGGTCGGGCCCCGAACCTGAAGCTGCCCAATGGTTTCACCGTCGTGTCGCATCGCCGCACCGTCGTCGTCGACGAGCCGCGTCTCGATGCCGGTCAACGGAAGCCCCACCCAGCCCGGCCGCCGTTCGCCGTCGACCCGGGTGCTGATGGTGATCAGCGATTCGGTGCTGCCATACCGCTCGACCGCTTGGTGCCCGGTCAGCTCGGCCAGCTTGTCGAACACCGGCACCGGCAGCGGCGCGCTGCCCGATACGAGCAGGCGCGCCGACGCCAGCGCCCGCGACGCTTCGAGGTCGTCGGCGACTCGCGACCAGACCGTCGGGACCCCGAAGTACAGCGAGCCTCCTGCTGCCGCATACGCCGCCGGTGTCGGTTTCCCGGTGTGCACGAACCGATTTCCGATCCGAAGCGACCCAAGCAGTCCGAGCACCAGCCCGTGCACGTGGTACAGCGGAAGCCCGTGCACAAGGGTGTCGTCCTGTGTCCACTGCCAGGCCTCGGCAAGCATGTCGATGTCGGCGGCGATGGCCCCGCGGCTCACGACCGCTCCTTTGGGCGGCCCCGTGGTGCCCGAGGTGTAGATGATCAGGGCGGTCGCTTCCGGCGGCGGCTCGGCGTAGCGGTGCCACGACCGCGCGTGCAAGCGCACAGGGATGTGCGGCAGGCCTTCGGTCACATCAGGCTTCTCCCCCAGCCATGCCTCGGCGCCTGAGTCGGTGACGATGTGACGGCGTTCGGCGGTGCCGATGTCCGCGGGCACAGGGACGACGGGCACGCCCGCGATCAGGCAGCCGGTGATGGCCAACACCGTTGCCGCGCTCGGGGTGGCCGGCACGGCGACGCGCCGGGCGCCGGCCACCCGTTCGGCGACCGACGTCGACGCGCCGACGAGGTCACTGCGGCTCAGCACGGCGCCGTCGATCCGTACCGCGTCGCCGATGTCGGCGACCATCGCGGCGTTCAGGGAGGCCAGCAGCATGACCGAGACGTTACCGGGAACGCCGATCGGCATACTGGGCCCCGTGGAACGCATCGAGTGTCTGGCGTCGCGGGAGGTCTACCGAAACAGCTGGATGACGCTGCGCGAGGACGCCATCCGGCGGCCGGACGGCAGCAAGGGCATCTATGCCGTGGTCGACAAACCGACGTACGCGCTGGTGATTCCGCGCGACGGCGACCGGTTCCACCTCGTCGAGCAGTTCCGCTATCCGCTCGGGCTGCGACGCTGGGAGTTTCCGCAGGGCACCGCGCCGGGCCGGGAACACGTCGAACCCAGTCGCCTCGCCGCCCGCGAACTGCACGAGGAGACCGGGCTGCGCGCTGCGTCGATGACCACGCTGGGGCAGCTCGATGTCGCGCCCGGCATGAGCAGCCAGCGAGGGTGGGTCTATCTGGCGACCGGCATCGCCGAGGGAGAGCACCAACGTGAGCACGAGGAGCAGGACATGCGCAGCGACTGGTTCACCCGCGCGCAGGTGGAGCGGATGATCCGCGACGGCGAGATCACCGACGCGCAGTCGATCGCGGCGTGGGCGCTACTGCTGCTGTCCGAGCGCTAACGCCGCGTGTAACGGCATGGCGGAGAAACTCCCCGAATCGCGCCATGACGTTACGCACGCCGATGAGTTCCGCCCGCGCAGAAGAACCTCGACGGATACGGAGCGTCCCCGATCGAGTGGCAGCGGGTCCGCGACATGTGGCCTCCGAGATCACGCAGGCACCCGACACCGGCGGACCGAACCGGCAAACGCCGTGGCTGGTGACAATCAACCCCGGTACCTCACCTCACGTGACGCCGGCTGGCCGGCCAGCCGAAGGAGACGCCTTGACCGCCGAATACAGCGCGCCGTCGGCGGCCCCGCGGCCGTGCCACGTCTGCCGCATGACCCGCGTTCGCCCCCGCCGAGCCGTACGGCGACAAAGTTCGAAATCATCCGGATCTGGACCGCATACTGGCAGATCGTGATTCGGACATTGTGATGTTCGACGTGCCCCACCGTTCGGCGGGACGGCTGGCCGACGTGCCCCACCGCCAAACTGCCGAATTCGAGATACCGCGGTGTCGCTTACGCACGGTGTTGCGAACCGAGCGAACCGACACTTGGCGCCTTAGTGCCTGCGCTCGGCCAACGCCCGTAGGAAGAACGTCAGGTTCGCCGGACGCTCGGCCAGCCTGCGCACGAAGTAGCCATACCACTGCGCGCCGAACGGCACGTAGACACGTACGTGGTTGCCCTCGTCAGCCAGCCGCCGCTGCTCGGCGTCGCGGATGCCATACAGCATTTGATACTCGAAATCGTCCACGCCCCGGCCCGTCTCACGAGCCATCGCCGGCACCGCCACGATGATCTCGGGATCGTGTGAGGCCACCATCGGATAACCCGATCCCCCCATCAGCACCTGCAGACAGCGCAGATAGGAGTCGGTGACGTCGTCGCGGTCGCGATACGCGACCGAGGCCGGCTCCTCGTAGGCGCCCTTGCACAACCGGATCCGTGCCCCCGACGCCGCGAACTCCTCACAATCGCTCTGCGTGCGCTTCAAGTAGCTCTGCAAAACCGTTCCCAGCCAGTCGAAGTCGGCGCGCAGCTCCCGCACGATCGACAGCGTCGAGTCCGTCGTGGTGTGGTCCTCGGCGTCCACTGTGACCCACGCCCCGACCCGCTGTGCCCGCTCGCAGATCGTGTGGGCGTTCTCGAGCGCGATCTTCTCGCCGTCACGTGGCAGCGCCTGACCCAGTGCGGACAGTTTCAGCGAAACCTCCAGCGGCCGCGCCTTGCCCGACGCCTCGGTGCGCGCACCAAGCGCCTCGAGCAACGCCAGATAGGCGTCCACTGAGGTGTTGGCGGTGGCAATGTCGGTGACGTCCTCGCCAAGGTAATCGATCGACACCAGCCGGCCCGAATACCGCAACTGCTCAACAGAGTGCAGCGCATCGGCCACCGTCTCACCCGGTACGAACCGGTGCACCACCTCGCGGGTCACCGGCAACCGCTCGGCGGTGCGGCGCAACCCCTCTTGTCGGCTCGCGGCCAGGATGACCGGGCGCGCCACCCGGTGGAACAGCTCCGCCATCATCGGATTCCCATGTGTGGGTAGTTGTGATCGGTCGGCGGGACGAACGTCTCCTTGATCGACCGTGCCGAGGTCCACCGCAGCAGGTTCAGCGCAGAACCCGCCTTGTCATTGGTGCCCGACGCGCGCGAGCCACCGAATGGCTGCTGACCCACCACCGCGCCGGTGGGCTTGTCGTTGACATAGAAGTTGCCGGCCGCGTGCCGCAGCCGCCGCTCGGCCTGCAGCACCGCCGAACGCTCGTCGGCGATCACCGCGCCGGTCAGCGCGTACTTCGCGCCGGCGTCGACGACGTCGAGAATGCGGTCGTAGTCCTCGTCCGGATAGACGTGCACCGACAGGATGGGGCCGAAGTACTCGGTGCAGAACGCCTCGTCCGTCGGGTCGTCGGACAGCAACACCGTCGGCCGGACGAAATAGCCTTCGCTGTCGTCGTATTCGCCGCCGACCGCGATCGTCACATGCGCGGCGCTCTTAGCCCGCTCGATCGCCTTGACGTTCTTGGCGAATGCCCGCTCGTCGATGAGCGCACCGCCGTAGTTGGTCAGGTCGGTGACGTCACCGTAGCGCAACGCCTCGGTGGCGCCGAGGAACTCGTCGCCCATCTGCTGCCACACCGAGCGCGGGATGAACGCCCGCGAGGCCGCCGAGCATTTCTGGCCCTGATAGTCGAATGCGCCGCGAATCAGCGCGGTGCGCAACACGTCTGTCCGCGCCGACGCATGCGCGAGCACGAAATCCTTGCCGCCGGTCTCGCCGACCAACCGCGGGTAGGTGCGGTAGCGGTCGATATTGGTACCGACCTCGCGCCACAGGTGCTGGAATGTCGTGGTCGACCCGGTGAAGTGAATGCCCGCCAGCCGCGGATCCGCCAATGCCACATCGGAAACTGCGATGCCGTCCCCGGCAAGCAGGTTGATCACACCCGGCGGCAGCCCGGCGGCCTCCAGCAGCTGCATGGTCAGGTAGGCCGCGAACGTTTGGGTGGGCGACGGCTTCCACACCACGGTATTGCCCATCAGCGCGGGCGCGGTGGGCAGGTTGCCCGCGATCGCGGTGAAGTTGAACGGCGTGATCGCATAGACGAATCCCTCCAGCGGCCGGTAGTCCGTGCGGTTCCACACGCCGCGGGTGCTGATCGGCTGCTGCGCGAGGATTTGGCGCGCGAACCCGACGTTGAACCGCCAGAAGTCGATGAGCTCACACGCCGAGTCGATCTCCGCCTGATATGCGGTCTTGGACTGGCCCAGCATCGTTGCCGCGGCGACCTTCTCCCGCCACGGCCCGGCCATCAGATCGGCCGCGCGCAAGAACACCGCCGCGCGTTCGTCGAACGGGGTGGCTTCCCAGTCGGCCTTGGCGGTCATGGCAGCCTCGATGGCCGCGGTCGCGTCGGAGTGTTCGGCGTTGGTCAGCGTGCCGAGCCGGGCGGAGTGGCGGTGCGGCTGGACCACGTCGATGCGTGTGCCGCCGCCGATGCGGTGACTGCCGCCGATGACGTGCGGCAGGTCGATCGGGTCCTTGGCGAGTGACTCGAGCTGTTCGACGAGCCGGGTGCGTTCACCCGAACCAGGTGCGTATTCGTGGACCGGCTCGTTGGCCGGAAAGGGCACGTCGGTGATGGCGTCCATGCAGCAAGGATCCCCGCAATTCGACACGTAGCCGATGGCGGATCCGACAAGGTGGCCGCACGTCTATAGTCGAATCGGACAAAGGAGTGCTCGATGGCGGTGCAGACGGCCGGGTTGGGCCTCGGACAGCTGTTGTTGGCCCTGGACCGCACGATGGTCACCCTGGTCGAGGCGCCGCGGGGGCTGGACATGCCGGTGGGCTCGGTGGCGCTCGTTGACGCCGACGACGTTCGCCTGGGCCTCGCGGTCGGGCCCGGCTCCGCGGATCTATTCTTCTTGCTCGGCGTGTCCGACGCGGAGGCGGTCCGCTGGATTCAGCAGCAGGACCGCGCCGGCAGAATGTCGCCGCCCCAGCGCCTCCGACCACCCGCTGCAATCTTCGTCAAGGAGCCCTCAGCGGCCGCGGTCAAACGGGCCGTCGCGCTCGGCACGGCCGTCGTGGCCGTCGAGCCACGGGCGCGCTGGGAGCTCCTCTACAAGCTGGTCAACCACGCCTTCGAGCACCACGGCGACCGCGGCGATCCGCTCTACGACTCGGGCACCGATCTGTTCGGCCTCGCCCAGTCCATCGCCGACCGCACCCACGGGATGATCAGCATCGAAGACGAAAGTTCGCACGTGCTGGCCTATTCCGCGTCCAGCGACGAGGCTGATGAATTGCGCCGGCTGACGATCCTCGGCCGTGCGGGGCCGCCCGAGCATCTGGAATGGATCGGCCAGTGGGGCATCTTCGACGCGCTGCGCGCGAGCGTCGACGTGGTCCGTGTTGCCGAGCGGCCGGAGTTCGGCCTGCGGCCGCGATTGGCGGCCGGCATCCACCTGCCGGCGACCGGCGCCCGCCGCCCACCCGGTTTCGCAGGCACCATCTGGCTGCAGCAGGGATCGGCACCGCTGGCCGACGACGTCGAGGACATCCTGCGCGGCGGCGCGGTGCTGGCCGCCCGGATCATGTCGCGGCTGGCGGCCGCGCCGTCGACGCATGCGGTGCGGGTGCAGGAAGTGCTCGGCCTCGACGCCGCGGCGGCGACAGCGGGCCCAGGCGAGCAGCCGGACGTCGGCGCCATCGCGCGCGAACTCGGCATCGCCGCGGACGGCCCTGCGGCGCTGATCGGGTTCCGCGCAGTCGACACGCAAGCGCCCGCCGATGTGATCGCGTTGAGCGCCAGCGCCTTTCGCGCCGATGCCCAAGTGGCGTCGACCGGCGACCGCGTGTACGTGCTACTGCCCAAGACGGGCACGCCGTCGTCGGTGAGGTCATGGGTACGGGGCGTCGTTGCCGCGCTGCGCCGCGAACTCGACCTGACGCTTCGTGCGGTCATCGCCGCCCCGGTGGCCGGATTGGCCGGCGCCCCGGCCGCCCGCGTCGAGGTGGACCGCGTGTTCGACAGCGCCGAACGCCACCCGGGCGCCATCGGGCAGGTCACCTCGCTCGACGAGGCGCGCACCACCGTGCTCCTGGACGCGATCGTGTCGCAGGTGGCGGGGCATCCGCGGCTGGTCGACCCGCGGATCCCGCGGCTTCGTGAACAACACCCGATGCTGGCGGAGACGCTGCAGGCTTATCTCGACGGGTTCGGCGATATCGCTGCGGTGGCGCACCGGCTGCACGTCCACCCGAATACTGTGCGCTACCGGGTGCGCCGGATCGAGAAGCTGTTATCGACGTCGCTGGACGATCCCGACGACCGGCTCGTGCTTGCGCTCGGCCTGCGCGCTACCGAACACTAACCCGCAAGTCGTTGCACGGCAGCCGAAATCCGTTCGTCCGTCGCGGTCAATGCGATTCGCACATGATGTGATCCGCCCCGGCCGTAGAACTCGCCCGGCGCGACGAGAATGCCGCGCTGCGCCAGCCACGCCACGGTGTCACGGCACGGCTCGCCGCGGGTCGCCCATAGGTACAGCCCGGCCTCGGAGTGGTCAACGGTGAGCCCTGCCGACCGCAGCGCGGGCAGCAGCGCATCGCGTCGTTGCGCGTATCGCTCGCGCTGGTCGCGTTCATGGCCGTCGTCGTCGAGCGCGGCGACCATGGCCGCCTGCACCGGTGTCGGCACCATCATTCCGGCGTGCTTGCGCACCGCGAGCAATTCGGCGACCACCGCCGAATCGCCCGCCACGAACCCCGCGCGATATCCCGCCAGCGACGAGCTCTTCGACAGCGAATGAACGGCCAGCAGCCCGGAGTGGTCGCCGTCGCTCACCGCGGGATGCAGCACCGAGACCGGCTCGGCGTCCCACCCCAGTCCGATATAGCACTCGTCGGATGCGATCAGCGCGCCGCGCTCGCGGGCCCACGCAACGACCTTGCGCAGGTGCTCGACGCCCAGCACCTTGCCGGTGGGGTTGCTGGGCGAGTTGAGGTACACCAGCGCCGCCGACTGCGGGCCCAGCTGGGTGAGCGAGTCCGCGCGGACCACCTGCGCGCCGGCCAACTGTGCGCCGACTTCGTATGTGGGATAGGCGAGTTCGGGCACCACCACGACGTCCTCGGGGCCAAGGCCGCACAGGGTCGGCAACCACGCGATCAGTTCCTTGGTGCCGATCACCGGGAGTACGGCGCTGTCGGGCAGTCCAGTCACGCCGTGTCGGCGCTTCAGCGCCGCCCCAGCGGATGCCCGCAGCGCGGGAGTGCCGGCGGTGGTCGGATAACCGGGCGCGGCGCTGGCCGAGGCGAGGGCTTCCCTGATCAGCGGCGCCACCGGATCCACCGGCGTGCCCACCGACAGGTCGACGATGCCGTCGGGGTGCGACCGTGCGAGCGCGGTGACGTCGGCCAGGGTGTCCCAGGGGAACACCGGCAATGACGCCGAGACGCGCCTCCGAAGCTCCGCGCGAGCCGTCAGGAGTCCTCACCCTGCGGCGGGAGGTCCTTGACCGACTGCGGATCGTTCTCCGTCAGCCCGACCTTCGACGCGCCGCCCGGCGACCCGAGCTCGGTGAAGAAGTCGGCGTTGATCTGCGTATATCCGCTCCACTGATCGGGCACATCGTCCTCGTAGTAGATGGCCTCGACAGGGCAGACCGGCTCGCAGGCGCCGCAGTCGACGCATTCGTCCGGGTGGATGTACAGCATGCGTTCGCCCTCGTAGATGCAATCGACAGGGCATTCTTCGATACACGCCTTGTCTTTGATGTCGACGCAGGGTTCGGCAATCGTGTACGTCACGGAGTTCTCCTCAAGTCTCCTCGATCTACCTGTCCAGTGGCGCTGTCAGTTCTGGTAGGGCTCGCTGAGGTCGCTGTCAGTATCCCCGCAAGTATCCATGCGGCTACCTGGACGCTCGTCTCAGTGTGCCCTAAGTTGCGCGCCGTCTGGTTAAGGGTTGCGCGCGGTTACTGATACTAGTCGTCGCAGATACAAGTTGCCTAGTGGCCCACCCCTTCGGAAAATGCGTAGCCTCCTCGCGGCGTGTGACTCGCGTCACTCCCTCACCCAGAGTGTGAAGGCGTTCGAATGGGCCGAAATCGACATCCGGCGGGAAGGTCGACCGCGGGGTCACACGTTGCACCGGATATCAGTTGCTTAGCTTGCCTAAGCCATCCGGGAAAGAGTGGGAGAAATGAAAAAGTTAACCCTTGGCCTGGCCAGTGTCGGCGCGTTCGCCGCGATCACCATCGGCCTGGCCGGACCTGCCATGGCGACGCCAGACTATGTCGTCCCTAGCCACGATGCCGTCTACTCGACGCAGACTGGCGCCGCCAACGTTGTGCCCGTCGATTGCCATGTGCACGTGAACTACCAGGGTTCCGATGTCGATGTGAATTGGTGCTGAGCCGATGAACAGCCCTGTGCGCTTGAGTGCACCGCAACAAGTCTGCTGAGCGCGGGCAGGAGTCCGTGCGCGGCCTCCAAGACGGGCCGCGCCGCAACGGCGCCAAGCCGCACATCATCCGTGGCTGCCGAGCTCGGCGCCAAGCGGGCGATCCGCAACGGCACCGAGCTGGCAGCGCGGCACTAAGTGGCTGCCACCGCAGCGACAGTCGAGTAGACGCCGGGATGGGCGACCACGTGGAAGCGCGTCGCCGCTTCGCGAATGCTGGCCTGGAATTGCTCGTTCTGCGTCGCCGCCTGTAGTGCTTCGATGCTGTCCCACTCGGCCACGTTGACCAGTTGGTAGGACGAATCGGGTGAGAGAGCTCGGTGCAAATTGAACGAGCGGAATCCGGGTTGCGCCCGCATGATTTCGCCGCGGTGCTTCCAGCCCTCGATGAAGTCATCGAGGTCGTCGGGATCGAGCTCGAACACGTTGATGAATGTGACAGGTCCGCTGTTGCCTCGTTCGGTCGCCATGAAATTCGGTATACCCGTCGTTCTTGAACGGGAATGAATTCGGACTGTAGTCCGTTTTGACCACTCGAAGGCGTCGGGCAGGCCGCCGCCCTTGGAGTGAAAGAGGCACCAGCATGACTGCAACGACCAGAACCGCCCAGCTGAGCGCGGGTGTATGGGCCATCGACCCGGTTCACTCGTCGATCGGCTTTTCGGTACGCCATCTGATGGTGAGCAAGATCCGCGGCGTGTTCGAGAAATTCAGCGGCGCGATCACGGTCGCCGAAGACGGCACCCCCTCAGTGACGGCCGAGATCGCCGTCGACTCGATCAACACCAGCAACGAACAGCGCGATGCCCACATCAAGTCGGCCGACTTCTTCGATGCCGAGAAGTACCCCGTCGCTGCCTTCCGGTCGACGGCCGTTCGAGCAGACGGCGACCACAACATCCTCGATGGCGAGTTCACCCTCAAGGGTGTTACCAAGCCGATCAGCCTGCGCCTCGAGTTCAATGGGGTTAACCCGGGCATGGGCCGCGGCGAGGTCGCCGGCTTCGAAGCCTCGGTTGTGCTGAACCGCAAGGACTTCGGCATCGACATCGACATGCCTTTGGAGACCGGTGGCACGGTCGTCGGCGACAAGGTGACGATCACCGTCGAGATCGAGGCGCTAAAGCAGGCGTAAGGCAAGAACCGTAACGTCGGGGCGGAAAATCCAGCCAGCGAATCCCGCCCTGGCGTTACGGTTCACTGCTGTCGGCCCCAGACCGCCTCCGCACCCGCGTCGCCGATCCGCACTACGCCGACGATGGACGAGACACCCACCGCCAGCGCGAGGACTGCGACGAACACGGTGACGGCGGCTCTGGGTTTGTCCGATCTGCTGGTAAGCCAATGCAAGACCACCAGTGCGAGCGCCACCACCAGCAGGCCGATCGAGACGTAGATCATCCACTCCCCGCGCTCGCGGTGGGTCTGCAGGATGGCGCTGGGCTGGGACTGCTGGTCGTACAGCCATTGGCCCGCCGACGTGGTGAGCGGCGTCAACGCCAGGTTCACCGCCGCGAATGCGAGCACCAGCCACACCAACCGTCGGCGCGCGGGGGGCCAAATGGCGCACAGGATCTCGAGCAGCGCAGTCAACGGCGCTAGCACGACGATCGCGTGAACAAGCAGGGCGTGCGCGGGAATTCCGGTGATCGTGGTCATGGCTCTCCTCAGCGTCGGTGGATGAACGGCGTCCCATATTTGTGCCGAGCGTGGCAGCTAGTTCACGATTGTGCTCGTCGGCGGAATGTTCAGATTGCCCCTCTGTGAGCGACACCAGTGTTTACCCAGGTCACGACGCCAGCGAGAGCGCAGGGACTAACAACCCAGGTCCATGAGATGTCGCTCAGGCCCGATCAGGCGGCGAGTGGCGCGTATGTCGTCGAGCGCTGGCGAGCCGGCCTGCCGATGCCCGCAGCGATCTCGACGAGCTCTTCGACACTCTTCGCCGAGCCGAACTCCGAGCCGGCCATCCGCGAGATCGTCTCCTCCATCAGCGTCCCGCCGAGGTCGTTGGCACCGCCGTTGAGCATCACCTGCGTGCGCTCGACACCGAGCTTCACCCAACTGGTTTGGATGTTGGAGATCCTGCCGTGCAACATGATTCGCGCCAGCGCGTGGACCGCACGGTTGTCGCGGTGCGTCGGGCCCGGCCTTGCGCCTCCGGCCAGGTACAAGGGCGAGCTCTGGTGGACGAACGGCAGCGGCACGAACTCGGTGAACCCGCCGGTCCGGTCCTGGATGTCGCGCAAAACGCCCATATGCCCCACCCAGTGGTGAGGCTGGTCAACGTGGCCGTACATCATCGTCGAACTCGACCGCAGCCCGACCTCGTGCGCGGTGGTGACCACGTCGATCCACATCGAGGTGGGCAGCTTGCCCTTCGTCAGCACCCAGCGCACCTCGTCGTCGAGAATCTCGGCGGCGGTCCCGGGAATGGTGTCCAACCCGGCCTCACGAAGGCTGGTCAGCCATTCGCGAATGCTCAAGCCGCTCTTGGTAACTCCGTTGGCGACCTCCATCGGCGAAAATGCATGCACATGCATCGACGGCACCCGCGCCTTGACAGCACGCACCAGATCGGCATAGCCGGTAACCGGCAGCTCCGGATCGATGCCACCCTGCATGCACACCTCGGTAGCGCCCGCGACGTGCGCCTCCCAGGCGCGGTCGGCGACCTCGTCTACCGACAGCGAGTACGCGTCGGCGTCGCCCTTGCGCTGGGCGAACGCGCAGAACCGGCAGCCCGTGTAGCAGATGTTCGTGAAGTTGATGTTGCGGTTGACCACGAAGGTGACGTCGTCACCGACGGTGTCGCGGCGCAACGAATCAGCAAGAGCTGCAACGGCATCCAGCGCCGGACCGTCAGCGGTCGCCAACGCAAGATACTCGCCGTCCGTGCACCCGCCAGGATCGCGCTCGGCCGAACGCAGCGCGGCCAGCACGTCGGTATCGATACGCTCGGGCGCGCGGGCGGCGAGCTCGTTGACCTTCTCTCGGATCGACTCCCAGTCGCCGAATGCACTGCCCAGGTCGCTGCGGGTCTCGGCGCGCCGGCCTTCGCTGTCGATGGCCGAGTTCAGGTCGGTGCGACCGAGGGACTCCCACGCCTCGTCGGGCTCCTGCCACGGCCGCCCGACCGGATTCACATCGCGCGCAAATCCGGTATCGGGGTCGGCCAAGGCGTCGACATGGCCGCGCACCCGCGGGTCGATCCACGCCGCACCCGCCTGGACGTACTGCGGCTGGGCCGTCAGTCGCTGCACAAGGTCATACCCGGCCTCGGCGGTGACGTCGGACAGCTCGTCCAACGCTGGCCACGGCCGCTCCGGGTTGACGTGGTCGGGCGTCAGCGGCGACACCCCGCCCCAGTCGTCGACGCCCGCGGCGATCAGCGCCAGGCACTCCTGCCGCGACACCAGGTTCGGCGGCGCCTGGATCCGCATCTTGGGTCCCATCACCAGCCGGGTGACCGCGATCGTCGCCAGGAAATCCTCGATGCCGGCATCGGGAACGGCGGCCATCGCGGTGTGGTCCTTGGCACGGAAGTTCTGCACGATCACTTCCTGAACATGCCCGAACTCCTTGTGCGACCGGCGGATCGCATGAATGGTCTCGGCGCGCTCGGTCAGCGTCTCGCCGATGCCGACCAGTAGACCGGTGGTGAATGGGATCGACAACCGGCCGGCGTCGGCCAGCGTGCGCAGCCGCACGTCGGGATCCTTGTCGGGGCTGCCGTAGTGCGCGAGGCCCTTGGTCTCGAACAGCCGCCGAGAGGTAGTCTCCAACATCATGCCCATCGACGGGGCCACCGGCTTCAGCCGCGACAGCTCCGACCAGCTCATCACCCCTGGGTTCAGATGCGGTAGCAGGCCCGTCTCCTCGAGCACCCGGATCGCCATCGCGCGGACATAGTCCAGCGTGGAGTCGTAGCCGCGCTCGTCGAGCCACTGCCGGGCTTCGTCCCATCGCGTTTCGGGCCGGTCGCCGAGCGTGAACAACGCTTCCTTGCAACCCAATTCGGCGCCCCGACGCGCGACGTCGAGGATTTCGTCGGGTTCCATGTACATGCCGAGGCCCTCGGCGCGCAGCCTGCCAGGGACGGTCACGAATGTGCAGTAGTGGCAGCTGTCGCGGCACAGGTGGGTGACGGGAATGAACACCTTGCGCGAGTAGCTAACCGGCAGCCGTCCGTTCGGTCCGCGCCGCCCCGCCGATTCCAGGCCCGCATCGCGCACCCGCCCGGCACTGGCGCAAAGATCCGCAAGGTCCTCGCCGCGGGCTGTCATCGCGATCGCGGCTTCGTCGACGTTTAGCGCCACCCCGTCGCGGGCCCGTCGCAACACCCGCCGTAACGCGGCAGGGTCAGACACAACCACCGGGCTGGGTAGATCGGCGCCGCGCTGGGAGTTCAGAGCCACTCCCGTGTAACCCCAGCGTCGTCGAGAATCATCCGCGCGTCTCACAATCTGAAACCACTGCGCCTGGCATATCGGCCACAGTAGTCCCAGCCGCCGGGCCCGGTGTGGGCCCCGTCAAGACTCAGCTTCCGGCTCGAATATGGCGCCACAAGACCCAGGCGGGGGGCAGCGCACCCAAAACAATCAGGATCAGCACCGCATACCCCATGACACCGACGCCGCCGAACACGATATCGTCACCCGGCCCGCCGAACGACAGCCCCGCCACGGTCAGCAGCCAGGTCCACAGCGGCAGCGCCGCAAACCGCGGCGAGGATGTCCATTGCAGCGCGGCCCATACCAGCGCCGCGTTCACAAGGCCGCTCACCAGCGCACTGATCGGGAACGGTACCGGTCCGATGTAGAGGGGAAGAAATAAAGACGCCGCCACCGCTGAGAGCACACCGTCGATCGCGAGCAGCGTGAGGACGACGGGACGCAGCAGTGTCGGATGGGCGATGCCGGTCAGGTCGGGATGCTGTCGAGCAGCGAGACCATCGAACCGATCACCCACTGAAGGTTGTCGAACCGGTCCTGCCAATGCTGCAAGTTGGGTCCATGTCCGGGTCCATCGCCGTCCCTTCCGCCCTCGCCGATTGAGCGGAAGCTTACCGCGTCGGAATTGGGCTATCCGAGGTCCAGGCCCGCAAGGAGGTCGGTTTCCCATCCTCGGGCATCGCGTTCGCCCGGCATTCCATCGACCAGGATGTAGTGCTCGATCGCTCCGATCGGCAGCGCGATGTTGTTCGACAGCGCTAACGACCGCCCGTTCGGGGCGACCGTGACCTGTGTCGCGTGCGCCCGAAGCGCCGCCACCTTGGCGGGCAACCGTGCGGGGACATCGATCACCGCGGTGATGTCCTCGTCGGGGTAGCCGAACGGCATGTCGGCGGCCGACACCCGCACCCACTCGGATGGCACATCCTCGAGCGCGTCCATGCCCATGGCCATCGCCGACTTCGACATCACCGTCCAGTAGAACTTCGGCACGTTCCAGGGTTCGCCGGGATAGTCGCTCCCCCCCGACGCCGCCATGGCGGCCGTTGTCACCACATTGGCGTGCACATGGTCGGGGTGCCCGTAGCCACCGTTGGTGTCATAGGTGACGACGATGTGGGGGCGCAGGTCGCGAATGATCTCCACCAGCGCACCCACGGCTTCGCGAGGGTCGGCGTCGATGAACCGCTGCCGGTGCCGCGGCGGCGTCCCTTCCATCCCAGAATCGCGCCAGCGGCCGGCGCCGCCGAGAAAGATCGGCTCGCCGATACCCAAAGCCGCGAGCGCCGCGCGCAGCTCGGCGATGCGGTACCCGCCCAGCTGGTCGGCTGCGTCGACGGCGAGCTGCCGCCACTGATCGCCGATCACCTCACCCTCCTCGCCGAGGGTGCAGGTGACGACGAGCACCTGCGCGCCACGCGCAGCGTAGTGGGCGATGGTTGCGCCCGTGGTCAGGGTCTCGTCGTCCGGATGTGCGTGGACGAGCAGCAGCCGCGGCGTCTCCATTCGCACCAGCTTGCCGCACCACGTTTAGAAGACCTGAATTGGTGGCACAGCTGCATCCGTGCGCACCAACTCGGCGCAGATCACTCCGGTCCAGACTTTGCGAATTCCGGAGTACCACTCAGAGGAAAAACCGTTATGAAGATATCCGCTCGCTCCTACCTGATCGCCGGAGTAACCGCCGCGAGCACCGGCCTTATCACGTTGACACCGATCGTCCTGCCGGTGACGCCCTATGGCACGTGGATCGCGGGCGCCCAACCCGCTGACAACAATTCCTCAAACGGGACAGATCGGCCCGGCACCGGCGCCCGATCGACGTCTCCCCACGCGGGGGCATCCGACAAGCCAACCGATGTTGACAACTCAAGCGCGTCGGCCGTCGCTGGCCAAGCCAATCGCGGCTCACCTTCACCGATCAGCGTCGTGTCTGGAAACGGGCAGGCGTCAACCGGCAGTACGGGGGTAGTCGGCCGGCTATCGTCGCATGTCACCACCGGCGCCTACGGTGGCACCCGACCGCTTCGGGTGACCAACGACGTCCAATCGTTCGGCGCTTCGCGCAACCGAGTGACTGTGGCCGCCAACGGCTTCATCCTCCCGCACGCGCAGGTTGCGACGACGCGCTCGCTGACAAGGGTTTCCGCGACCACGGCGTCGGCCGCTGACTCGGCCCCCACACCGTCGCCTGGTCAGACCATTAACGCCGCGGTGCAGCGTGCGATGGCCGGTCAGGCGTCGGCCACCGTCCACGCCAGTGGCAGTGCCGGTGCGACGGTCAGCACCGGGCAGGCGCCGACTGGGATCCCCGCGGCACAGCCGGCACGGTCCTCTTCGCCATACGCCGGCAAGCACCACTAAGCAGTCCGTTACCGAACAGCCGTGGAATTGGCATAGATTCACCTCGTGACGCGCCGCACCATCGAGTTCGGATGCGCGATCGTCATTGTCGGACTGTTGGCCGGCGTCGCAGGCGCCACAACGACTCTGTTACTGCGGAGCATCGAACACCTCACCTACCACTACACATTCGGCACGCTGCTGACCGGCGTCGGCGAGAGCAGCCCCGTCCGGCGCGCGCTCGGTCCGATGATCGGTGGCGCGCTAGCCGGCCTTGGCTGGTGGATCCTTCGGCGGCGCAGTGCTGTTCCGGGATTGGCGGAGACGATCGCCGGCCACCGGCCCGTTGCGCGGTTGCCGCTGTCGATCGACGCCGGCCTGCAAGTGCTGCTCGTCGGGTCGGGTGCATCCCTTGGCCGCGAAGGCGCGCCACGCCAATTCGCCGCCGCGCTAGGCGATTTCGCGACGACGCGGCTGTCGCTGACGGCACGCGACCGCGAAATCCTGCTGGCGTGCGCGGCCGGGGCCGGCCTCGGCGCGGTGTACAGCGTTCCGCTCGGCGGCGCGCTGTTCTCGACGCGGATCATGCTCGGCACGTGGCATCCGCGCGCGGTGGGCACTGCGTTGATCACCTCCAGCCTCGCGGTCGCGGTGGCCTCGCCCGTCACACATCTTCAGCACGCGCTGACGTGGCCCGAAGCGAAGTTGTCCCACTTGTTCGCGTTCCTGGCATTGGCGTTCGCGCCGCTGGCGGCGGCGGTGGGTCTTCTATTCAACCGGGTGATGGCCGCCGCTCGACCGAAGGTGCAATTCAAGTCGTGGGTGCTGATCCCGGCGATCGCCGCGGCCGGTCTGCTGACCGGGGTCTGCTCGATCTGGTACCCCGAGCTGCCGGGCAACGGCAGAAGTGTGCTGACGGTCAGCGTGGACAGCAGCCTCACCCTCGGCGCCGCGGCGATCGTCTTTCTGCTGAAGCCACTTCTCACCGCACTATTCCTGCGGACGGGAGCCGTCGGCGGCCTGCTGACACCCGCGTTGGCGACCGGCGCGGCCGCGGGGTCGGTCGCGACACTTGCCCTCAACCAATGGGCGGGGACCGACATACACGTGTCGGCGATGGCGTTGACGTGTGCCGCTGGCGTGTTGGCGGTCACCATGCGTGCGCCGGCATTCGCGGCGCTGTTCGTGTGGGAGCTCGCCGAGCCGCCGTACTGGTTTCTGATCGTGTTTGCGGTCGCCGCATACGCGGCGCACGGCCTACGCTTGCTGCGCGAACAGCAGCAACGTTCACAGGAGACTGCGGGATAATTCGGCTCCAACATGACAGTATCGACCCAACCGTCCCGGGCAGCGGACGCTCCACCCCGCGGGCGACCTGCCCGGCACCGCATGAGCAGACCGCCCAAAAGCGGCAGACCGCACAAAAGCGGACGGGTGCTGGGTGCAGTCGCGGCCGTCGTGGTCCTGGTCCTCACCGGGATGGGCTGGGCCGGCTATCGCAACCTGGCGGGCGGCATCACCACCTCGCAGGCGCTCGCAGGTGATCAGGGATCGGTGGGTGGCGAGCAGAACATCCTGATCATGGGTTTGGACAGCCGGCTCGACCAGCACGGCAATCCGCTGCCACAGGACATCTACGACGCGATGCATGCGGGCGACGAATCCGTGGGCGGCTACAACGCCAACGTATTGATTGTGTTGCATTTGCCCGGCGGCAACGGTCCGGTCAGCGCGGTCTCGGTGCCCCGCGACGACTACGTCGATATCCCCGGATGTCCCAGTGGGGTGTGCAAGGGCAAGATCAAACAGGCATACGGGCTGGCCTACCAGCAAACGATGAACTCGGTGCAGAACGACTCAGAGGATCTGTCCGCGCGTGAGCAGACCGCGCGCGAGGCCGGCCGCAAGTCCGAGATCGACACCGTGCGACGCCTGTTGGGCGTGCCGGTTGACCATTTCATCGAGGTCACCCTCGGCGCGTTCTTTCAGATCGCGGGTGTACTGCAGCCCATTACCGTCTGCCTCAACGACAACACCTCGGACAGCTTTTCCGGAGCGGACTTTCACCGTGGCGTTCAGCAGATCAACGCCGCGCAGGCAATGGCGTTCGTGCGGCAACGGCGCGATGAGAACGACCAGTTGTTCACCGACATGGACCGCACGCGACGCCAGCAGGCGTTCATCGTCTCCCTCGTGAGTGCACTGCGCCACGGCGGCGCGCTGTCCAGCCCGACTGCGCTGCGTAACCTGCTGCGCGTCGCCCAACAAAACATCGCCGTCGACGAGGGGTTCGACCTCGCCGGTTTCGTCGACCACTCCTCGGCGCTCAGCGACACCTCGCTGTCGCTGTACACGTTGCCGATCAGCGAGTTCGGCCAGGATCCCGCCGGGGAAGACGTCAACCTGGTTGACGTCCACAGCATCCGGGCCATCGTGCACAACATCTTCACCAACGGCTCGCCCGCGCCGTCCTCGGTGTCGAGCACGACAACAACACAAACTCATTCTGCGACAACGGTACTCGATGTAGTCAACGCCACAACCCACGACGGCCTTGGCACCGCCGTGCAGCAGTCCTTCAGCACTGACGGGCTGACCGCGGGCCGGGTCATCACCGCCGAGAGTCTGGCCAAGAACAGCACGATCACCTACGGGCCCGGCGCGGGCGACGCCGCCAAGACGCTGGCCGATCAACTGCACCTGACCGCCGTCGCCTCCAATGCCGTCGCACCCAAAACGGTGAGATTGACCATCGGCGCCGACTTCCCCGCCCGCAACTACCCGACCGACACCGTCTCGACGGCCACTACTACCCCGGTTCCTGTCACCGCAGTCGACGCGACCGCCGCCGGTACACAGGCCCCCGCGCCCACCGACCTCACCGAGATGGGCGCGGCCAAGACGCCATGCGTGAAGTAGCGCGGCGCGACGACTACTGCGGCGGCTTCACCCACTTGCCGGCATCGCCGACGATGCCTATCGGCACGGCGCCGGACAGGCTCACATTCTGCACGCTGGGACCGGCCGCGACGATCGTGGTGTCCTGCAGGATCGGCAGCACAGTCGACATGTTCCACAGCCGGGGTTCGACGGCGTCGATGACCTCGCCGATCTTCTCGGTGCCGGCGAGCGCGGCGTCGATCTTCGGCTGAATGCTGCGGTCGCAGATGCCGGTGATATTGCTGGGCGCCTGGACGAGCTGGCTCGATTCCGGCGCGGTACCCGGCGTCGTCTGTGTCGGGATGGTAGTGGGCCGCGGCGCGGTGCTTGTGGTCGTCGGCGATGGCGAGGTGGAGGATGGCGACGACGTCGGCGACCCCGGCGTTGCGGTGGAAACCGCCGTCGCCTCGAGCGCGCGACAACCGAAGCGAGAGGCGAGCGCGGTCGCCAGATCGCCGCCGGCCTGATGCCAGCCGACCACGGCGTCGACGCGGTTGTTGATCAGCGCCTCGCCGGAGAGCACCACCGGATCCAGCGCCGACACCGATGCCGCGATACCAACATTGCGCAACTGGTCGGCGGCCGTGTTGGCGACCGCGACCGAAGTCGGATCGTTGGCCGCCACACCCAACACCAAGGACAGCGGCACACCGTCTTTGGTGATCCGGCCGCGATTGTTCTCCGGGGCCGGGTTGCCCGGCGTCGCCGGTGGTGGTGTCTCCACGGGCTGGACCTGATAACCGGCGTTGGCCAACAGCCCGAGCGCCGCCTCCTTTGTCATCGCGGGCGGGGCGGTGGGCACGTAGCCAGGATCGGACGGCGACCGCACCTGGGCCTGAGCGAGCGTGACGGTGTTGTCGGTGCCGGCTCCCACCGAGGCGAGCAAGTCGACATCGAGCAGTCCCAGAATCGCTTTGCGCACTTGGGAATCCGACAACGCGGGCTGCTGTGCCCGCAGCGTCAGCTGCATGACGCGTGGGGTGACGATCCGCGCGGTGCGCACGTCGGGGATCGCGGACAACTGCGCAAATGCGGCCGCGCCGCCGTGCACCTGAGCGACCTGGGTGTCGCCGTTGCGGATGGAGTCGGCCAGTGCGGCAGGCGCGCCGCCGCGGCGGAACAGCACCTGATCGGGTTTGGCCGGTGCGCTCCAGTACCGGTCGTTGCGGGCCAGCAGGATCTCGTCGCGCTGCGGGTCGATGCTCTCCACACGGAACTGCCCGCCGGTGACCGGCAACGCGCGCGCCAGCCCGGCCCCGAACCCGCCCGGGACGTCCTTGACGATGTGCGCGGGCAGGATGTTGTTGAACAGCTCGCGCCACGCGGGGTATGCCTGCGAGAACGTCACCACCGCCGTCTTACCGCCCTCGACCGACTGCACGCCGGTGATCAGGTCGTAGCCGGCGGGATCGACGACTCCTGGCTGGCCGACCATCTGCCGCCAGAGATACCAATAGTCGTCGGCCGCAATCGGAGCGTTGTCCGTCCACGACGCCTCGGGACGGATCTTGTAGGTGACGGTGAACGGGTCCTGGCTCGTGATCTCGGCCGATTCGAGCAGCGTGGTGTCGAGGTCCCATCGCGATCCCGTCGGCGACGCGGGATCCGCGACCGGCCGAAACGAGCTGGGCAGCACCAGCGCGCTGATCGCCGCGTTCACCGGCGACTGGTCGGATAGCAAGTGTGAGTTGAACCCGGGCCCGATCGAGTCGATGGCCATGATTACCTGCGTTGCCTTCGGCGGCGGCGGTGGCGCGCTTGCCGAAGTGTCGGTGCTCTGGGGGGCCGGCGGGGGGCTGACAGTGCAGCCGGAGACGAGCAGGATCAACGCGCCGAGTGTGGCGCCGACATGCTTAGCGCTCCTCGGCATGCCGTTCAGGGTATCGGCCCCTGTTACCGGTGCCCGATGAGCAACTCAGCCGCGGGCCTTGGCGCGGGCCTTCGCGCGCGCCCGCCGGGTGGCGTCCAGCTCGACCTTGCGGACCCGCACGATCTCCGGGGTCACCTCGACGCACTCGTCGGGGGCGCAGAACTCCATCGCCTGTTCGAGGTCGAGCTCGAGTGGTTTGGCCAGGGTCTCGATGACGTCCGCGGTCGACGAGCGCATGTTGGTCAGCTTCTTCTCGCGGGTGACGTTGATGTCGAGGTCCTCCGCGCGAGGGTTGATGCCCACGACCTGACCCTGATAGGTGGCCTCGCCGGGTTCGACGAAGAACTGCCCGCGGTCCGCGAGCTGGATCAGCGCGAACGGTGTGATGGTTCCGGACCGGTCCGACACCAGCGATCCGGTGTGGCGGGGGCGGATCTCGCCGGCCCACGGTCGGTAGCCGTCGAACACCGCGTTGGCGATGCCGGTGCCGCGGGTGTCGGTGAGGAAGTCGGTGCGGAAGCCGATGAGGCCGCGGCTGGGTACCACGAAGTCCATCCGGACCCAGCCGGCCGCGTGGTTGGCCATTTCCTCCATGCGGCCCTTGCTGGCGGCCATCAGCTGGGTGATGGCGCCGACAAACTCGTCGGGACAGTCGATGGTCAGCGCCTCGAAGGGTTCGTGTAGCCGGCCGTCGACGGTCTTGGTCACCACTTGCGGCTTTCCGACGGTCAGCTCGAAGCCTTCGCGCCGCATCGTTTCCACGAGGACAGCGAGCGCGAGTTCGCCGCGGCCCTGCACCTCCCAGGCGTCGGGCCTGCCGATGTCGACCACCCGGATCGACACGTTGCCGACCAGTTCGGTGTCCAACCGGCTGCGGACCATGCGGGCGGTGAGCTTGTGTCCGGAGACCTTGCCCGCGAGCGGCGAGGTGTTGGTGCCGATGGTCACCGATATGGCGGGCTCGTCGACGGTGATGCGTGGCAGCGCATGCGCATGTTCGGGGTCGGCCAGTGTGTCGCCGATCATGATGTCGGGCAGTCCGGCGACCGCGACGATGTCACCGGCGATCGCCTCATCGGTCGGGCTGCGTTCGACGCCTTCGGTGGCCAGCAGCTCGGTGATCTTTGCATTGGTGATCACCGGCGCACCGTCGACCTGACGCATCCACGCGACTTGCTGGCCCTTGCGCAGCCGCCCGTAATAGATGCGGATCAGCGCGAGCCGGCCGAGGAACGCCGAGGCGTCGAGGTTAGTGACCAGCGCCTGAAGCGGCGCTTCGGGGTCGCCTGTCGGTGGCGGAATGTGCTCGAGCAGAACGTCGAACAGCGGGTCGAGGCTGTCGCCGTCGGGGATCCGTCCATCCTGCGGCTGGGTGGTGCTGGCAACGCCTGCCCGGCCGGAGGCGTACAACGTGGGCAGGCCAAGGGCTTTCTCCGCGGCCTGCTGCGCTTCGTCGTCGAGGTCGGAGGCGACGTCAAGCAACAGATCATGACTGGCGTCGACTACCTCGCTGATGCGGGCGTCGGGGCGGTCGGTCTTGTTGACCACAAGTATGACGGGCAAGTGCGCGGCCAGCGCTTTACGCAGCACGAACCGAGTCTGGGGCAGCGGCCCCTCGGACGCGTCGACCAGCAGCAGCACTCCGTCGACCATGGACAGCCCGCGCTCGACCTCGCCGCCGAAATCGGCGTGACCCGGGGTGTCGATGACGTTGATGACGGTGATGCTGCCGTCGGAGTGGTGGCGGTGCACGGCGGTGTTCTTGGCGAGGATCGTGATGCCCTTTTCGCGCTCCAGGTCGCCGGAGTCCATGATCCGCTCGGTGGTGTCGTCGCCTCGATGGGTCAGCGCGCCCGACTGTCGCAGCATCGCGTCGACGAGGGTCGTCTTCCCATGGTCGACGTGTGCCACGATGGCGACGTTCCGGAAATCCACGCTGGTGATTGTCGCAGTGCGGTCGGCCGATCACGAAAACGAGAGACGCCGGTCACTTGAGACCCAGCCGAGTCTTGAGCTTGTGCGCGACGGTCGCTGAGATCTCGCACATACATTCAGCCTCGACCAGTCAGGCCGCTCTCATGGTTCGCGCGCACGGTCGCAGTGGTCCCTCGGAAGTGGTTGGGATTGACTTTCATGACTGTCGAACAGGTTTTCACCATCGGTGTCATCGCCGCATTGGCGACCGCGGCGATCTACCACGGACCGCACAATTGGATGGGCGCCTTCTACCTGGTCCGGTGTGCGGCGTGCCACCATCTGACGTTTCTTCGTCGTATCGGTCACAGGAGTCCTGCCCACTGCAGGCACCCGATCGACCGATTGCATTACTGAGCGGCCGCAGACCAGCCGTCACTGACTCGCACCGCAGCCCCCCGTTCGGCTGGCGGGTCGACCGTCAAGACGTAGTCCTTTTCTGTTGCATCGAAATCGGCTGGCTCCGTGGACGATCCGTGCGCCGCCTCCGGCGACAACCCTGGATGCAATCCACAGCCGCACCGCAACCGATGCGCCCGTTGATATTGAGCCTTAAAAACCTGTGCCGATACCGATGAACAATCGCGGTCTGACCGTCACGTAATAGCCGGGACCGTCCGGTGGGCCGTTAGGATTGCCCACGCAGGTATCGGTTTCAACGCCAGACTCTTTGCTGCTGTGGCAGACAGCGTAGGGGTTCGTCGAGTCCGCCGCAGCGCTGGCCTCGTTGGCTAGAACGAACATAGCTGCAGCGGCCGTCGCGACAAGCACACCGTTTCGCACTGGTTTCGACACGGAGATCGCACCCATAGCGCGTCTCGCTTCCCTCAATCCGTTCTCAATTCGAAGGTACACCCGACGGCCAAGGGCTTGCGGGTGAGCTAACCGGCGAGTGCTTGTCTGAGTTCGGCCAGCCAGGTGCGGTCGGCGGGCACCCACGCCAACCCGTCCAGCTCGCCAACGCTGATCCATCGCAGCGCCCGATGGTCGTTCGGGTGAAGCGCCCCACCTGTCTGCGTAACGCGGTAGGCACGAAGTGCGGCGGCCTCGCTCAGCGCGACGTCAGCGCCGATGCGGGAACCGACCACCACCTCGACGCCGAGTTCCTCACGCAACTCGCGGGCCAGCGCGGCCGCGTCGCTCTCCCCCGCCGCCACCTTTCCGCCCGGCAACTCCCACAGACCGGCCAGTTCGGGTGGTCGCGTGCGCTGCGCCACCAGCAGGGACGAACCCGAGATGAGTGCACCCGCAACGACGATCTGGTTGGGCATCGCCCGCGACGGTATACCGCGGCCTATCCGCTCGGGAACAGATGGGGAAACAAGTCGTGCAGCCGTGGGTGTCGTGGCGTCGGCGGCGGGGCGGGCGTCATCGTCTCGGCGGTCAGCCGGGAAGGCGACATCGCGTCAACCGGCGGCGCGGGGTTGACAGCAGCGGGTGCCTGCGGAGTGGTGGTCGCCGGAAGCGGAATCGGTCCGGCGGCCACGGTCGGGCTGGGCGTTGGCGCAGCCGTCGCCGTCGGCGGCGACGGATTCACTTGCACGAGCGGATGTTTCGAATCATTGGAGACAACGACGACCGACACCGCAAGGACAATGAGGACCACGACCAGCAGACCACCCCCGATCGCCACCTGTGCGGAAAAGCGGCGATGTGCGGCGGCCGGCTCTACACCCATGGACTCCAGAGCACGAGCCGCGACCCGCACGTCGGTCCCCGTCGGCGCGGCGCAGTGCGACGTCGTTCTTTCTTCGATGGAACCAACCCCGGCGGGACCTCGCACATCCACCATCGTGCGGGAGAACTCTGTCAGGCGCCTGTTGGGCGACCAAAGCCAGCGGTACGTTTGGGAGATGGCTGTGTTAACGGACGAACAAGTAGACGCCGCACTGCCCGACCTTCCCGGCTGGGAGCGCGCCGACGGCGCCCTGCGCCGATCGATCAAGTTCCCCGCCTTCCTCGACGGAATCGACGCGGTGCGCCGGGTGGCCGAACGAGCGGAGGAGAAGGACCATCATCCCGACATCGACATCCGCTGGCGGACAGTGACTTTCGCGTTGGTAACCCATTCCGCGGGCGGCATCACCGAGAACGATCTGATGATGGCTCGAGAGATAAACGGGATCGTCGGCCAGTAGAGGCGATCCACGCCAGGGTCGCAAGCGTTTCGACGATGTAGATCAAGCCGGCCCATGCCAGGTACCACGGCCGGCTGATCTCCCAGATCGTCGGCTGCGCGAAGCTCAGCAGCCACGGCACCCCGACCAGGGTCAGGACCAGCCACCCCCAGCCGAGGATGCGCGCACCCAGCCGTTCCCGAAGCGGGCCGTGCAGCAGCCAGATCATCAGCGGGATCAGCCACACCCAATGGTGGGTCCAGGAGATCGGCGACAGCAGCAGCCCGAACAGCTGGACGATGACGATGGCGCCGAGCCGGTCGGCGGCGCCGCCGACGGCGCGCCACGCCAGTAGCGCCAGCACGGCGGTGGCCGCGATCCCGGCGATGACGAGCGGCCCGTAACCCGCATCGTGCCCGAGAATCCGCGAGATCCCGCCGCGCCACGACTGATTGAACGACGTTCCGATCGGCCCGACCCGCCGGGCGTCGCCGAGCAGTTTCGTGAAGTAGTAACGGGTTTGGTCGCCGACGACCAGCGCCGAAACCGCGACCGTGGCGAGGAACACCACCGCCGAGAACACCACTGCACCCCATCGCCGCGCGCCGAGGAAGTACAGCCCGGAGACCGCCGGCGTGAGTTTTACACCCGCGGCAAGCCCCACCAGCAGGCCCGACAGCCACCATCGCGTGCTGTACACCGCGTAGATCACGGCCAGCGCAAGAAGCACGTTGACCTGTCCGTAGTCGAAGGTGCTGCGCACGGGCTCGATCCAGATGCCGACGGCGCTCCACAGCAGGGCGATGCGGCGGTCGCCGTCCATCGGCAGGAGACGTTGACTGATCCGCACGACGCCGTAGAGCGCCGCCACGATGCCCAACTGCCACACGAGCGAGAGGAATCCGAACGGCAGAAAGTGCAGCGGATAGAACATGATCGCTGCGAAGGGCGGATAGGTGAACGGCAGCGGGAAGTCCGGCGTTTGATCGGCGTAGACGTAGTCGTACAGCGAGCCAGGATGATCCAGCATCTCGGCGCCGCCGACATACACGTGCAGGTCGACGAAGTTCGCGCCGTGGGGCACAAGGTAGGTCAATGTGAGCCGCGCGGCGACGCTGATCGCGAGAAGCATCGGGGCGGCGGCGGCCAGCCGGGCGGGTATGCGCGGATCAGCCGCAGCGGTGGTGGCATCGATGCGCTCGACTCTATCGACGGTCACTGCAAACCGTCGTATCCGTAACGGTTGAATAACCGCCACACGCGTCACTTGAGTAACACCAGTAACTAGGTAGCTTCGTCCGCAGGCGTGCCGTCAACGGATTGGGAGAACCATGTTATTCACCAGGAAAATGCTTGCCACCAGCATGATCGCTGCCGCGACAGCGGCCGGAGGTGCGATTGCGCTCAGCACGACGGCCGCGGCCGAGCCGGCGGCTCCGCCGCCCGTCCCGAGCGTCCCGGGTCTGCCGTTCCTCCAGCAGCTCGCCGCCAATCCGGCAGCAGCGACACAGCTCATGCAGAGCTTCACGTCGCTGCTGGGCGGGGCTCAGGCAGCCGCGCCGGCCGCGCCGGCTACACCCGCGCCGGCCGCGACCGCGTCGCTCACCCTGCCGCAAGCCCCTGCACTGCCTGCCGCCGCCCCTGCGGCGACGCCGGCGGCAGCAGCCGCACCCGCGGCCGGACTGCAGAGCTTGATCCCGATGAACTTCCCCGGCGACCTCGCCGCGCTGATGCCGTCGGGTCTCGGGCTGCCTGGGGCCAAACCCGCTGCAGCACCTGCGGCCCCGGCCGCTGCAGCACCTGCGGCCCCGGCCGCGGCAGCTCCGGCCGCTGCGGCACCCTTACCGCTGCTCATGCCGCTCTCCGCGCTGCCCTAAGCGCCCGCGGCAGTCGACCTCCACAACTACAACCAGGCATTTGGGGGACTCATGTCATCGACCAGGACGATGATCGCTTCTGCAGTTGCGATCGGCTCATCGGCCGCATTGCTGCTGGGCGGCATGACCGGTGTGGCCCACGCTGACCCGGCGCCGCCGCCGCCCATCGACGGGCGGCAGGCTCCGGGGCTGTCGGCGGTGCAGACGCTGGGTCCGGCCATTGAGCAGGCGGCCACCGATCCAACGAACGCCGCTTCGAGCCTGATGGCCGCGGCCGCCGCGTTCGCCGGAAACTCCGCGACGTCCGCCGACTCGAGGAATGTGGCGACGACGGTCAACCAGTTCGTCGCACACGTGCCTGCTCCGGGCGCGGTGCCCGGCGCGGAGGCACACCTGCCGCTGGGCGTCGATCCGGCGCACGCGGTTGGCCCCGTGCCCGACGCGGCACCGGTGGCGGCGCCAGCCCCAGTAGCGGCGCAGGCCCCACAGGCGGCACCTGCACCTGCGCCCGAGGCGGCGCCTGCTCCCGCGCCCGCTCCGGCACCGGCCGCGGCCTTCGGACCGGACGCCCCGCCGACGCAGGACTTCATCTACCCGTCAATCAGCAACGGGTGTCTGAAGGACGGCGGCAACGTGTTGGCGACCGCGATCTCGGTGGCCGGACCCGCCAAGATCCCGACGCCCGGACCGGGACCGGGCCAGACCGCTTACGTGTTCACGGCAGTCGGCACGCCGGGTCCGGCGGCCCAGCAGCGACTACCGCTGAACGTCACGTGGGTCAACCTGAGCACAGGCAACTCGGGCAGCGCGACGCTCAAGCCGCGGCCGGACATCAATCCGGATGGTCCGACCACGCTGACGGCGATCGTCGACACCGGTTCGGGCAGCATCATCTCGACCATCTTCGGTCAGGTCACCACGACCGAGAAGCAGTGCCAGTTCATGCCCACCATCGGGTCGACGGTGGTGCCCTGACCTAACTGCGCGACGCTCAGTAGGCCATGAAGAGGATGGCGTCCCGGTCGTACTCGCGGCCGGGATGTGCCTCTGCGAGGTGATCCTGCGCCTTTTCGACCAGGTCGTCCTCGTCCTTGCCGGTGATCGCCTCACCGCAGGGGCAATTCAGGTGTGTCTTCATGCCTTCACGATCCCACAGTCAAGATGTAGGGCATGGAGCTATACGACGTCATGCGCACCACAGGTGCGATCCGCCGATTCACCGATGACCCGCTGCCCGACGAGGTGCTCGAACACATCCTCGACAACGCCCGGTTCGCGCCGAGCGGCGGCAACCGCCAGGGGGTGCACGTGATCGTTGTCCGAGATCGAGAGACCCGCGAGGCGATCGTCGAGCTGAGCGTCGCGGGTGCGCGGCGCTACATCGCGCAAACCAAGAATGGCGAAGGACCGTGGAATCCCGTGCGGCCCATGCAGGTCTCCGCCGAAGAGGTGGCCGCCACCGAAGTACCTCCGTACCTTGGTGCGCCCGTGCTGGGTGCCGGAGCCGTGCTGGTGGTCTGTGTGGACCTCAACGTCGTTGCGGCGTTCGACCAGTATCTCGACCGCATCGGCGTCATCCCGGGTGCCTCGGTGTACCCGTTCGTCTGGAACATCCTGCTGGCAGCGCGCAACGAGGGCTACGGCGGTGTGTTGACGACGATGGCGGTGGCCGAGGAACCTCGCGTCAAAGAGCTGCTCGGCATACCGGATGACTACGCGATCGCCGCCGTCCTGCCGATTGGCAAGCCGGTAAAGCAGGTCAGCAAGCTGACGCGCAAACCGGTGGCCGAACTCGCCACCCTGGAGCGATTCGACGGGCAGCCGCTGGGTTTGTCGGTGTCATAGGCCGTGGCCCAGTTCACCCGGGCGTGTCTCGTCCGCAGATGGCCGGCCACATGAGACCTTTGGGTTCGTGACCTGCATGCTGGGCTACGCCACAGCCAGCCCCCTCGGGCAGAACCTCGAGGGCCAGCTCGCGGCGCTGACCGCCGCCGGGGTCGATCCGAGGAAGGTGTTCACCGACCGGTTGTCCGACTCGGCCGACCGGGTACGAGCGGGTCTGCACGCCATGCTGAGTTACGCGCGCTCGGGCGACACCGTTGTCGTGGTCGCGCTCGACCGCCTCGGCAGGTCGGTGGCCGAGGTGACGCGGACCGTCGCGGAACTCAATGAACGCGGGATCACGCTGCGCGCGCTGAAAGAAAACCTGGACACCGGCACATCAACGGGACGAATCGTCGCCGGAATCATCACCACCCTGGCCGAGCTCGACCTCGAGCCAGGCCACCAGCGAGGTTAGCCCTTGGCGGCCTTCGCTGCCGCCTTCATCTGCTTCTTGGTCGACCGCACCTTCTCCAGCGACCCGGCGTCCTTCACGTCGGCCACCGACAGGTGTGTACCGGCCTTGCCGTAGTCACCCGCGGCTTCGCGCCAGCCCTTCGGCGTAACGCCGTACTGCTTGCCGAGCAGCGCAAGGAAGATCTTCGCCTTCTGCTCGCCGAAACCAGGCAAACCCTTCAACCGCTGCAACACCTCGGGCCCGTCGGGGTCACCGGCGGTCCATAGTGCCGCCGCGTCACCGTTGTAGCGGTCGACAATGATCTGCGCCAGCGTCTGGATTCGCTTGGCCATCGACCCAGGAAACCGGTGCACCGCAGGGCGTTCCGCACACAACGCGGCGAACTTATCGGGGTCGTAGTCGGCGATCTCGCTAGCGTGCAGGCCGCCCATGCGGTCGGCGATCTTCTTCGGCCCGCCGAACGCGACCTCCATCGGAATCTGCTGATCTAGCAACATACCCAGTAGCAGCGCAAGAGGATTCGATTCCAGTAGCGCGTCGGCCGCCGGATCTTGGACTAACTGCAGTTTCGCCACGCGGTCAGTCTAGGCGGGGATTGTGCAGACGATGTCTGGCGTTTAGCCCCACGTGCCCCACGCTCAGCGAGAACTCGTCCAGGAACAGCCGGTACCGTCGGACGTCGTGCCCAGTCGCCAACATCGCTTCGCGTTCGCGCTGCTGGCCTACGCCTTCGCCGCGATTATGGTCGGTACCACGCTGCCCACACCGATGTATGCGCTCTACGGCGAGCACATGCACTTCGACGTGCTGACGACGACCGTGATCTACGCGACATACGCCGGCGGCGTGCTGTTCGCGCTGCTGGCCTTCGGACGCTGGTCCGACGCCATCGGCCGACGCCCGGTGCTGCTGGCCGGCGTGGCGTTTGCGCTGGCGAGCGCGGTGGTCTTCCTGGTCGCCCACTCGGTGCCGATGCTGCTTGTCGGCCGGGTGCTGTCCGGGCTGTCGGCCGGCATCTTCACCGGAACCGCCACCGCCGCGGTCATCGAGGCCGCCCCGCCGAGCTGGCGCACCCGTGCCGCCGCGGTCGCGACGGTTGCGAACATCGGCGGGCTCGGCACCGGGCCGCTGCTGGCCGGGCTGTTGGTCCAGTACGCGCCGGCGCCGCTGCACTTGAGCTTCATCGTGCATATCGCGCTCACCGTGCTGGCCGGCATCGCCGTGTTCGTCGTGCCTGAAACCTCACAACGCACCGGCACCATTGGCGTACAGCGCTTGTCGATCCCGGTCGAGGTACGCGCCGTGTTCGTCATCGCCTCGCTCGCGGCATTCGCCGGCTTCGCGGTGACCGGCCTCTTCACCGCCGTCGCGCCGTCGTTCCTCTCCCACGTCGTCGGCATCGACAACCACGCCGTCGCCGGGCTCATCGCCTGCTCGATCTTCGCTGCCTCGGCGGTCGCGCAGATCGCCGCAAACAACCTCAACCCGCAGCGGGCCGTCGCGATCGGTTGCGCGATTCTCGTGGCAGGCATGGTGATTCTGGCCGTGGCGCTGCAGCGTTCATCGCTGGTTGGACTCATCGCGGCCGCGGTGGTGTCGGGCATCGGACAGGGCATCAGCTTCAGCCGCGGCCTGGCCGCGGTCGCCGAGCGCACGCCCGCCGATCGTCGCGCCGAGGTCAACTCGACCTACTTCGTCGTCGCCTATGTGGCGATCTCGTTGCCGGTGGTCGGCGAGGGGCTGGCGGCCCAACGGTGGGGATTGCAAACGGCCGGTGTGACTTTCGCGATCGCCGTCGCGATCCTGTCGACGATTTGCCTGGTCGCGATTCTGATGCAGGAAGCGCGCGAGTCCCGCCGCACAGATGCGGCGGCTACGACAAGAATCGGCTGACGTACGGCGCGAAGCGCGCGCGCAGGTCTTCTTCGTCGAGCCCGAACATGTTGTACGACGTCACGACGCGGCCGAGTCGGCCACGCTCGTGGTCGGCCAGATACTCGGCGATCCGGGTGCGTGTGTCGTCGGTCATCGGCTCGCCCACCAATCCGTAAACCTGCTCGGCGATGCCGAGTTGGTCGGCCATGTAGTCGTCGAAGCTCACGTCGATCGATCGCTCCGGTGGGATGACATCGCGGTCGCGAAGCAGCGAGCCGAGCATCAATTCGAGTCGGTCGATCCACTCGGCTGCGATCTGCTCTACCGGCACAGCGGAGCGGTGCATGCGTGCGGAGTAGGTGAGCATCGCCACCATCGACAGCGCCACCGGCACAGGGTCGCGATGGGTGCATACGACGGCCGCGCCCGGGAAGACCTTCGCCAGCACGGGGAGTTGCTCTAGGTGCTGAGGAGACTTGAGCAGCCAGCGCTTCCCACCGCGCAGGAACTGCAGCGCCTTGAGTTGGGTGGCCAGATATTCGTAGGTCGATGTCTGATCGTGGCCAAGGTAATAGTCGCGCCATCGCGGCACGAGAGCGAGGGTCTCCATGAACATCGTGGACACATCGTTGGCAAGAAGCTGAATCTCTTCGTGGACATGCTCGGTGGTCATCTCGTGCATGAGTGCGAAGTGCGGCATCACGGTGTTCATCACCGAGACCGCAACGTCCATGCGCGCGGCGCGTGGGTCTGGCTCGACCCCGATCTCAGCTGGCAGCGGGAACGGCTCGAAGCTCTCCCAGTACGGCAGTGTGCGGAAGGTCGGCGCGGCACCGAGCAGGTTATGCAGATGCGTTGTGCCGGTGCGTGGCAGCCCGGCGATGACCACGGGGGGCAGCAGTTCGATGTCGTGGATCTCTGGGTGCCGGTTCAGCAGGTCGGTGAGCAGCAGCCGGTTCTTCAGCCATTGCGACAGCTGGCCGAAGAAGTTCACGATTCCCGGCGCGTGCATGTCGTCGATCTCGTGCAGCGCCGCGAGGTAGACGTCCAGGCGCTCGCGGTAGTCGTCGGGACCGAAGTCGTCGAGCCCGGTGTCGGCAATCGCCCTGGCGTGCAACGCATCTGCGTCGAGCGGACAGTCGGCGGCGAGTGCGGCCATCATGTCGCGGATCTGCTGGGCCTCGGGGCTGAACCGGGGTTCGGCGAGGTCGTCTAGCTGGACCAGATCCGGTGTGGCGTGCGTCATGGCGACTTATGTTACTCTGAGTTTCGTAATGACGACAGACATTGGCCGGCCCCGTGATCCGCGCATCGACAGTGCGGTGCTTCGCGCGACGGTCGACCTGCTCGGCGAGACGGGATACGCCGACCTCTCGGTCGACGCGATCGCCCGGCGGGCGGGGACGAGCAAGCCCGCGATATACCGGCGCTGGCCGAGCAAGGCGCACCTCGTGCACGAGGCGGTATTCCCGATCGACAGCGGGACGGAGCTGCCCGACACCGGGTCGCTGTCCGGCGACGTGCGCGAGATGGTGCGCCGCACGGTCGCGGTGCTCACCATGCCCGCCGCCATTGCGGCATTGCCAGGGCTGGTCGGCGAGATGGCCGCGGACCTGACCTTGCACGCCGCGCTTCTGGAGCGGTTCGGCGACATCCTCGCGCGCGGTCTGACGGAGCGGCTCGACGACGCCGAGTCACGAGGAGAGGTCCGGCCGGACGTGACCGCCGCCGAACTGACCGAGGCCCTCGCAGGCATCACCTTCCTGGCACTGCTCACCCGCGGCGCAACACTCGGCGACACCTGGGTGGAACGCACGGCCACCCTGATATTGAGAGGAATCAGCGCATGACGACTCACGAGTCGACCGCCGCCTGGCGCGAGCTGCTCGAAACCGTTGGCAGCCTTGACCGCTCGTTCCTCGAGGGCGATCGGGCGGTCACCGACGACCGGCATATCGCCGATGGCTATCGCATGCTCGCGACGACGATGGGCGTTGCGTTTGACGCGTACCTTTTCGCAGACCCCAGCCGGCCGATGTTCGTGGAGGTCAATACGCCCTTCCGGCGTGACCGTAGATGGGGCGGCGACAACACGGACGCCTATTACTTCATGTGCCCGGTCGACCCCAAGCGTCGCTATCGCATCAGCGGCAACAAGGGCGACAGCGTCTACTTCTCGGTGACCGCTTACAACGAACCGTCGCCGGGGGCGTGGTCGGACCGGATCGTGGCGATCGTGCGCGACGACGATGTCGATATCGACGACGCGGGCAACTTCTCGTTCGAGCTCGGGCCGACGCCCGACGGTGTGGTGCTGATGACCCGCGACTACCAGGCCGACCCCCTCACCGGCCGGCCGGTCAGCTGGCACATCGAGGCGCTCGACGAGCCCGATCCGATCCAGCACGGCGACGCCGAAACCGCCGCGGCCCTTCGGGCCACTGCCGCCTGGCTGCGCACCATGTTCGCCATCGTGCCGCTCGCGGTCGGGGCGCGTGTCGACGACGCGCACACCCTCGGCCACGAAATCTCGCAAGTTGCAAACCAATTCGCCGACCCCTACCAGGTGCCGGACGCCAACTTCGGCTGGTCGGCGCGCGACGCCTGCTATGCCTACGGCAGTTTCGTCCTCGACGACGATGAGGTGTTGGTGATCACGCACCGGCCGCCCAAGTGCAGGTTCTGGAACCTGGTGGTGTGGAACCAGTTCATGGCCACCCATAACGCCAACGACGCGCGCAGCTCGGTCAACGGCCACAGCGCGCTGCCCAACCCCGACGGCTCCGTCACGATTGTCGTCTCCCGGGGGATGACCGCGCACCCGAATTCCCTGACAACACTGGACTATCCGCGGGGCAATCTCGCCTTCAGGTGGTTTCTGGCCGACCAGGTGCCGGCCCGCCCGGACGTGCGGCTGGTGAAGGTGGCCGACGCGCCGACGAGTGTGAACTGACTCCAGCCGAAAACTAGGCGGCCCGGGCTTACATTTGCCGCATGGCAGGCGCAGCCCTGTTCCCCACCCCGGCCGAGATCGAAGCGAGCACGCCTGCGACCCGGGACCGGGCCATCGACGTCATCCGCATCGTGTCGTTGGTCGGGGTCGTGGCCGGGCACACGATCATGGCCACAAGCACGCTGCGCGACGACGTGTTTATCTGGACCAACCTGCTCACCATGTCTCCGGTATTCCAGGCGTTGACCTGGGTGTTTCAGATCATGCCGCTGACCTTCTTCGCGGGCGTCGCGGCATCGTGCTGTCGATCGTGCAGCTACTGGTCATGGGAGCGCTGGTCGCGCTCGTGTTCGTCACGCTGCGGCCGCTGGAGAACAATCCATTGCGGTCCTGGGACGGGGCTTCGTCGCCCGGCCCGGCGCCCGCAGCGCCGCGGTAGGTGCGCTGCTGTGCATCGCCGGTATGGCGACGCTGGCGTCGGTCGGCTGGGGCCTGAAGGACCAGGGGCTCTGCTGCGTCGCGGTGATGCTGTCTGCGCTGGTCGCCGCGCGCACGCTGGCCAGCGACAGTCAGCGGGTCTGCGCCGCGAGGCGGCCGGCGAGGATGACGTAGGTCGCGGCGAAACTGCGCCGCATCCACGCCACGATGCGCGGCCGCGAGATGACCTCACGACGGACAGCCGCGGCGAACACGCCGTAGAAGCTGAACACCACCAGCGTCACCGCCATGAAGATCATGCTCAGCCACACCATCAACAACACGGCCCCATTACGGTCGGGCGCGACGAATTGGGGCAGGAATGCGAAGAAGAAGATCGTCAGCTTCGGGTTCAACGTATTGACCAACACGCCCGACACGATGACCCGCCACGGCGACACCTTCGCCGGATCGGACGGTACCTCGAAGATCGATTTGTCGCGAAATGTCTTCCACGCCAGGTAAAGCAGATATCCGACTCCGAGAAATTTGATGACCGAGAAGGCCAGCGCGCTCGCGTGCATGATGGCGGCCAGTCCCGTCACCGCTGCGACCATGTGCGGCACGATGCCGAGGGTGCAGGCAAACGCCGCCACCAGGCTGGCCCGCCGTCCGCGAGACAGACCGGCGGCCACCGTGTACAGCACGCCCGCGCCCGGCGTCGCCACCACGATGAGCGTCGTCAGCAGGAACTCGGGTGTCACGACCTAGCCGCTCTTGCGACGGAACTCCCGGCGATGCTCGACCGGCCCGTGCGCGCGCGGCTGCCTGGCACCCCTGTCCTTGTGGTCGGCATTGCCGCCTGACTTGGCCTTCTTCCGCTCCAGCGCTTCCCGGAACTTGCGTTTGGTGTCGTCTTCCGGCGACTTCGCCGATTCCCTGGTCGCTTCGCTTCTGCCCTCCGATGCCATGATCGCAGCGTAGCGCGGCACGCCAGACGTCGTCGTCTGCTTTTACCGCATGCCCGGCGGCATGCCGTAGACGTGCGAGATCGGCAGCGTCAGCACTACCCGGCGGTCGTCGACCATGGCACGCCGGTAGTCCTCCCAGTCCGGGTGTTCACCGGCGATATTGCGATACAACGCAATCAAGGCCTCAACGGTGTCGTCATCGGGCGCGGCGGCCGGCGGAGTGAGGATCGCCTCTCCCTCAGCGACGGCGTACGCCCAGCCGTCATCGGAACTGACGTGGATCGATGCCCGCGGATCGCGGCGCAGATTGCGGGTCTTGGCCCGCGGCTCGGTGATTGAGACCTGGATGCTCAGATTGCGCGGGTCGAAGTAGTAGGACACATTCGACAACTGCGGCCTGCCGTCGCTTTTGATGGTGGCCAGCACCCCCAGCGAGTTCCCGCTGATCAGCGCAAGCAACTTGTCGTCGAAAACTTGCCGTCCCATGACATGAGCGTACGTCTCTAGGATCGGCACATGACTCGGTATGCGGCGTTCCTGCGTGGTGTCAATGTGGGCGGCGTCAACCTCAAGATGGCCGACGTTGCCAAGGCGCTCCAGGACGCGGGATTCACCAACGCGCGGACCATATTGGCCAGCGGCAACGTCGTGCTGGAAAGCCGGTCCGCAGTGAACGCGGTCAGGACGAAGGCTGAAAAGGCGCTTCGCGACGCATTCGGCTATGACGCTTGGGTGCTCGCGTACGACCTGCGAGCCGTTGCAGCGATTTCCAAAGCCTTCCCGTTCACCCGCGAGGTCGAGGGCCACCACTCGTACGTCACCTTTGTCACCGACGAGACGGTGCTCGACGAGCTCGCGAAGCTGGCCAACAGCGCCGGGCCCGACGAGAAGATCGAACGCGGCGACGGCGTCATCTACTGGCAGGTGCCAAAGACGGGAACGCTGGACACCGCCATCGGCAAGACCATGGGCAAGAAGCGTTACAAGGCGTCGACCACAACGCGCAACCTGCGCACCATCGACAAAGTATTAGATTCACAAACGTGAGTTCCGCACCAACGGTCAAGGCCGATGGCACCGTTCTGACCGGCGTCTCCGAGACGGCCCTGCTCACCTTGCACGTGCGGGCGCACGAAGCGCGCAGGCCGGATTCCATCATCGACGATCCGATCGCGATCGAGCTCGTCGACTCCATCGACTTCGACTTCGCCAAATTCGGCTTCGGCCGGCGCCAGAGCTTTGCGATGCGCGCATTGGGCTACGACCGACAGACGCGCCGCTATCTTGTCGACCATCCCGAGGCAACCGTAGTCGCAATCGCCGAGGGGTTGCAGACCAGCTTCTACCGCCTTGACGCTTCCGGTGTCAGCGACCAATTCCACTGGCTCACAGTCGATCTGCCGCCGATAATCGAGTTGCGACGCAAGCTGCTGCCCACGTCGGACAGGGTGCGGATGTGCGCCCAGTCGGCGCTGGATTTCAGCTGGATGGACGGCGTCGACACGGAGCACGGCGTGTTCATCACCGCCGAGGGCGTGATGATGTACCTGCAACCCGAAGAGGCAATGGCGTTGATGACGGAGTGCGCCAAGCGGTTTCCGAACGGACAGATGATGTTCGATCTGCCGCCGTCGGGTTTCGCGGCGATGTCTCGCCGCGGCATGCGGATCTCCCTGCGGTACCGGGTGCCTCCGATGCCATTCAGTCTGTCGGTCTCCGAGGCGGCAAACTTGGTCAACACGGTGCCAGGGGTCCGGGCAGTGCATGATCTGCCGCATGCGGCTGGCCGCGGCAAAGTACTGAACACCGCATTGTGGACAGTCCAGCGGCTTCCACTGTTCGATCCTGTCCGACCGCTGCTGATACTGATGGAGTTCGGCTAGCTAACCGAAGGCCGTCTCGACGTAGCGCATCGCGTCGGCCTTATCGACGCCCAGCGCCCGCGCCGCCGACACAAACGTGTGCGCAGCCGTCGCCATCGCGGCGTCAGCCGGATCCATCCTGGCGACGAAAGTGCCAAAGCGCCCACGAGTTTCGAGAATTCCGGCCGACTCCAACTCCCGGTATGCGCGGGCAACGGTGTTGACGGCCAGGCTCATCTTCCCGGCCAGCTCGCGGACCGTCGGCAACCGGCTGCCCGGGGACAGCCTTCCGTCCCGGATCCCGTCGATGATCTGCGTCCTGAGCTGGTCGAAAAGCGGCTTGGCACCGTGTGGATCTACGCGAACCCAATCCCCCAACTCGGCCACGTCCCCAGTATCACCCAAACCCGCTACTTTGGTGGTGTGCAGGTGACGGTCCTCAGCGGTGCGGGCATTTCGGCAGAGAGCGGTGTGCCGACGTTCCGCGACGCCGAGACCGGCCTGTGGGCGAAGGTCGATCCATACGAGATCTCCAGCTCAGAGGGATGGCGCGCGCACCCCGAGAAGGTGTGGGCTTGGTACCTGTGGCGGCACTACCTGATGGGCTCGGTGCAGCCGAACAACGGCCATCTGGCGGTCGCGGCGTGGCAGGACTATGCGGACGTACACGTGGTCACACAGAACGTCGACAACCTCCACGAGCGCGCCGGCAGTAGCCATGTCTACCACTTGCACGGCAGCCTGTTCGAATTCCGTTGCGATCGTTGCCAATCCCCGTACGGCGGGGAGCTGCCCACGATGCCCGAGCCGGTTGAGGCCGTCGACCCGCCGCGGTGCTCGTGCGGTGGGCCGATCCGGCCCAACGTCGTGTGGTTCGGCGAGCCGCTGCCCGAGGATGCTTGGCAGCGTTCGGTTGATGCGGTGACCAACGCGGACGTGGTGATCGTCGTCGGCACATCATCGATCGTTTACCCCGCGGCGGGGCTACCCGAGTTGGCGCTGGCCTCTGGCACCACGGTCGTCGAGGTCAACCCCGAACGCACCCCGCTGTCGGCGAGCGCCACCGTCACGCTGCGGGAAACGGCTGCGACCGCCCTGCCAGGGCTCCTACAGCGCCTGCCCGCGTTGTTGGGCTAGGCGGCCCGCACCGCCCGGCCGATGGCAAACTCCGAGACCGGCATCGGCACCCACGCGGGAAGCGTCCACTCGCGACGCGCGCCGATCACCTGAAACCCGGCGCCGACGATGGCCTCCTCGGTGTGCCGATGGGTGTGGCAGTTGCCGGCCAACCGCGGCCACAGGGTGGCGTCGGCGAGCTTCTGCAGGCGTGCACGAGGACCGCTGCTGGCGACATGCTCGAGATAGCGCAGCTCGCCGCCCGGCCGTAGCATTGAAAGCAATTGCCGCAGAACGTCATCCGGCTTATCGATCGAGCACAGCACCAACGAGCAGACGACCGCCTCGAAGGGCTCCGCCCCAGACGTGTACTGCTCGACCGTGTTGGAGCTGACCGTGACAGGCACAGAAGCGACCGCGGCGGCTCGCTGCGCCAGCACCGCCAGCCGCGGCTCGGGTTCGACGGCGACCACCTCTGTCACGGTGTCCGGGTAGAACTCGAAATTGGTCCCGGTCCCCGCGCCGACTTCCAGCACCCGGCCGGACAGGCCCTCGAGGTTCTCGCAGCGCAGCCGCAGTAGCGACTCCGGCTCGTGCTTCGACAGCACGGTCCACACCCGCGCGAAGAACGGGTTATCGACGGTGTTGCACATCCAGCAGTCCCTTCAACCTGGCGACCGCCTCCTGTGGCGTGGTGCCCGGGGTGATGGCGCCCGACACGATCTCTCCTACGACCACCGCCTGCAGCACCCGGTGGGCGAAACCCTCGACATCGCCCCACGGCAAGTACGGCCTGGAGATCATCATCGCGGCCACCCCATGTCCGACCGTCCACAACTCCAGTGCAGTGACCGTCGAATCACCGGGCGGGAGAACGCTTTCGGCCATCAGCATCTCGACCGTGTTGCGCATGTGCACGAACGCAGAACTGTTCAGCGCCATGTCCACATCGCTACCGGGCCGACCGTCACCCATTGTCGCGATGCGGTACAGCTCAGGGGTTTTCATCGCGAACCGGATGTACGCCAACCCTTGCGCCCGTAGCACCTCGATCGTCGACGGCTGCGCGGCGGCCGCCTGCTGCATCTCCTCCCCGAGCTTCTCGAAGTACCTGGCGCACACCGCGTCCAGGAGCGCGTCCTTGTCTGCGAAGTGCAAATAGATCGACGGCGGCGTCACCCCGACCCGCTGGGCCACCGAACGGATCGACACACCCTTGGCGTGGCCCGTCTTCAGCACCAGCTCGGTGGTGGCATCAAGAATCTCCTCGCGCAACTGCTCACCGGAACCCCGCGGGGCACGGCGGCGACGCAGATTGTCGATGGCCACGCTAACCAGTGTCCAGGGAGATGGCGGTCCGCTCGCGATTGTTGTTCGCCGGAGGGTCGTCGGGGGCCTCGCTGATGCCGATTCGAGCGTGCAGCCGGGCCAGCGGTTTGGGTGCCCACCAATTCCACCGGCCGAGCAAATGCATGAACGCGGGCACCAGCAGCATCCGGACCAGCGTCGCGTCCGCAAGCACCGCCAGCGTGAGGCCGGCGCCGAACATCCGCATGAACGCGACCTGCGCGGCGATCAGTGCGGCGAACGAGATCGACATCAGCAGAGCCGCGGCGGTGACGACCCGGCCCGTGCGCGCAAGGCCAAGTGCCACACTCTCGTCGTTATCGGAACGGGTGTTGGCTTGGCCTTCCGTCGCCGGCCGCGCGGCTCCGGCCCTAAGCGAGTATTCACGGATCCGGGAGACCAGGAACACCTCGTAGTCCATCGACAGCCCAAACGCGACGCAGAACAGCAGCACCGGCAGGTTAACAACCAACGTGCCGGTCGGTGTGGTTCCCAGCGCGCCAAGATGGCCGTCCTGGAAGATCCACACCAGCGCGCCGAAGGCCGCCGTCAGCGATAAGACGTTGAGCACCAGCGCCTTCAACGGCAACACCACGCTGCCGGTGAGGAGGAACAGCAGCACGAACGTGATCGCCGCGATGACTCCCAGCACCGTCGGCAGCCTGGAGGTAATCGCTACCACGCTGTCGTGGTTGATCTGCGCGACGCCGGTCAGCTTAACGGGATCTCCGGCAGGTGGACGCACCGCGCGCAGCGCGCTGAGTTGTGCCTCGGAGGCGTTGGAGAACAGGGGGGCAACGCTGACCACGGTGAGGAATGCACTGCCATCCTTGAGGTCGGTGGCTGCAGACGGTGGCCCGATCGGCTTGCCGTCGACGAATGTGCCACCCGGCGCCGACACCGACGACACGTCGGCCACCTGCGATAGCGCCCCGGCGTACCGGTCGAGTTCCGGCGGCGTGATCCCTGTGGTGTCGGGAAGGACGATGGTGACGTTCTTGGCCGAGTCGACCGCGAAATTGCTGCGCATCTCGTCGCCGACCTGGCGCGCCGACGCCGACTGCGGCAGTACGCGGTCGTCCGGGAACCCCCATTTGACGCCGAGGAACGGCGACCCCAGCACAAGGAGCAACGCAATGATCGCAATTCCGAGCGGAATCGCCCGGCGCATAACGAATTTCGTGGACCGATACCAGAACGTCTGCTCGACCGGCTTGCGCGCCGGCTCGGGCCGGCCCAGGACGCGGCGGGCAAACCTGCGCACGTCAAGTGAGTCCAGCCGATCGCCCAGCAGCACGATCGCCGCGGGCGCCACCACGATGGCGGCGACGGCCGCGAACGCCACCACCGCGATGCCCGCGTACGCGAAGGATTTCAGGAAGTACATCGGGAAGATCACCATAGCGACCATCGACAGCGCGACCGTCAACGCGGAGAACAGCACGGTCCGGCCGGCTGTCGCCATGGTGCGCACCAGCGCGCGGTCGCGATCGGCGCCGTCGGCGAGCTCGTCGCGGTACCGGCTGATGATCAGCAGCGTGTAGTCGATCGCCAGGGCGAGACCCATCGCGACGGTCAGGTTCATCGCGAAAATCGACACGTCGGTGACGAAGGTGACGGCTCGCAGCACCGCCATCGACCCCAGGATCGCGAACCCGCCCACGGCCAGCGGCAGAGCCGCGGCCATCAATCCGCCGAACACCCACACCAGCACAACAAAGCTCAGCGGGATGGCAATGGACTCCATCGTCAACAGGTCTTTTTCGCTTTGCCCGTTGATCTGGACATAGATCATCACCTCGCCGCCCGCGCGGACCGTGACACCGTCGCGATCGTGCACGAGTTGATTGGTGAGTGACTTGGCGTACTTCTGGGCGCCGCTCTCGCCGCCCGTGATACCCGCGACGATGAGCCCGGTTTTGCCGTCCTTGCTGATCAGGCCCGGTTCCGCGGGCGGCGGGGCCGTCCACGCCGAGGTCACCTGCGCCACATGTGGCGACGCCTTCAACTGGGTCGCGATGTCGGTACCCACCGAACGCGCCTGGGGGCTGTCCACGCCCTTGTCGGAGGTCACGCTGATCACCAGCTGCATGTCCCCCTGGTTGAACTTATCGGCGAGCAGCTTGGTCGCCTGGGCCGACTCCGACGTCGGGTCCTGGAAACCCCCGGCGGACAGGCTCTTGGCGACCGGAATCCCGAAGATGCCGCACGCCACCATGACCAGAGCCGCGATCGCGGTGATTCGTCGCGGGGCGGCGATGGCCAGCAGTGCGATTCGTTGCAGCACGTCGTGCCCTTCAAGTCGCCGACTGCAATATCAACGCTAACTTATCAGTGATAACTTACGGGGGTCAACACGTTCAACCCGAACGTCAATTACGACAACCGGACGTTCACCAGGGTCGGCGCTGCTGTCGCCGGCGCGTTGCCGAAGTGGGAACCCACGCCACAGCTACTGGCGGGAAACCTACCCGGCGGTAGGATTGCCATGATTTTCCGAATCGTGACTCAAAGAATCCTTAATGGTGACCCCTACTGTTCAGTACATGTGGATCGACGACACCAGTGTTGATGTCATCAAGGTTGATTTCGAGGCGCTCTACCACGGGGATGTCCTGGTAGAAGGCGATACCTCGGAGCAGCTCGACGACGAGCACACGCTGCCCGCCGCGGTCTGAGCAAGCGCGCGCCACCCGCCTGCGCTTACCACCGCGACAGTTTGCCCAGCTTGGGCACACTTGCGTGATTCCTATTTCGCCCGCCACCAGGTCCTTGTTTTGATCCTCACGTGCGCTCCTTGCTCGTCGCGCGAGCGCTCACCGCGGCGCCATCCGGATCGCGCCGTCCAGCCGAATGACCTCGCCGTTTAGCATCGGGTTCTCCACAATGTGCACGGCCAGCGCGCCATACTCGTCGGGGTTACCCAACCGGCTGGGATGCGGCACCTGCTTGCCAAGCGACTCCTTGGCCGGCTCGGGCAGCCCGGCCAGTAGCGGGGTGTCGAAGAGGCCAGGGGCGATGGTGACCACACGGATGAGATCCCGGGCCAGGTCGCGGGCGATCGGCAGGGTCATGCCGACGACGCCGCCCTTGGACGCCGAGTAGGCGGCCTGACCGATCTGGCCGTCGAATGCCGCGACCGACGCGGTGTTCACGATCACACCGCGCTCTCCGGTGATCGGTTCGGTCTTTGCGATGCGCTCCGCACCGAGCCGGATCACATTGAACGTGCCGATCAGGTTGATCTCGACCACCTTCTTGAAGAGGTCAAGCGGGAACGGCCCGTCTTTACCCAGCGTCTTGATCGCATTTCCGGTGCCGGCGCAGTTCACAACAATGCGCACGGGGCCAAGCGATTCGGCGGTGTCGAGCGCGGCGGTCACCGCGCCCTCGTCGGTGACGTCGGTCTCGGCGAAGACGGCGCGGTCGCCGAGGGCGTCGACGGCCTCCTTACCCCTGATGTCCAGCACGATCACCTGCGCGCCGGCGTCGAGCAGGCGCTTGGTCGTGGCCAGCCCGAGCCCGGAGGCTCCACCGGTGACGATGGCTACGGCGTCTTTGATCTCCACGGGTCGCGTTCCTTTCTATTGCCAGTCTCGAAGTACGGCCTCGGTGTCCGCCCCTGGCACACCGGGTGGCCTGGGCGCCGACGGCACACTGCGGGAAAACCGCGGCGCCGGCGCCGGATACAGGTAATCCCGCTCGCGGTAGAAGGTGTGGCGCTCGGTGTTGTGTGCCTCGGACTCGACCTCTGCGAACGACAACACCGGTGTCACACAGGCGTCGCTGTCAACAAAGACCTTCGCCCAATGGTCGCGGTCCTGCGACGCGAACACCTCGGTGAGCCGCGCACGCAGCTCGGGCCAGCGGCTCATGTCGTTCTGGTCGGGCAGATCTTCAGGAGGTAAGCCGTCGAGTCCCAATTTTTCCAGCAGCTCTGCGTAGAACTGCGGCTCGATTGCACCGACCGCGACGAAGCGGCCGTCGGCGCAGGTATACGTGTCGTAGTAGGGCGCGCCGGTGTCAAGCATGTTCACCCCGCGCTCGTCGCTCCACATGCCCATTCCGCGGAACGCCCACATCATCAGCGAGAGCACGCTGGAGCCGTCGACCATCGCCGCGTCGATGACCTGGCCCTTGCCCGACCGTTCGCGCTCCCACAGCGCAGACAGGACGCCGACGATGAGAAACATTGAGCCACCGCCGAAATCGCCGACCAGGTTCAACGGCGGGACGGGCCGGTCGCCGGCGCGGCCGATGGCATGCAGCACCCCGTTCAACGAGATGTAGTTGATGTCGTGACCGGCCTGCTGGCTGCGCGGACCGGTCTGCCCCCAGCCGGTCATCCGCGCGTAGATCAGCTTGTCGTTGACCTTTGCGCAGTCCTCTGGTCCGAGGCCGAGACGCTCGGTCACGCCGGGACGGAAACCCTCGATCAGCACGTCGGCCTTGGCGATCAGCCGCAGTATCAGGTCGCGGTCCACCTCGCTCTTGAGGTTCGCCGCCACCGAGCGGCGGTTTCTCAGCAGATAGTCGCGGCCGGGGGTGGTCGCGTGCCCGGGTCCCTTGCCCGGGCGCTCGACGCGCACCACTTCGGCGCCGAGGTCACCCAGGATCATCGCGGCATGGGGTCCGGGGCCGATGCCGGCCAGTTCGACGACTCGCAATCCGTGCAGTGGTCCAGCCATGCTCTAACCGCCCTTCAGCCCCGTTGCCCAGTTGACCGCCGACATAGCTTACTTGTATAACCAAGTCGAACGGCCGCGGGCTCCATCTGCCCGCCAGATCTAAGGTGCACAAATGACAACTATCGACTCCAGCGCCGACGCCTACACCAGCATCGATGACCTCGCGGTGACGCTGACGGACGGCGTGCTGTCAGTGACGATGAATCGGCCGGACAGCCTGAACTCCCTCACGGCAGCGATGCTCGTCATGATCGCCGACACGCTGGAAAGGGCCGCCACCGATCCGCGGGTCAGGGTGGTTCGCCTCGGTGGGGCAGGTCGTGGTTTCAGCTCCGGCGCGGGAATCGGCGAGGAAGATCACGCCAACCCCGGCGCAAACGGCACGCCCGCCGATGTCCTCGACGCGGCCAACCGCGCCGTCCGCTCGATCGTGAACCTGCCACAGCCGGTGGTGGCTGTCGTGCAGGGCCCCGCCGCCGGTGTCGGCGCGTCGTTGGCACTGGCGTGCGATGTCGTATTGGCTTCGGAGAGGGCGTTTTTCATGTTGGCCTTCACCAAGATCGGTTTGATGCCCGACGGCGGTGCGTCGGCGTTGATCGCCGCGGCGGTCGGGCGCACCCGCGCCATGCGGATGGCACTGTTGGCCGAGCGGATCCCCGCGGCAGAGGCATACGAGTGGGGCCTTGTGACCGCCGTACATGGCGCGGACGAGTTCGACGCCGAGGTGGGCAAGGTGATTTCAACGCTGGCGACCGGTCCGGTGGTGGCGCTGCGCAAGACCAAGCAGGCCATCAATGCGGCCACGCTCACCGAACTCGAGGGCGGGCTCGAAAGGGAGAAGGAGGGCCAGCTGGTGCTGATCGATTCGCACGACTTCCGCGAAGGCACCAGGGCGTTCCAGCAGCGCAGGGAAGCGAAGTTCACCGATTCCTGACGGCTCCGGTCTAAACGACGGCGCGCCTCAGAGGAGATCGTCGAGCGTCGGTGCGGTATTGCGCCCGGCCAGCTTCTGCACCACCCATTTGTTCAACGACACGCTCTGTTCGGCGGCTTCCACCCTGAGTCGAGCGTGTAGTGCCGGCGACGTGCGCACCGTGAAACTGCCGCTGTACCGACGATCCGTCAGCGATGGTGGCGGCGCATCGCCAAAGTCCTGCATTTCGGCCAGAGTCTCGTCGATCATCGCCCCTCTCCGGAGACCACTCGGCGCGGTAGGTGTACTGGTTCACGCACCGATCATCGCGGTGGGATCCGACAATGCGTTTCGCGCAGGGGTAACGACCGGTCGGCGGTGCTGGCGTGACGGATGTGACGGCTAGAGGCCGAATACCCGTGGCAGTGCGAGCACCATGGTCAGTCCCCAGAGGGAATGGGTGAGCATCGGTGCCAACACGCCGCCGGTGATTCGGCGCTCGAACGCACACACTGCGCCCAGGATCGCCGCCGCGACACCCAGCATCGGATTGCCGGTGGTGGCCGCGGTTACGACGATGTAGATGACCGTCGAGATGACGCCCGGGTGCACCGCGCCCCACGCGGTGTAGAGAGCGCCTCGAAAGAACAGTTCCTCGGCGACGCCGTTGATCACCGTGATCAACACCACCAGCCAGAGCGGCCCGTAGTTGGCGAATTCCAGTACGCGCACCACTAATTCACGCACCCAGGTGAATTCGCGGACGATCAGACCGCCGACCACAAACGCCGCGCCCACCAGCAGGCCGGCGACCGTCCCGGTGAGCACCGGCCGTCGACTCGAGCCGAGGTGCAGCGGTCCGGACACCAAGGCGCCGATCGTCCAGGCCGCCGCCAGCGCAAGAGTCAACCAGGCGAACGACGCATCGCCGGGCCGCCGAGTCATCGAAAACCCAAGCAACGTACCACCGACCACGACAACGACCGCGACAACGACCCGGCGGCGCCGGATGACCGCCGGCGGTTCGGGGTGCGTCGGGGCCGTCTGGATCATGCAGGCTTCGGTCTCGGCGTGAGGGCTATCAACATGTCCAGCCCGGTGCGGACCGCCGCCGCGACGGGACCAGGCATCGCGCCAAGCAGGCCCAGCGCCGGGCGCACAATGCCCGGCGTGATGGGTCTCGCCAGCTGCTGGATGCGGAGCGTGTCACCGCCCGCCCACTGCGGGTCGGTGTCGGCGAGATGGTGTGGATCGTCGAGCGCGTTCACGGGTCGGCGCTCACGACTCGTCAGCGCGAGCGAGATGGCCTCGTCGATGGTGAGCAGTCCGCCGGGCGGGTCGGGCACGAGATCCCTAAGGCCCGCATCGGCCGCCATCATCGGATGATCCAGCGATTCCACCAGATCCGCGGCCAGCCCACCGGGCAAGGGCAACATCGCCGCGGTCATCCGCGAGACCATCCTTGTGTCCACCCCGTTGACGGGCAGCTCCGCACGCCACTTGCCCGACACCCGGGCATAGGCCCGCAGCAGGTCGCGGTACGACGTGGTCTCGGGACCATAGATGTCGTACGCGCCCGCCGGCACGCGTTCCGGGTGGGCGGCGGCGGAGAGGTAGTAGAGGACGTCGCGGATCGAGATCGGGTCGATCGGGTTCGCCGACCAGGCCGGCATGGGCATCAACCAGAACCGATCGCCGGCGTAGCGAAGCATCTCGAACGACGTCGACCCCGCGCCGATGATTATCGCCGCGCCCAGCCACACCACGTCCGGACCGCCCTCGATGCTTAAACTTTCAGCGACCTCGGCGCGGCTGGTGAGGTGTTCGGAGAGGTCGTCCTCGTCGGGAACGAAGCCGCCGAGATAGACGATCCGCCCCACCCCGTCGTCCCGGGCGGCCGTCGCGACGTTGTCGGCCGCCCGGTTGTCGGCGTCACGAAAGTCTGGCTGGCCGATGCCGTGCACGAGGTAGTACACGACGTCGATCGGACCGGCACGCTCGAACGCCGTTCTGGCCGAGGCTTCGTCTCGGGCGTCCAACTCGACCCCGGTGACGTCGTCATGCCAGCCGAAATCGGCCAGCCGGGCCGCGTTTCGGGCTGCGGCGACGACGTCGTGACCCTCAGCGAGCAGGGCTGTGACGAGCCGCGAGCCGACATAACCGGTCGCGCCGGTAACCAGGATCCGCACGCAACCACCGTACTGGCGACGAGCCGGCCTCAGCCGATTGGGGAAAATCAGAGTCAACGTGGATGGTCACCCCGTCATGGATGTTGGCGCCGAATCCGATCCTTAATTGCAGTTGACTGCACTCTTGCGGTTGACTGCAAGACCTCGTAGTGTGCTTCCCATGACCACACAGCAGTCGACGTCAACGGTTGAGCAATTCATGGACGACCCGATCTCGTTCTTCTCCGAGTCGCTGACGCAGATGCACAGCATTCCGCGCAACGCGCTCGAGGAGCTTCAGCGCCAGGCGATGGCCATCCGGTTCGGCCAGCATCGACAGAGCATCGAAATGCTCCGCAAGCTTGCCGACCGGTTGGGCGTCACGGAGGTCAATGCATTCAACGACGTTGTCCCGCTGTTCTTCTCGCACACGGCGTTCAAGTCGTATCCGGCGGCGCTCATCGACAACAAACGCTTCGACCTGATGACGAAGTGGCTGGACAAGCTCACAAGCCACGACCTCTCGCAGGTCGACACCGACGGCTGCAACAGCATCGACGACTGGATCGACCGCCTCGACGAGCAGACGCCGCTCGAGGTCATCACGTCCAGCGGCACCACAGGGACCCTGTCGATCATCCCGAAGGACAAGCACGGTGCGCGGGAGGGCATGGTGCTGTGGAAGATCTGCCTGTTCCAGACGTTCGGCAAGGAACCAAGCCACGAGGAGCTCAACCCCGCCGTCGACGTCATCTGGCCCAACTACGCCAAGGGAAAGCTGGGCCACCTGCGCATCGCCAACATGATCAAGCGCGGCTTCACCGGCGGCGACGAAACCAAGTTCCATGCGCTCTACCCGGACGCCATCGACACCGACCTGATGTTCCTGGCGTCGAAGATGCGTGCCGCCGCCTCGCGCGGTGAGCTGGACCGGCTGGTGATCGACCCCGCGCTGGCCGCACGCAAGGACGAGTTCATCGCGATGCAAGCACGCCAGCCGGAGGACCTCGACAAGTTCTTCACCACGATCACCGAAAAGCTGCGCGGCAAGCGGGTGTTCATGATCGGCGCTTATAACATCATGTACGACGTCGCCAAGGCCGGCCTCGAGCGCGGCGTCAAGAACGTCTTCGCAATGGACTCGGCGATCCTCACCGGCGGCGGGCTTAAGGGAGTCGCACTGCCCGACAACTACATGGGCGTCATCCACGAGTTCCTCGGCGTCGACCGCATCCAGGAGGGCTACGGGTTCTCCGAGCAGAGCGCGTTCCACTGGGCGTGCAGCGAGGGCCGCTATCACGTGCAGCCGTGGGTGATCCCGTTCGTGCTGGATCCCGACACCAGCGAGCCGCTGCCGCGCACCGGCAGACAAACCGGCCGCGCGGCGGTGTACGACATTCTCCTCAAGGCACATTGGGGCGGGGTGATCTCCGGCGACGAGGTGACGATCGACTGGGATTTGCAGTGCCCGTGCGGTCAGACCAGCGTCGCATTCGAGCACGACATCGTCCGCTACAGCGAGAAGCGGGGCGTCGACGACGACCGCATCACCTGCGCAGCCACCCACGAGGTGCACAACGAGGCGGTCAACTTCATGAAGGCGTTCGAATCGTGAGCGGCGCCTACACCGTTCCGCTGTTCCTGCGCGGCGAGGTGATCACCGACCACCTGGTCAGCTTCGGCACCCGCAGCGGCGCATCGCAATTCGAAACTCCCGATATGGCGCGCTATGTGGACCGGCTACCGCTGCCGACCCCGATGGCGATGGCCGACCTGAACGACCTCGACTTCGACGAGATCCTTGATGTGCTCGAGGCGCTCGGCAACGCGTTGGTCTTCGACGTCAATCCCCACCTGCAAGAAGCCTATGAGGCCGCGCTGCTTGCGAACCCGCTTCCCCCGGAGATGCTGAAGAACAGCTATCGGATCCTGCAACCGCTGTTCTCCCGCGCCAACGTCCTGGAGGTCGCCGACAGTCAGGTCGGGCTCGACTACCTCAACGGCTGGGTGCCACACGCGCTCGCCGACGGACGCGAGTTGCGGGTAAAGGCCTTCGGATCGCGGGTGCTGCACATTCCCGCAGGCAATGGCGGCCTGGTCTCTGCGGTGACGATCCTGCGGTCGGTGCTCACCCGATGTGACACGATCATCAAGGCGCCGTCGAACGACCCGCTGACGGCGGTGGCCATCGCCCGCACCCTAGCCGACGTCGCACCGGACCACCCCATCACAAAGCACCTCGCCGTCGCGTACTGGAAGGGCGGCGACGTCGCGATCGAGGAACGACTGTACCGGCCGGAGCACATCGAAAAGATTGTCGCCTGGGGCGGTTTGGCGTCGGTCAAGCACGTCACCCGCTACATCCAGCCGGGCCTGGAAATGATCGCGCTCGACCCCAAGCGAAGCGCGACGATCATCGGCCACCAGGCGTTCAGCGATGACGAGACCATGCGCGAGGTGGCGCGCTGTGCCGCCGTCGACATCGGCGTCGCCAATCAGGAAGGCTGCGCCAACGCCCGCGTCATCTATGTGATGAGCGGCACCGGCGCCGCCGGCATCGCCAACGCCAACAAGCTCGGCGAGATGATCTACGAAGAGCTCACCCGGTTGCCCGCGGTCATCAGCACTCCCCCGCTATACCCGAGCCGGGAGCTGTACGAGCATGTCGAGGCGTCGCGGATGACCGAGGACTTCTACCGGGTGATCGGCGGCGAACAGCGGGAAGGCGCCATCGTCGTCTCGCAGTTCGACAGCGCTGTCGACTATTCGGCGATGCTGTCCGGTCGCGTGGCCAACATCGTACCGGTCGACAGCATCGACAAGGTCACCGAGGCGGTCACCGCCTACACCCAGACCATCGGCATCTACCCCGAGTCGCTGAAACACCAACTGCGCGACACACTTCCGCTGTTCGGAGCACAACGGCTGACCAGCCTCGGCTACGCGTGCAGCGTTCCGATCGCGGCACCACAGGACGCGATCGAGCCGATGCGACGGATGTGCAAATGGATCGTGGAAGAGGCATGCGATCCTGACGTAGTGACACCACTATGGCGGCTCGGCGAAGCAGCGGCGCAGGTGTGATGGAAACGCCCACTGCGCTGCAGGTCGTCGACGGGGTCGACCTGACCGGCAAGACCTGCGTAGTCACCGGCGCATCGGCCGGGCTGGGACGGGAGTCGGCCCGGGCGCTCGCGCACGCAGGCGCGCATGTGGTCCTGGCGGCGCGCAACGCCGGCGCTCTCGCCGAGACCGAGCAGTGGGTACGGACGGAGGTCCCCGGCGCGCGGGCATCGACCGTCGAGCTGGATCTCACGTCGCTGGAAAGCGTCCGCAAGGCCGCCGCCACGATCAGCGACATCTCCCGGGTGATCCATGTGCTGATGAACAACGCCGGGGTGATGTTCACCCCCTTCGGCCGCACCGCCGACGGCTTCGAAATGCAGTTCGGCACCAACCATCTCGGCCACTTCGAATTCACCCGGCTGCTCGTTCCCCAGCTGGTCGAGGGCGCCCGCATCGTGATCCTCTCGTCCGACGGACACCGGATGGCCGACGTCGACCTCGACGACCCGAACTGGGAATCGCGTGATTACGACAAGTTCGTCGCGTACGGCGCGTCGAAGACCGCCAACGTGCTGCACATGGTCGAACTCGACCGGCGACTGCGCGACCGCGGTGTCCGCGCGTACTCGGTGCACCCCGGCGTGGTTGCGACGTCCCTGGCCCGGCACATGAGCCGCGACGACTTCACCAGCATCGGCCAACTCACTCCGGCGGATCCGGGCATGAAACCTGTCGACGTGCGCCGTGACTTCCAGATGCCCGAGCACGGCGCGGCCACGCAGGTGTGGGCGGCGGTCAGCGAGGAACTCACCGACGTGGGCTCGGTGTATCTCGCGGACTGCCGGATCCGCGACGACGTCGCGCCCTACGCGCTCGACGCGGCGCACGCGCTGCAGCTGTGGGAGCTGTCGGAAAGGCTCTGCGACAAATGAAGGTCCACCTGCAGGTCGATGGGGCACCCGCGACGATCGTGAAGAGTATCCGCGACATCGAAAACGCCGGTGCTGACGGCATGTTCACCTTCGAGGGACAGCACGACGTCTTCTTTCCGCTCGTCATCGCGGCCCGTGAAACCGATCGCGAGTTGATGACCAACGTCGCGATCGCGTCGCCCCGCAGTCCGCTTCACCTTGCACACGCCGCCTACGACCTCCAGGTACTCAGCGCCGGCAGGTTCCGGCTCGGGCTGGGATCACAGGTCCGGGTGCACATCGAGAAGCGATACGGCAGCGACTGGGGCAGGCCCGCACAGCGGCTGGCCGAATCGGTGAGCGCGATCAAGGCCATCTTCGATGCATGGGAGGGCCGCTCCCGCTTGGATTTTCGGGGTGAGTTCTACACCCACACGCTGATGGCGCCGAGCTTTGATCCAGGCCCGAATCCGTATGGGCCACCGCCGGTGTTGATGGGGGCGCTCGGCCCGATCATGACCCGAAACGCGGCCGAGGTCGCCGACGGGTTGCTCGTGATGCCGTTCAACAGCGCCCGGCACTTCCGCGAACGGACGCTGCCTGCGCTGGAGGAGGGGTTCCACCGGTCCGGTCGCGACGCCGGCCAATTCGACGTCGTCGCGCAGGCCATGGTGGCGGTGGGCCGAGGCGATGCCGAGGTCGCTGCCGCCGTCGAAGGCGTTGCCAAGCTGATCGCGTTCTACGGCTCTACGCCGGCATACCTGCCGGTGCTCGAGGTACACGGATGGGATCACATCCAACCGCAGCTCAACGCTTTGTCGAAGAAGGCCGACTTCGGGCAGATGCGCAAGCTCATCACCGACGAGATGGTGGAAACCCTTGGTGTGGTGGGAGATCCCACGCATTGCGCGGCCGAGATCAGGGGGCGGTTCGATAGCCATGCCGACGAGGTGTGCTGCTACTTCCCCGGATACAACCCTCTGCCCGAACATGTCGCGGACCTGGTCCAGGAGTTGCACACGTGAACAGGCTCGACCGTCGCAAGATGGAGGTGCGCGATCGGATTCTCGGCGCGGCCTTCGATCTGTTTCTGGTTCAAGGTGTTTCGGCAACCAAGATCGACGACATCTGTGAGCGCGCCGACGTGGCGAACCGCACCTTCTTCAACCACTTCCCCACTCGTCAGGACATGATGCGTGCACTGGCCGAGCGCCGCCTGCTCAACCTCCACGACGTCGCCCTCGACCGGTCAGACGAACCGATCCCGACGCGGCTCGTCGGGCTGTTCGACGACATCGCCTCTGTCCTGGTCAAATCGAGTGACACCTATCGCGAGGTGATCGGCGAGATGTTGGCCAGTACCGGTTACGGCATCCAACGTGGGTTCGCTCTGCACGACACGTTTCTCGAACTCGTCAAGGACGGCGTGGCCCGCGGTGAGGTCAGCGTCCGCCACGACGCCCAGACCCTCGCCGACATCATCGTGGGCGCGTTGACGGGCGGGATCATCAATTGGACTGTAGACAAGACGTATTCGCTCGAAACGAACCTGCACAACTTGGCCGTCGCATTGGCCGACCTGCTGGTTGGAGACTCGGATGGCTGAGGCAACCGTCACCTACCTGCGGCTGTACGGTGACCGGAGCAGCGACGACAGCGTCGTCGGCAAGGTGCTCGATGCGACGGTCGAACTTCTCCGCGAGCTGCCGTACGCCTCCATCACGACGCGATCGATCGCCGAACACGCAGGCGTCGACCACGCGGATCTGTGCGCGTACTTCCGGTCGAAGAACGCCATCGTCGCCGAGGTGTACCTGGAGCTGTTGCGGGCCGCCCCGCTCGCGATCGATGTCGAACAACCCGCCAAGGCCCGGGTCACTGCTCAATTCGACCAATTGATGATGTTGCTGGCGGATGAGCCGCAGCTCGCTGCGGCCTGCTCGAGCGCGCTCATCTGCGACGAGGCGTCCGTGCGCGCGATTCGTCAGCGGATCCACGAAGAACTGCACCGGCGTGTTCGGGCCGCGCTGCGGTCCGGGGCGTGGCCCGAGGTCGCCGAGACGCTGGAGTTCGGGCTGATCGGAGCGTTGGTCCACGCCAGTTGCGCCGGTAGTTTCCGTGAGACCGCCGAGGGCCTGGCGAATGTCGTGACCGCGATCCTGCCCGACGGGCATTGACGCCCGAGCGAGTCATGGCGTGGACGCGACGCGGTCCAAACGCCAGGCACCTTCTCCGAGTAGATGCAGGTGGTGTTGGTGGTGCTGTTCGACCGAGCCGTGATGGGTGACGCTGACCACGATCGTGTCCGGCAACTCGGTGCGCAACAGCTCATACAGCGCGAACTCCAGGCCCTCATCCAGTGCGGAGGTGGGTTCGTCGAGGAACACCGCCTCAGGTCTGGTCAATAGCACGCGGGCGAACGCGATGCGCTGCTGCTCACCCGGTGAGAGCACCTTCGCCCAGTCCTGCTCCTCGTCGAGCCGGTCTCGCAAGTGGGACAAGGAAACCCGGGCGAGCATATCTTGCAGCCGATCGTCGGCGATGTCTCCCGATTGGGCCGGGTAAGACACCACCGTGCGCAGATCACCCAGCGGCAGGTACGGCAGTTGAGACACGAACATCGTCGCGTGGTCATCGGCGGGCCGACGCCAGAGACCGGTTGCGGCCGGCCACAACTCGGCGAGGCTGCGCAACAGCGTGGTCTTGCCGCTACCCGATGAGCCGGTGATGACCATAGACTCGCCGCGCTGCAGCCGCAGATCGATCGGATCGATCAACCGGTCGCCGGCGGGAGTGCGTACCTCGACGCCGTCCAGCTCAACGGAGTCGTCGAGGCTCGGCTCGGTCGTCAGCACCGGCAGTTCGCGGGCGCGTTCGTTGGCCTCGACGAGCCCGTGCAGTCGGATGATTGCGGCGTTGTAGCTGGCGAACTGGCTGTATGCGTTGCGGAAGAACGACAATCCAGACTCGATCTTGCCGAACGCCCCCGCCGACTGTGTCACATCGCCCAACTTGATTGTGCCGGCGAACAACCGCGGTGCCTGGAGCACGGAGGGCAGCGGGAGGATCGTCTCGGTAACCGAGTAGTTCCAACCGATTAAGCCGAGTGTCCGTCGAACGTAGCGCCGATAATTCGAAATGACAGCCGAGAACCTCATATTGAGTTGATCGCGCTCGGCTTGTTCGCCGCGGTAGAAGCCGACCGCCTCCGCGGCGTCGCGCAACCGCACCAGCGCGTAGCGAAACGCGGCATTCGTCTGTTCGTTGCGAAAGCTCAACCGGATCAGCGGGTGACCGATCCGGAACGCGATCACAGAGGCGGTCACCACATAGGTGATGACGATCCAGAACAGTGCCTTGGGGATACCAAGCCCAAACAGTGTCAGCGTCCCCGAAAGTCGCCACAGGATCACGGTGAACGATGCCACGGAAACCACCGAGTTGATCGCGCCGAACGGCAACATGCTCTGCGAGTAGTAGGTCGGAACGTTGGGGCCGGTACCTACCCCGGTGGTGAAGACGTCGATGTCCTGCTGAATGCGCTGATCAGGGTTGTCGATGGCGGGCTGGGTGAATCGGCCGCGGTAATACGCCCGGCCGGTCAGCCAGTCCCCGGTGAGACGGTCGGTCAACCACATCCGCCAGCGGATGATGAAACGCTGGGTCAGGTAGGTGTCGAACAGGATCCGGCCGATATGAATTGCGGCCAGGATGCAAAAGATTCCGATTGCGACCCAGAAACCGTGTATTCCGGAACTGCGTTGCGCGGCGTTGTGCGCGGCCGCGCCCTGGACCGCCACTTGCAGCGCCGAGTACAGGTCGTTGTTGTAGTAGCTGAGCAGCACGGCGATGCGCACCTCGATGATGACCGACAGCAGCAAAACCGCCAGCACGGTCCAAACGGGCAGGCTGGCTCTGCCAGTGAAATAGTCGCCGGTGACGCGCCAGAATCGCTTTGCCCATGCGCTGTAGCGAATCAGCAAGACCGCAATGGCCAGCGCGCATACGGCGCTGATCGTCCAGGCCTCGAGGACCCACCATGTAGACGCGACGAGCTGATTGCCCCAATTGATCGAGGGCTTGAACTTCTCCAACGGACCACCCCTCCGGTGCGGTGGCACCCGGTAGGCACCACGACGGAATCCCCGCGCAGGTATCGCTCGCTAAGGACCGTGCCCCGTCGTGCGGGAGCAGCGATCTCGTTAACGGCGATCATGGCACGTGGGGGCGGGTTCCGCTGCTACGGTTCTGCTAACACCGCGCGCTAACAGGAGACGACCGCTGTGCCGCCGCTGCTTCGTGAACTGCTCCGCCCGTATCGGTGGGGTCTCGCGACCATCCTGGCGGCGACGCTTGTGTCGATCGCTATGGGTCTGGCCGTGCCGTGGCCGCTCAAGATCATCCTGGACAACGTCGTCGCAAGCCATCCTCCCCCGGGATGGATCGCCTGGCTGTTACCGATGGTGGGCGGCTCAACCAAGCCCTACATCGCCGCGGCGGCAGGGATCGTCACGGTGACGATCGCCGTGGTCAGCGGCGCCGCTTTCTATGTCGCCAGCTATTCGACCGAGAAGTTGGGGCAGTCCATCGGAAACGACCTGCGCGTGCGTCTATATCACCACCTGCAGGAACTTTCTCTCGCCTACTACGACACCACCCGGGTCGGCACCGTGCTCAGCACCCTCACAACTGACGTTCAGACCATCCAGAGCTTCGCGTCGAGCTCCACCCTGAATATCTTCACCGACGCCCTGACCGTCGTCGCAATGATTGTTGTGATGTTCTGGCTGCGTTGGGATTTCGCTCTGATCGCGGTCGCGGTAACCCCTCTGCTGATCATCTTCTTGGTGCGCGTCAACAAAGCGATAAAGATGGCCGTTACGGAGGTGCGCACTAAACAGTCCGATCTGCTCGCCACACTGCAGGAGGGTCTGCAGTCGATCGAGGTGGTGCAGGCCTACTCCCGCGAGGACTACGAAAACCGTCAGGTGCGGACAGTCAGCCGCGAAACCGTCACGGCGTGGCTCAAGACGCGGCGGATATCGGCGCTGCTTTCGCCGATAGTCAGCCTGGTGATCGCGGTGTGCACAGGCCTGATTCTGTGGCGGGGTGCCCTTCTCATCCTGGCGGGCACGATGACTGCGGGCGGGCTGACCGTATTTCTCACGTACCTCGCCCGGTTCTTCCAACCGGTGCGCTCACTCTCCCAAATGACCAACACCCTCGCCCAGGTGTCGGTGGCGTTTCAGCGGGTCACGGCGGTGTGTGACGCCGACATCGTGATTCCTGAACGTCCCGCTCCGTCCGATCCGCCGCCGTTTCAAGGTGCGATCACGTTTGAGCATGTCTCCTTCGGCTATGACCCCGCGGCGCCGCCTGTGCTACGGGATGTCTCCTTCACGATCAGCCCGGGGCAGATGGTGGGGATCGTAGGCCCCACAGGCAGCGGCAAATCCACGCTCGTCAGCCTCATCCCGCGGTTCCGTGACCTACACGGCGGTCGGATCACGATCGACGGCGTCGACGTCAGCGACTACAAGCTTCACGGACTCCGCACCCAGATCGGCTTTGTGCTGCAGTCCACGGTGCTGTTGCGGGGAACCGTCGGCGACAACATCGCCTTCGGCCGCCCCGATGCCACCGAGGACGAAATCGTTGAGGCGGCCAAACTCGCCAACGCCGACGAGTTCATCGCCCGCATGCCCGACGGCTACCACAGCTTGGTCGGCGACCGCGGTTCGACGCTCTCCGGCGGTCAGCGCCAACGCATCGGGATTGCTCGCGCGCTGATCCGCGACAACCCCATTCTGATTCTCGACGAGCCAACGGCGGCCTTGGACGCCGAGTCCGAGCACCTGGTGATCGAGGCCCTAGAGCGGCTGATGGCCGGCCGCACGGTCATCAC
>DATARY010000103.1:0-7918 GCA_036263935.1 Mycobacterium sp.
TGGCCGAGTACGGGGTGGAACCGCGACATCTCCGGGCGTTCCGCTCGGCGGCCGACCGGCAGTCCGACCTGATCGCCCAGATCGCAGGTCCAGTGGTCAAAGCGGGCAAGGCCGGGGCTCGAGACCGCGCCGACGATCTGGCGCGTGAGGTGGCGGCGCTGGCAATCACGCTGCACACGTCATTGATCAAGTCGGCCGTACGCGACGTTCTCGACCGCTGAGGATTAGACTCGATTTGAGCTTTCTTGACAGGCTTCTTTTCGTGCGGAGGGCAGACGCAGATGGGTGAGGTTCGTGTGGTCGGCATTCGCGTGGAGCAACCCCAGAACCAACCGGTGCTGCTGCTGCGAGAATCCAACGGTGACCGCTACCTACCGATCTGGATCGGCCAGTCGGAGGCCGCCGCGATCGCGCTCGAACAACAGGGCGTTGAGCCGGCGCGGCCGCTGACCCACGACCTGATCCGAGATCTCATTGCCGCGCTTGGACATTCGCTCAAGGAAGTCCGCATCGTCGACCTTCAGGAGGGCACGTTCTACGCGGATCTGATCTTCGACCGCGACATCAAGGTTTCGGCGCGGCCGTCGGATTCGGTGGCGATCGCGCTGCGTGTCGGCGTGCCGATCTTTGTCGAGGAAGCGGTGCTCGCCGAGGCCGGCCTGCTGATCCCCGACGAGAATGACGACGAAGCCGCGGGCGCCGTCCGCGAGGACGAAGTGGAGAAATTCAAAGAATTCCTGGACAGCGTGTCGCCGGACGATTTCAAGGCCACCTGAGACCCATTTTCCTAGTGGCGTACGGGCCTAGCAGGCGATTTGTCACGGAAACATCTCGTCGCGCTCGACACGCGGTCTGGGTTTCTTTCAAGTCCGAATTGGGCAGCCATACTTGATGACGACGGGCAGTCATGGCTCGGCCGGAAGCGTATGCTCGACACATTCGAGCTGAGCAAACGCGTCGCGGTGCAGGGCAGGCGATGCGAGTTCGATCGGCGAGAGGATTCGACAGTGGGAGACACGCCACGTCAAGAGCAGCTGGATCTGTCCGCCACCAGCGGAACCCACGATTCGGCGGCCAATACGTCGAGCGAACCCGTGCAGGCCGGACTGTTCCCCGACAACTCCGTGCCGGATGAGCTCGTCGGTTACCGGGGTCCCAGCGCCTGCCAGATCGCCGGCATCACCTACCGCCAATTGGACTACTGGGCGCGGACCTCGCTGGTGGTGCCGTCCATCCGCAGTGCCGCCGGTTCGGGCAGCCAGCGGCTCTACTCGTTCAAGGACATCCTGGTCCTCAAAATCGTCAAACGGCTGCTGGACACCGGCATCTCGCTGCACAACATCCGCGTCGCCGTCGACCATCTGCGTCAGCGCGGGGTGCGCGACCTGGCCAACATCACGTTGTTCTCCGACGGCACCACGGTCTACGAGTGCACGTCCGCCGAGGAAGTGGTGGACCTGCTGCAGGGCGGTCAGGGCGTGTTCGGCATCGCGGTTTCCGGTGCCATGCGCGAGCTGACCGGCGCGATCGCCGACTTCCCCGGCGAACGGGCCGACGGCGGCGAATCGATCGCCGCGCCCGAGGACGAGCTGGCCTCGCGACGCAAGCACCGCGACCTCAAGATCGGCTGATACGCCACTTGTGACAGCGCGGACGGTAGAATTGTCCGCGCATCGCCCTTGTGCGGGAGAGTTCCGTGACCGCCAGCCACGGACGCCGAAGGAGCAACACCTCTCCGTCAACCTCTCAGGCACCCAGGACCGCACAGGCCCCGATGCCTCTGGAAAGCGGTAAGCGTCACGCTTACCCGCCCATGGGGAAAGGCTGGAATTTTCCGCGGTCACGCGGAGCCAGCTGAATCTCTCAGGCGCCCGCTACGGGTCGACGACAGAGGGGGAGGAACCCAACCGGTTCTGAGCCTTCACGCGTCGGGAGATGTCGCCAGTGTCCAATCACAACCAGCCCAACTTCGCCGATCGGCACATCGGCCCGGACGCCGACGCCGTCGCCACCATGCTCAAGACCATCGGCGTGGGTTCAACCGACGAGCTCGCCGACAAGGCGCTACCCGCGGGCATCCTCGACGCGCTGTCGGCCGACGGCATCGCACCCGGGCTCGATCAGTTGCCTGCGGCCGCCAGCGAGGCTGAGGCCCTCGCCGAACTGCGCGCGCTGGCCGACGCCAACACCGTCGCGGTGTCGATGATCGGGCAGGGATACTTCGACACGCTGACCCCACCGGTGTTGCGCCGCAACATACTTGAGAACCCCGCGTGGTACACCGCCTACACCCCGTACCAGCCCGAGATCAGCCAGGGCCGGCTGGAGGCATTGCTCAACTTTCAGACCATGGTCTCCGACCTGACCGGGCTGGAGATCGCGAACGCCTCGATGCTCGACGAGAGCACCGCCGCGGCCGAGGCGATGACGCTGATGCACCGGGCGGTGCGCGGCCCGTCCAACCGGGTGGCCGTCGACGCCGACGTATACCGGCAGACCGCGGCCGTGCTGGCCACCCGCGCCGAGCCGTTAGGCATCGAGGTCGTCACCGCCGACCTGCGCAAGGGACTGCCCGACGGCGAGTTCTTCGGAGTCATCGCCCAATTGCCCGGTGCCGGCGGTGCGGTCGTCGACTGGACAGGCCTGGTGACACAGGCCCATGCCCGTGGCGCACTCGTCGCGATCGGCGCCGACCTGCTGGCGCTGACACTGATCACCCCGCCCGGCGAGGTCGGTGCCGATGTCGCCTTCGGCACCACCCAACGTTTCGGTGTGCCAATGGGATTCGGTGGGCCCCACGCCGGCTATCTGGCCGTGCACGCCAACCATGCCAGGCAGCTGCCCGGGCGACTGGTCGGGGTGTCCCTTGACGTTGATGGCTCGCCCGCCTACCGGTTAGCACTGCAGACCCGCGAGCAGCACATCCGCCGCGACAAGGCCACCAGCAATATCTGCACCGCGCAGGTGCTGCTGGCGGTGATCGCGGCGATGTACGCCAGCTACCACGGTGCCGCCGGGCTGACCGGCATCGCGCACCGCGTGCATCGTCACGCCGAGACGATCGCCGCGGGGCTGGGCGATGCGGTGGTGCACGACAAGTACTTCGACACCGTGTTGGCCCGCGTCCCGGGCCGCGCCGACGCCGTGATCGCGGCGGCCAAGGCCAGGGGCATCAACCTGTGGCGCGTCGACGACGACCATGTATCGGTCGCCTGCGACGAGGCCACCACCGACGAGCACGTGGCGGCGGTGCTCGATGCGTTCGGCGTCACGGCCGTGGAACCCGTGTCTGCCGGCATCGCCACGCGCACATCTGAGTTTCTGACCCATCCGGCGTTCACGCGATACCGCACCGAGACCGACATGATGCGCTACCTGCGGTCATTGGCCGACAAGGATATCGCGTTGGACCGCAGCATGATTCCGCTCGGCTCGTGCACGATGAAGCTCAACGCGGCGGCCGAGATGGAGCCGATCAGTTGGCCGGCGTTCGCCAGGCAGCATCCGTTCGGACCCACGTCGGACACGCCCGGGCTGCACAAGCTGATCGCCGACCTCGAAACCTGGTTGACCGGCATCACCGGCTATGACGCGGTGTCGCTGCAGCCCAACGCCGGTTCGCAGGGTGAGTACGCCGGCCTGCTGGCGATCCAGGCATACCACGCCGAGCGCGGCCAACCCGACCGCGACGTCTGCCTGATCCCGTCCAGTGCCCACGGGACCAACGCCGCGTCGGCCGCGATGGTCGGCATGCGGGTCGTTGTGGTGGCCTGCCGCGCGAATGGCGATGTCGACCTCGACGACCTTCGGGCCAAGGTGGCCGAGCACGCAGATCGGCTGTCGGCCTTGATGATTACCTATCCGTCCACACACGGCGTGTATGAGCACGACATCGCCGACATCTGCGCGGCGGTGCACGACGTCGGCGGCCAGGTGTACGTCGACGGGGCCAACCTCAACGCCCTGGTCGGTCTGGCCCGCCCGGGCCGATTCGGCGGCGACGTCAGCCACCTCAATCTGCACAAGACCTTCTGCATTCCGCACGGGGGCGGCGGCCCCGGCGTCGGGCCGGTCGCGGTGCGGTCGCATCTCGCGCCGTACCTGCCCGGTCATCCTCTCTCGGAGGAACTGCCCGAACAGCGCACGGTCTCGGCGGCGCCCTACGGGTCGGCGTCGATCCTGCCGATCACGTGGGCCTACATCCGGATGATGGGTGCGGCCGGGCTGCGCGCGGCATCGCTGACCGCGATCGCGTCGGCGAACTACGTCGCCCGCCGCCTCGACGAGTACTACCCGGTGCTGTACACCGGCGAGAACGGCATGGTGGCCCACGAGTGCATCCTCGACCTGCGCGGCATCACCAAGGCCACCGGCGTCACCGTTGATGATGTCGCAAAACGGTTGGCGGACTACGGCTTCCACGCACCGACCATGAGCTTCCCCGTTGCGGGCACGTTGATGGTCGAGCCGACCGAGAGCGAGAGCCTGGCCGAGCTGGACGCGTTCTGCGAGGCGATGATCGCCATCCGAGCCGAGATCGACCAGGTCGGCGCCGGCACCTGGCCCGTAGATGACAACCCGCTGCGGGGCGCACCGCACACCGCGGAGTGCCTGCTGGTGGCCGACTGGGATCACCCGTACGGCCGCGAGCAGGCGGCCTACCCGCTGGGCAAGAACTTCCGGCCCAAGGTGTGGCCGCCGGTGCGCCGCATCGACGGCGCCTACGGCGACCGCAACCTGATGTGTTCGTGCCCGCCGGTCGAATCGTTCGCGTAACGCTGGCGGCGCAGCCAGCTCATGAAGGGGTTGTCGCCGCGGCGGGGCTCGAGTTCCCAGTTCACCAGTGCGGGCATTGTCTTGTCAGAATTCCCGCCGTACCACTTGACCTGCGGTCGGCCCATGAGCCTCACTTCATGGTGGCCAGGTTGTGCCAGAGGTTGCGAAGGCTGTCGGTGCCGCCGAACAGGGTGGTGAAGTGGGTGGAGTCGATAAGCAGGATGTCGCCGGCGCGTTGAGCGGCGGGCGGCATCCAGATCAATGCGTTGAACTCCGCGTTGCCGGCCTCGGTGAACGGATGGGGTCTGTTCGGGTCAACCCGCTGGCGGCCAAGAACCTGCACGTCCTTGCCTTCCGGCGCAGTGAGTTCGTAATGCGGTAGGTGCGGGTGGAAGTTGAAGGTGGTGACGTTGTCGAGCAGTCGCGGTGTGTCAAGGTCGCGGAAGCCGGTGAGCGGCGCGATCTCCTTGGTGCCCTCGACGACGGCCGGCCGCAGCCCCCATGTGTTGTGCACGGGCACGTCGAGCGCAGTCATCAGCGATCGGGTGTACTGGCCGAAGCGCTGTTGGCGTGGTACGAGCCGGTCTCCGTGGTGTTCGTACTCGACCTGCCGTTGGCTGTAGTCATCGGTGAACCCGACATCATGGTGGGGCGCCAGCAGGAGGCAGGTGTCCTCTCTTTTGAGCCACTCGGTGATCGCCGCGATCTCCTCGGCCGCGGCTTCCTGTTCGGACAGCAGATGGTCGAGGCCGAACACCATCAGCGTGTCGGTGTCGGCCAGGATTCGTTCGTCGATCGGCAGTTTGTAGCCGGCCTGGTCGATGCGTTGGAAGACGGCGACCGGATGTCCGGTGGCCTCCTCGGCCAGCTCCTGGAACGACAGAGTGGATCGGTGGAAGAGTTCCAGTGTGCCGGCGATGCCCTGAAGGAAGTTCGCCGCGTCGTATTCCGGTGTTTCGTAGGCGGGCCAGGCGACGTTGCGGACTTCGGTCATGGTGGAGAAGCGGTTGTAGATTTCGCCCGGATCCCGCTGCGACTCCCAGGGATAACTCCAGGTCCAGTAGATGCTGATGCGCCGCCCGCCGGTGTGGGCGCGGGCGGTGTGGCTCTGGTTGTAGGTTCGAGCGCGCATGGTGATCCTTCTAGTTGCCGAGCGTGGCGAGATAGCGCAAAGCGTTGATCCCAGGCAGGAAAAAGTAAGCCCCGCCCCGCAGTGTCGTGAAGGCAGGCAGCCCCTTGTGCACTTTGCGGATAGGGCGGTTAGGGACGGTGAAATCCAGGGTGCCGTCCTGGGTTCCGCAGATCGGGTCGTGCTCGTTGCCGAGTTCGTGGAAGGTCTTGTTGTTGATCCACACGTTCTGCGCGAACTCGAACTGCCGCACCAGATTCGCGCAGATGATGAACGCGGCGATGCCGCGGTCCACACCATCGTCTGGCGCGTCCTCCGGCAGTGCCGGCCCGTATGTCGCACCGCGCCGGATCATGCGGCGACGGTTCATGTTATGGGCGGTGTCACGTGGATTGAGCCTGCGCGCATGCGATCCGAGCGGGCAAGCGTAGCCGAACGGGTCCATCTCTTTGTAGTCGTAGTCATTGTTGCGCATCGGATCTGCGCCAAGCTCGGGATCGTCCTTGTTCGGCGCGAGCACCAGCGGGGCGCCGCTACGCCACCGGCCCATGAACTTCGCAGCGAGCAATTCCTGGCCCTCCGCGGTGTCGGCATGCTCGCGCAGATAGTCGCGAAACGTCCCGACGTGCTCCTGCAGCCGCCGGTATGCCATATAACTGGCGTTGCGCGACAACACCTCGGGCTCAGGCAGATTGGCCACCGGCCCGTCCTCGTCGGGATAGCCGAGGATGAACTCGCCGGGTTCCAGCGCCGCACCGGATCCGGGTGTTGGCTCCTCGCCGGAACCCTTCATCACCGGCTGCGACAGCCGGTCGCGGAAGCCGAAGTGGTCATGCGCGTAGTTGAACGGGGGCGTCGCGTTGAGATCCAGGTACGACAGACTCCTCACACCGTCGGTCCTCGCGAGCAGCTTATCGTGCTCCTCGATGGAGCGCCGGCACTGCTCATCGGTGCGGGAAAACAAGATCGCGATCGCGTGCAGATCGTCACCGGCCAGGCCGCCGACCCAGTGCTCGGGAGCGGCTTCGCCGGTGTCGCCGAGGATGTCCGCGCGGGCCGCCATGCCCTCGCGGAACTCGTCCGGGAAGGTGGCGAGTGACTCCTCGGCCACGCCGAGCGCGCGAAGGCCAGTCCACGTGAACGCCAACGTGACCCAGCGATCAGAGCTGTTCATCGTCGCCTGCGCATCCGCCGCCGACTGGACCTTATCGAGCAGCTCGGTCAGCCAGGCGCGACCACCTGCCGGCGTATCGAACGACAGGAACTCGTAGCGTCCCGTGATCGCCGGAGTCCGGGTCAGCAGGATGTGTTGGATGTCGTCGAACTCAAGCATCTACTGCATCTGGTCGAGCATGTCCGAGAAAGCAGCCTTGAGCCGCAGCGCCTTCTTGATCTCGTCGGCGGTGACGTAGGGGTACTCGCCGTACTCGAGGAAACTCGGGCACTGGTGGTCACGGACGAACTTGACGAACGCGTCCGGGTTCTCCTTCCAATCCTCTGGAAAGCCTTCAAGATTGGTGAAGACGGTCGTGATCCCGGTCTGGCTGAACAGTGTGATCGCATCCTCGGTGTACTTGTCGAAGTCGGTGTCGAAGATGCCCTGATATTGAAAGTGCAGTCCCGACCCGACATCGAACAGCACCCAGCGGAGATAGTGCAGACGTAGCGGCGCAAGCACATCGGGGCTGCCCGCGATCGCTTCCTCGATCTGCTTGCCGTATGCCCGGACGGCCTCCTCGCGGCCCTCCTTCACCTTGGCGATGATCGAGAACCCATAGCAGGCCGGCGTCCTCGGATAGACCGGGCCGTATCGGCCCCGCTCGAGTTCGAAGTACCCCTCCTTGGGGATTGCCATCGCGGCTGGTTTGCTCCAGTCAGAGTCACTCGCGGGCATTGCTGCCTCCCATCCTCAATCCACCAGAGGGCGGTAACGCTAGCACTCGATCCTGTCCACCCGACCGGTTTTGCCGGCGACAAATCCAGATGTCATCGATGCTTAGGACCGAGGTCACC
>DATARY010000131.1:0-11330 GCA_036263935.1 Mycobacterium sp.
CGCATCAGATCACTGGGCTCGAGCTCCGGCTCACCGAAGAACGTGTCCGCGCCTTCGGCTTCCAGGTTGATCAGCGCCCGCAGGATCACGCCGGCCGTCGCGGCGGAGACAGCACCGATCGTCTTGAGCTGTTCCTTGCCCTCATCGCTGGTGAGGAACTGGATGACGGCGCGCAGGTCCTTGAGATCCAGCAGAGCCAGGCCCTTTTGGTCGGCCCAGTGAAAGATCAGACCAAGGGTGGACTCCTGAGTCGGGTTGAGCCCCAGCACCTTTGACAACAGAATCGGCCCGAAGCTGGTCATCGTCGCGCGCACTGGTACACCGATCCCGGTGGTCCCGAGCGACAAGAACTCGACCGGGAAGGCCGTCGGCGTCCAATCGTCGCCGGTGTCCTTGGCCCGCTGTACAGTCTTGTCATTCGATTCGCCGGGCTGCGCGAGGCCAGACAGGTCGCCCTTGATGTCGGCCATCACGACGGGCACCCCGGCCGCCGACAGCTGCTCGGCGATCACTTGCAGCGATTTCGTCTTGCCGGTTCCGGTGGCGCCTGCGACGAGGCCATGCCGGTTGATCGTGGCCAAGGGGATGCGGACCTGAGCGGTCGGATCGCACACGCCGTCGACGACGACGGTTCCCAATTCCAACGCCGGTCCATCAACGGCGTAACCTGCGGCGATCTGCTGTGCGGGGGTAGCTGTCGACTCGGTGGTCATGGGTCGAACACTACTTCCCGCCACTCGCCCTCGCGTGGGTGTCGGCGGCCACTTGTCGCTGTTGGGCTTACTGTGAGGCCTGTGCGTGACGAACTGGTGTGGATCGACTGTGAGATGACCGGCCTGGATCTCAAGACCGATCGGCTCATCGAGATCGCGGTGTTGGTGACCGACGCCGACCTCAACATCCTGGGCGACGGCATCGACGTGGTCATCCGCGCCGACGACGAGGCCCTGTCCTCGATGATCGACGTCGTCAGGGAGATGCACACGCGATCGGGCCTGATCGACGAGGTGCGCGCGTCGACTGTCGACATCGCCGCCGCCGAGGAGCTGGTGCTCGAATACATCCGCACACACGTCAAGCAGGCCAAGACCGCTCCGCTGGCGGGTAACTCGATCGCGACCGACCGTGGGTTCATCGCCCGCGACATGCCCAAACTGGACGACTACCTGCATTACCGGATGATCGACGTCAGCTCCATTAAGGAACTCTGCAGGCGCTGGTACCCGCGGATCTACTTCGGGCAGCCCGAGAAGGGGCTGGCGCACCGCGCGCTGGCCGACATCCACGAGTCGATCCGCGAGCTGCGATACTACCGCCGCACCGCGTTTGTTTCGCCGCCGGGCCCGTCGACCAGCGACATTGCCGAGATCGCGGCCGAGCTCGAGACTCCCAACGGCAAATCGGGAGCAATCGATTCGGCCGCCGAGCATCCCAGCGGCTAATATCGACGACGCTGTACATGCCGAACTGGCATGGCGGCGATGGTGGCTGTAGTTCAGTTGGTAGAGCACCAGGTTGTGATCCTGGATGTCGCGGGTTCGAGTCCCGTCAGCCACCCCGACAAGTCAGGGAGCGTTTCCGCTCCGTGACTTTTGTATGCCGGATCCGTTCGTCATCAGCCGAGTTGGTCTGTGGCCGGTCATCAGAAAGGGTGCAGGGGACGACTTGGCGGATTCTTGGCGAAGGCACGCATCCGGCTACATCACACGAACGCTATAGGTAGAAGACCGCGGTAACGCTCAGATGTTGGCGTTGCCCGCCTTCCACTGCTCCCACGGGACGTTCCAGTCCCCCAGCCCGTCGGTTCCGGGCAGCGTAGGCCCCAATGTGTTGACCACTTCGAGGATGTCGCCGCGCTTGGTGTTGTCGTAGTACCACACGGCATTGCTTGGGCTGACGTTGAGGCAGCCGTGGCTGGTGTTCGTGTAACCCTGCGCGCCCACCGACCACGGCGCGGAGTGCACGAAGATCCCGCTGTAACTGATCTGAGTCGCCCAGTCCACATCGGTGCGATACCCGTTGGGCGAGTTGACCGGCACGCCGTAGGTCGACGAATCCATGACAATATGGGTGAACCGGTTACCGACGATATAGACGCCGTTGTTGGTGGGCGTGCTGTTCTTGCCCATCGAGGTTGGCATGGTCTTGACGACCTCGCCGTTGCGCCGCACGGTCACGATCTTGGTGTTGTCGTCGGCGGTCGCGATGACCTCATCTCCGACGGTGAAGTGCGTGGTCACGTTTTCCTGGCCGAACAAGCCGTTGCCCAGGTCGACGCCGTACGTGTTGACCGCAACATCGATCGTCGTGCCCGGCTTCCAGTAATGCTCTGGGCGCCAACGCACTTCGCGGTTGTTGAGCCAATAGAACGCGCCATCCACCGGCGGGTTGGTGGTGATCTTGATCGCCTTCTGGGCGGCCAACCGGTTGGGGATGTTCTCGTCGAACTGGACCGCGACCGGTTGGCCGACGCCGACGACCTCTCCGTCGTTGGGCAAGACGTAGGCCATGGTCAGGTTTTCCGGCGAGTGCGTCTGGAAGGTCATCTGTTGGCTGGTGATGCCGCCAAGGCCGAGCGACTGGGCGTTGAGGGTGTAGCGCTTGTTGTAGCCGAGCGGCTCCGTAGTGGACCACGTCAAGCCGTCGGAGCTCAGCTGCCCTGCAATCGGAGTGCCCGCCTCGTTGGCCATCGTCACGGCACCCAGGACGCCATCCTCGGCGCTCACCGTGACCGGCGATTCGACGCTCACGCCGACCGCGCCGTCCTTCACCGATGCGGTGAGCTTGGGCACAAGCAGGTCATCGAATGGTGTGCCTTTGTCGGCGATGACCCGAGTTGGCGGCGGAGCGGAGTTGCGGTTGCAGGCGCTGAGGCCTAGCGCCAGGGCGGGAACGAGTGCGATCGCAACCCACCAGGCACAATTTCGATGCGAACGGGCCACTGACCGGACCTGCCACATTGTTTGCTCCACCTCGCACCCGGGGCCCTGAATGACGCTTCTCGGCGGTAGTCTAAGGGCAACTTCACCTAACGGGCGCGACCACGACGTCGCTGCCAGCGGTCGGAATTTCACCCTGTGCCGCGGGGCCTGTTATTGTCGCACACGCAGCGCCGTTAGCTCAGTTGGTAGAGCAGCTGACTCTTAATCAGCGGGTCCGGGGTTCGAAACCCTGACGGCGCACCCATCTCCGTCTCTCGACATTCGGGAGCTCGTACCGCGCCTCATGCCCGCGCTTCCATCTCATCACCAGGCAAAAGCCGTAGCGATTTATGCTGATCCGGCAATGAGTATGTAATAGCCTATTAACGGACATGATAAATAGTTAGCGAACGGCTGCCACAGTTGTATGAATGTGCTACGACTCACATAAGTCGGGTTATCCCACAGATTTGCAGGTCATCGCCGCTGATAACGGATACGGAACAAAAGGGGGCACTTATGCAGTGTAAAGAGCGGCCCGAGTGCTAGCCTCTGGTTAGCTAGATTGCTGAAGGCAAGCAGTCACCTGGCTTGACGACGCGAGACGAGGTCTTAGCTGATGACACCGAAAGGCGCATCACTCGCATCGGGTGCGTCCAACATGTATGCAGCTGAGGACATAACTGCGCAACTACCGATCACGGTGTACAGCTGCAGCAGGCTCGGCCGGGTCGCCAATCCGCCCAGCTTCTCGTTCGCCGACTGGTTCCGCAGCCGTTGTCGCTGAGCGATCAGGTCAGCGCCGCCGGATTCGGTAGACGACCACGGCGACGGCCAGCGCCCCCAACCCGGCCAGCGACATCGCCACCGCCGGCCGCTTCACGAACCGCACGACCCCCGCCTTCACGTCGTCCGCGATCCGTCGAGGATTGGCACGCTCGGCGAGAGAATCCACGGTCGATGCCAGCTGGTTGCGGGCCTGGTCGATGTCCTGCTTGATCGTGTCTGGATCCCGGTCCGCCACTTACGCCTCCAAGCCCCTCCAGGTCACGGCTCCATCACAGAGCCCTGCCGAACTACCCTAGAGCAGCCCGCGCTGACCCGAGCGCACCGGTCGACCGGAAGGATGCCAACGCATGCCACAGACCCCGCGCCTGGAAGAGGGCGACAAGGCCCCAGCGTTTAGCCTGCCCGACGCCGACGGCAACACCGTAAAGCTGTCCGACTACAAGGGGCGCAAGGTCATCGTGTACTTCTACCCGGCCGCCTCGACACCGGGATGCACCAAGGAAGCCTGCGACTTCCGCGACAACCTGCGCGACCTCAACGACGCCGGGTTGGCCGTCGTCGGCATCTCCCCCGACAAGCCGGCCAAGCTGGCCAAGTTCCGTGACGAGCAGAAGCTGACATTTCGGCTCCTGTCCGACCCGGACCGCAAAGTACTCACGGCGTGGGGCGCCTACGGCGAGAAGACGATGTACGGCAAGACCGTTCAGGGAGTCATCCGGTCGACGTTCGTGGTCGACGAAAAGGGCAAGATCGCCATGGCCCAGTACAACATTCGCGCCACCGGTCACGTCGCCAAGCTACGGCGCGACCTTTCCGTTTGACGCCAGGTTGGCGAGCAGCAGCGCCTCCGCGGTCGCCGCGCGTTCCAGCACCCCCAGGTGCAGGCTCTCGTTGATGCTGTGGGCCTGCGTTGCGGGGTCCTCGACACCGGTGACGAGGATGTTCGCCGCCGGGAAGGCCGCGGCGAACTCGGCGATGAACGGGATCGAGCCGCCCACTCCGGTATCGACGGGCTCGTTGCCCCACGCCTGGCGAAATGCGCCGCGGGCCGCGTCGTAGACCGGGCCGCTGGCGTCGATGGCGTAGGGCTGGCCGGTGTCTCCGGGTGTCACCGTCACCTGTGCGCCCCACGGCGCATGCTGCTCGAGATGCCGCGTCAGCGCCGCCAGATGCGTACGGGCGTCCCCGCCGGGCGCGACGCGCATGCTGACCTTGGCGCGCGCCCGCGGGATCAACGTGTTCGACGACGCTGCGATCGGCGTGGTGTCGATCCCGATGACGGTGATCGAGGGCTTCGCCCAAAGTCGTTGCGGCACTGAGCCGGATCCGATCTCCGAAACGCCGTCCAGTAGTCCAGCCTCCTCGCGGACACGCTGCTGGGAGTAGTCGACATCGGCCGCCGCGCCCTCGTGCAGACCCTCAACGGCGACGTTGCCATCGTCGTCGTGCAAGCTGGCCAGCATACGGACCAGCACGCTCAGCGCGTCGGGCACGACACCGCCCCACATGCCGGAATGCAGGCCGTGGTCCAGTGTCGCTACCTCGACCACGCAGTCGGCGAGTCCGCGCAGCGACACCGTCAGTGAGGGCACCTCGGTGCTCCAGTTGTCCGAGTCGGCGATGACGATCACGTCGGAGGACAGCGCGTCGCGATGGGCAGCAAGCAAGCCCGCGAGCGATGGTGAGCCCGATTCCTCCTCACCTTCGACGAACACCGTGACCCCGACCGGCGGATTGCCGCCGTGAGCGCGAAACGCGGCCAGATGTGTTGCGATACCAGCTTTGTCGTCGGCGCTACCACGCCCATACAGGCGGCCGTTCCGCTCGGTCGGCTCGAACGGCGGCGAGTGCCATTGCTCGTGATCACCCTCCGGCTGGACGTCGTGGTGGGCGTAGAGCAGTACCGTCGGCGCGCCCGGCGGTGGCGGGTGCCTGGCGATGACGGCGGGGGCTCCGCCTTCGCTGACGATCTGCACGTCGCCGAAACCGGCCTCGGACAACAGCTTTGCGACGGCGTCGGCACTGCGTTGCACCTCGGCGCGGCGGGCCGGGTCGGCCCACACCGACGCGATTCGCACCAGGTCTTCCAGGTCGCGCCGCACCGAAGGCAGCACCTCACGCACCCGCTCCACGAGATCGCTCATAGCGCCGACACTAACGCTCCTCGAGAATGGCGACGGCGGCGGCGGTGTCGGCCTCGTGCGTCAGCGACAGGTGGATAGTCACGTTCTTCAGGTGCTCGGCGATCGCACCGGTGAGCCGGACCCGCGGCCGGCCCCACATATCGGTGATGACCTCGATGTCGCGGTGGATGCCCTCCGGCAGAACCGGTCGCTTGGCGAACCGGGAGCCCGACCACGCCTTGATGACCGCTTCCTTGGCCGCCCACCGCGCCGCGAGATGCCGTGCGGCCGACGAACTCTTGTCGGCGGCGTCGCGGCGCTCACCCGGCGTGAACGTCTCGGCGAACACCGTTCCCGGCTGGTCGACCTGTTCGGCGAAATCGGGGATGGAGACCAGGTCGATCCCCACCCCGACTATGGCCATTCCCGAGACGCTATCTCACACCTCTGGCCGCACATAAATGTCATCGTCGCCGAGCCGCGACGCCGGATCGAGCAGCATGTCGGCCTCCTGCCGCTTCTCCGGCACGTCGGCGCTGAACCGCCGGTCGCCCGGCTTCTCATACAGCGACGGGCCGCCGGCGATGGCCGACGCCAGCCTGCGCTGACCGTCCAGCACGCGCGCATCGGAGCGCTTCTTGTACTCCACACGCTGCTCGGGGGTCAGCGCGGCAAGGAACGCCTGCGGGTGCACCATCGCAACCAGACCCGAGACGTGACCGAACCCGAGGCTGGTCACAAGGCCCGCCTTGAGTGGGAACTTGTCTCCCAACCGCAAGGTCTCGCGGACCCACACAAAGTGCGCCGAGCCGTCGAGTTCGTCGTCGACACAGTCGAGGCTGCGGTTCGGCGGGATAACGCCATCGCGCAGTATCTGGCACATGCCCATCATCTGGAATGCCGCTGCGCCGCCCTTCGAGTGGCCGGTGAGGCTCTTCTGGCTCACCACGAACAGCGGAGCGCCGTCGGAGCGGCCCATCGCGTCGGCCAACCGCTCGTGCAGCTCGGTCTCGTTGGGATCGTTGGCCAGCGTTGAGGTGTCGTGTTTGGACACCACCGCGACGTCGTCGGGGCCGACCCCGAGCTTGGCCAGCGAACGTGCCAGCGGCGAGTCCTTGCCGCCGCGGCCGGCGCCAAGCGCCCCGAGCCCAGGGGCAGGAATCGAGGTGTGCATACCGTCACCGAAGCTCGACACGTAGGCCACAACGGCCAGCACCGGCAAGCCCATCTTGATCGCGAGGTCGCCGCGGGCCAGCAGCAGGGTGCCACCGCCCTGACCCTCGACGAAGCCCAGCCTGCGCCGGTCGTTGGCGCGGGAGAACTTCGAGTCGCTGATTCCCTTGGCGCGCATCATCTCGGTGTCGCAGGTCGCGGCCATGTCGCCGAAGCCGATGATGCCTTCGAGTGTCAGGTCGTCGTAGCCGCCTGCAATCACGAACTCGGCCTTACCGAGCCGGATCTTGTCGACGCCCTCCTCGACCGACACCGCCGCCGTGGCGCATGCGCCGACCGGGTGGATCATCGCGCCGTAGCTGCCGATGTAGGACTGCACCACGTGCCCGGCGGCGGAGATGTTGGGCAGGACTTCCTGCAGGATGTCGTTCGGCTTGTTCCGGCCCAGCAGGTTGCCGTGGTACATCGTCTGCATCGACGTCATCCCGCCCATGCCGGTGCCCTGCGTGCTGGCCACCAGGCAGGGATGCACCCACCGCATCAACTCGGCCGGGGTGAACCCGGCGGACAGGAACGCATCGACGGTGGTGACGAGGTTCCACAGCGCGAGTCGGTCGACCGAGGACATCATGTCCGGGGTGATGCCGTAGACGGCCGGGTCAAAGCCGGTCGGGATCTGGGCGCCCACCGTCCGTGACAGCTTGACCTTGCGCGGCACGCGAATCTCGGTGCCCGCCTTGCGAGTCACCTGCCAGTCCGCGCTGTCGGGCACCGGAGCGATGATCGTGTGCTCCGCGTCGAATTGCACAAACGCACGCGCGTCGGCCTCCGACGACACGACGAACGTGAAGTCCTTGTCAAGAAACACCGACACTAGAAGGGGCGCAGCGTGATCGGGGCCGATCGCGCCGTCGTCGACGAACTCCCGGATGCCGACCCGCTCGATGACGGCGTCGTGGTAGCGCTCCACCAGCTCGCCCTCGTCGACCAGCTCGCCGGTGTTCGTGTCGTACCAGCCCGGCGTTGGATCGTCCTCCCACTTGACCAGCCCTGTGGTCCAGGCCAATTCGAGCACACCAGCGGCCGAGAGCTCGTTATCGACCTCCATCTCGAATCGGGTCCGTGACGAGCCGTACGGCCCGAGCTCGGCACCGCCGACGATCACCACAAGGTCGGCCGGGTCGACATTGAGGTCCTCCCAGGCCGGAGGTGGCGCGGCCTTGTAACCGCGCGGCGGCGACGGCAGCGCCGGAATCGTTCCCGGCTCCTCGCTGCCGGGCTCCACTCCGTCTTTCGAGGTGTCGCCGAGCATGTCCTCGCGTGCCTTCGCGGCCAGCTCGGCCATGTCGAGGTCGACGTCGGCCAGTCCCCCGGTCAGGTCGGCGTGCAGAGGTTGACGTGCCGCGGCCACCTTGGACTCGATGTCGCACAGACCGAGCAGCAGGCTCGCCATCTCGTCGGTCGAGTACGTCGTCACACCGGCTTCCTCTACCGCGTCGACGATTGCGTCGTTGTGACCCATCAGCCCGGTGCCGCGGGTCCAGCCGATCAGCGCATGGGCCAGGCTCACCCGCTGCGCCCACGACGACTCCGCCTTCCACCGCGACACCACCGCGTCGAGCGCCGACTTGGCTTCGCCATAAGCGCCGTCGCCACCGAACATGCCGCGGTTCGGCGAGCCAGGCAGCACCACGTGCAACCGCGCGGCGATGTCACGCTCCGCACCGATGTGCGACAGGCCGCCGATCAGCCGCTGAACGGCCCACAGCAGCACCTTCATCTCCATCTCGGAGCGCGACCCGGCGTCCGATAGGTCGCCGGCCACCCGCGGGGCTGCGAACGGGAACAGCAGCGTCGGCGTTTGGGCGTCCTTGATGTGAATCGACTGCGGGCCAAGGCTCTCAGTCTGCTCGGAGCCGATCCATGAAACGAGGGCGTCGATGTCGGTGTAGGACGCCATGTTGGCGGACACCACCCACAGGTTGGCGCCGAAGCGCGCGTTGTCGCGGTACAGCGAGCGGTAGAACCCGAGCCGGTCGTCGTCGAGCTTGGACGTGGTCGCGATGACGGTCGCCCCGCCGTCGAGCAGCTGAGCAACCACCGACGCGGCGATCGAACCCATCGACGCACCGGTCACGACCGCGACCTCGTCGCGGTAGCGGCCCGCGCCAGGGTTCTCCGCACCCGCCGCGGCACGGCCGTACAACGAGGCGTGGATATTGCGGCCCGCAGCCAGCGCCTTACCCTGCCACCACGTGGCCTGGGTTCCGACGATGTGTCCGGCGCCTTCAAACCGCTCGGACAGTCGTTGCCAGTCGGCGTCGATCTCCCCCTCGTCCAGCAGCCAGATCCTTGCCAGGTCCTCACGCGCGCTGGCCCAGCGGTCGTCGAACAGCACCGCCTTGCGGCCGTCGAACACCGGCGCCACCAGACGTGGCCAGTCCGAACCGAGTTCGGCGGTGACCAGGTCGATGAGTTCGGCATCGGTCGCCGCCTCGGGCGCGCTGACCTGATTGTCCAGGCCGAGCTGATTGAGTACCAGGCGCGCGGCCGAAGCCAGCACGCCATTGGGTCCGGTGACCTGCTCGGCGAACTCACCGAGCACGGCGGAGTCCACCACGCCACCGCCAGCGCCTGCCGCCGACGGCAGCGAGACGGCCACGCCCTGGCGCGCACCCACCGCCGCGACGGCGGCGTCGATGACCTTGTCCACGGTCGCGGCATCGGCCAGGGCACCATCGTGCAAAACGCCGAGGGCGCCACCGCGCACGCTGGATCCCTCACGGGTGCCCAGCGCCACCTCGACCGTCACGTGCTTGGCCCAGCCGTCGCCGAGCTCCCAGGTCTTCTTGACCCGTTCGGCGATGTACGCGGGCCGCTTGCCGGACGGCCCGAGGACCGTGCGCAGCTGGTCGTTGACCGCGTCGGAAAGCACTGGACCGTAAGGCTTGTAGGTCCGGGCCAGCTTGGTGACCTGTCCCTTGAGCCCGGCCAGGTCGGCCTCACCCGCACCGTCGATGGCGCCGAGGTTGAGCTCGGAGCCCAGGTCGACCAGCAGCTGGTTGCGGCGCGACGACGCGCCGTCGGTGATCGACTCGATGGAGTCCAGTGGCTCGATCTGATCGATGCGCATCTTCGCCGACAGCGCGATCAGCGCCATGGTGGCATCGGCCGCGTCGTAGCCGATGTCATCGGGTCGCGGGCCCCCGCTCGGAGCCACGGGCGCCGCGAGGATGGGCGCCGCATCAACGGGCGCGGCCTCGACCGGCGCGGCGTCGGCGACGGGCTCGGGCGAGGTGTCTTCGTCCAGCTCCGGCTCGGGATCGGTGTCGTTGGCGAACAGTACCGCGGCATCCCGCTCGGAGTTGAGCACTTCGGTTGTGCTGTGCGAATATTCGGGCAGCTTCAACGTGTTCGCGGCAAGTCCGGCGACGGTCGGTGCAGACTTGACGCCGATCTCGACGAACCGCTCGATGCCCAGGCCGCCGGCGGCCTCCTCGATGAAAAGCAGATCCTGTGTCTCGATCCAGCGCACCGGGCTGGCGAACTGCCACGCCAGAAGCTCGATGACGACCTTGCGGCACAGCTCTCGCGGCTTCTCGTTCCGCCACGTGTCGTAGTCGGCGAGGATCTCGTCGAGCGGTTCGGCCGGCACCAGATCGCGGATCTCCTGGATGAATTCGCGGTCGAGGCTGAACGGCTTGGGCACCAGGTTCGGGATGTACCGGCCGATGATCAGGTCGGGGTCCTTGTCGCGCGGCATGACCCGTTCCAGCGAGCGCCGGAAGTCTGCCACGCCCACCCGCAACACCGACGAGTGGAAGGGCACGTCGATGCCGGGAACAAGGATGAACGAGCGCTTGCCGCCGGTGATCTCGCGGCGCTTCTCGACCTCTTCCTCGAGCACCTCCAAACCGCGAACAGTGCCGGCGATCGCGTACTGCGAGCCACGCAAGTTGAAGTTCACGATCTGCAGGAATTCACCTGTGCGCTCAGAGATCTCGTCGATGAAGGCGGGCACGTCGGCGTCGTCGAGATCGATCTGCGAAGGGCGGATGGCGGCCAGCCGGTAGTTGGACCGGCCGAGGTGGTCGCGCGGCACGATGTCGTGCATCTTGCTGCCGCGGTGGAACACCACCTCGAGCAGCGCCTCCAGCTCGTAGACACCGCTCACACAGGCGAGGGCGGTGTACTCACCGACGGAGTGCCCGCAGGCGATCGCACCCTCGACGAACGCACCCTGCTCACGCATCTCGGCGACCTGCGCGGCCGCCACCGTCGCCATGGCGACCTGGGTGAACTGCGTCAGGTACAGCACGCCCTC
>DATARY010000147.1:0-1978 GCA_036263935.1 Mycobacterium sp.
GTTGTGACGGAGCCGAGCTGGGCCGATGTCGAAAGCCGGCTCACTCGAACCTGCGGGCGTTCCAGCGATGTGCTCGTATGCGCAACCTTCGATGCGGTCGACGCCTCTGATGCCGTCACGCGAGCAGCACCTGATCGCCGACTATGCGCTGAAGGGGAGGGAAAGAGTGCGGAGAGTGTGGCGTACTTATGAGCGGCATGCTGACGCGGCGGCCAAGGTCTTAGGCGGGACGGCTTGGATCTGCCCCCTCATCCGTCGCTAGTCCTGAAGCGACCCTTTAGCGGCTCTTCGGTTCTAAGCATGGTTCGGGCGTTGTCGGTAGGGGCGTGATCCGTCGGCGACGAGCAGGATGCGAAGTCGGTAGTTGTCGAAGTTGCGGAACCCGTGGGCGAGGCGTCGGGTCTTCTCGATGAGCAGGTTGATGGCTTCGGTTCCGCCGTTGCTGACGCCGCTTGTGTCGAAGTAGGCCAGGACCTGTTGGCGCCACTGTCGCAGGGTGCGGCCCAGGCGGGCGATCTCGGGGATCGGGCAGGTCGGGAACGACGCGATGATCTTCTCGGCGATCTCGCGACCGCGGCTGCCTTTGGTGGCGTAGGCCGTGCGCAGTTGTTGGTAGGCCGACCAGGCCACGGTCACCTCGTAGTTCGGGTCGCCGGCCTGCAGGCAGGTGTTGAGCTTGGCGAGTTGTCGATCGGTGAGGTTCTCGGCGCCGTGGCGCAGCAGCCCGCGGATCTTGTAGAGCGGATCGTCGCGGTGCCCACGGTGGCCGATGGTGTCTTGTTGGACGCGGCGGCGGACCTCGTCGAGGACCTGGGTGCCCAGGCGCACGACGTGGAACGCGTCGAGCACCGCGACCGCGTCGGGCAGCTCGTCGCGGATCGCGTTGGCGTAGCCGCGGAACGGGTCCAGTGCGGCGTGCTCGACCGCGTCGATGAACTCGCCCGTCTGCTGGGCGAGCCAGCCGGCGTAGGCGGTGCCCGAGCGGCCGGGCACGACATCGAGCAGCCGCGCGTGCAGGCGCCCGTCGCCATCGCGGGTGAGGTCGACCATCGACGTCACCGCCCGCTCACCGACCCGGAAGCGGCCCGGGCGCCAGATGTGCTCGTCCACGCCGAGGGTCCGGACACCGGCGAGCCGGCCGGGTCGGGCGACGCGCGCGGCGGCCTCGGACCTGATCGCCCGCCACAGCGTGTGCCAGTCCACCCGCAGATGCCGCGCCAACGCCGACACGGTCGTGTCGTCGTGGGTCAACGCATCGACCGCCCACGCGATCGCCCGGCTGGTCACCACCGCGCGCGGCGCGATCAACTCATGGGTCTCGGTCCAGGTCAGCCGCGGGCAGTCAGCCTCCGCGCAGCGCCAGACCCGCTTGAGCCACACAATCAGCACCGCCGCCCCGAAACACGGTGCATCCGAGACGGTAACCCGACGCCGACCGTGCCCGACAGCGACCACCCCACAGCACGGACAGCCGGTCACATCGGCATCGGTCTCAACCGTGATCACCAACTTGCGGTGACCACGGCGCACATCCAGCACATGCATGCCGTCACTGTTGAACATCGCATCGGCCCGGGCACACCAGCGCGCACCCGAACCACACCTATCGTGGTCCACGTCGGGGTCTTCTCTTGTCGAGCAGCTTGGTCGCTCTCGATCTTGAAGACCCCCGACCCCAACTCCCCGGCTACGCCACGCCGTCCAGCTCAACCATGCTCAGATCCGAAGAGCCGTATTTGCTGTACTGATGAGCGCGCCGGAAGGGATGAATGTTCAAGAGGTCAGCAAGCGGGCAGAGGAACTCTGCCCACCAACCGAGTTCGAGAACGAGGACTACCCGAGTCAGCCGGGTCAGCGTCGCTATCCGAAGATGCTCCGCTTCGCGACGATCACATCTGTCAAGGCCGGATGGCTCGTGAAGGACAAGGGCATATGGCGCCTGACGGACGACGGTCGGTCCGCGTTCGAAAGCTATCCA
>DATARY010000209.1:0-7054 GCA_036263935.1 Mycobacterium sp.
TTCAGTTTTCTGGCGGAGGCGAGAGGATTTGAACCTCCGGTCCGCTTTGAGGCGGACAACTCATTAGCAGTGAGCCCCATTCGGCCGCTCTGGCACGCCTCCCGACGTTTACCGCCGATCCGACAGCGTACACAGCCGCGATGGCGCGAGGCAAAGCGCAGATCGGAGACCCATAAACTGGTCGCGTGACCGCCCGTCTGCGCCCCGAGCTGGCCGATCTGCCCGCGTACACGCCGGGCAAAACGGTACCGGGCGCGATCAAGATCGCCAGCAACGAGACGGTGCACGGACCCTTGCCCAGCGTTCGGGCCGCCATCAGCAAGGCGACCGACAGCATCAACCGCTATCCCGACAACGGGTACGTCGAGCTCAAGGAACGCCTGGCCAAGCACGTCGACAACGGCGCCTTCGCACCGGAGAACATCTCCGTGGGCTGCGGATCGGTCAGCCTGTGCCAGCAGTTGATCCAGATCACCTCGACCGTTGGCGACGAGGTGTTGTACGGCTGGCGCAGCTTCGAGATCTACCCGCTGCAGGTGCGCACCGCCGGCGCCACACCCGTTCAGGTGCCGCTGACCGACTACACGTTCGACCTCGATGCGATGCTCGCCGCGATCACCGACCGCACCCGGCTGATCTTCGTCTGCAACCCGAACAACCCGACCAGCACCGTCGTCGACCCCGACAAGCTGACCGAGTTCGTCCAAGCGGTTCCGCCGCACATTCTGATCGCACTCGATGAGGCTTACGTCGAATACATCCGCGAGCCCATGCTGCCGGACAGCTTTGGCCTGGTCCGCGCCCACCGCAATGTCGTTGTGCTACGCACGTTTTCGAAGGCCTACGGGCTGGCCGGGCTGCGCATCGGCTACGCGGTCGCCGATCCGGACATCGTCACCGCGCTGAGCAAGGTCTACGTTCCGTTCACCGCGACCAGCGTTTCGCAGGCCGCGGCCATCGCGTCGCTGGATGCCGCGGACGAACTACTGGTCCGAACGGACGCCGTCGTCGCCGAACGCGCCCGAGTCAGCGTCGCGCTGCGGGACGCCGGTTACGTGCTGCCGCCGTCGCAGGCCAATTTTGTCTGGCTGCCGCTGGCCGAGCGCACAGTCGACTTCGTCAACAGCGCCGCCGACAATCGCCTGCTGGTGCGGCCCTACGGCGAGGACGGCGTGCGAGTCACCGTCGCCGCGCCACACGAGAACGACGCGCTGATCGACTTCGCCGGACGCTGGATCGCCTAGCCGCTGGGCTGGCGGCCGGTGTAGGCGATCAGTCGGTCCAGCGCGCCGGCATCAACTGTTACGTCGACGGGGTCGTCGAACCCGATGGTTGTGCGGCCCCCTGGCGTGATGATCGTCTTCGCGAGACCCATGATGTAGTCGGACAGAGCGTCGGGAGCCGAGACCTCACGCCCGGTCGCCCTCGCGTAATCCCAAGCGTGGACCAGGAATTCGAGTGACAGGATTCCGGGCATCACCCTTGCCGGAGACTCGTTCGACCCGAACTTAACGGTGCCATCCAGTCCACGCTGATGCCAGGCGTCCAGCGCCGGCCGAGCGGCGAGGACGACCTGCCGCTCGACGGAGTCGGTCCGGTCACGCTCCGGGAGCTCTGCGCCTGCGACACCGCCGATCACGGTGATGGAGTTCATCAGATGATCGGTCAGCTTTGCGACGTCGAACTCGCGGCACGGTGTCTGCTTGGTCCAATCGTCGTCGGCGATGCCTTTTAACACCTGCTGCAGCACGGCCAGCGACTCTTCGGCGCATTCGAGTTCATCGGTAGGCATGCCTCCACGCTACGACTCCGGTGCGCCTATCGTTGCCGAGATGAGGACGCATGTGTGGGTCGCCGCGATCGCGTTGGTCATCCTGGGATTGACAACCGGCTGCGAACGCACCACGCCGGGCACCGTCGCCATGACTACCCAGCCAGGTCCCCCGTTGAGCTCCGCGCCGCGAACCAATCCGAATTTCCCGATTCCGGGCTTCCCGGGCATTCCGAGAATTCCGATCCCGGGGTTTCCGGGTCCCAACACGAATGTTCCTGTGGTGCCTGCGCCACCTGACGCGCTGACGATGACGTGCGAAAAATTCAACGGTCTGGACGAGGCCACCAGGCTGGCGGTGATCAGGGCCATCCTGGCCCAGAAGAACAACCCGCTCGGGCCCAACGGCGAAGACATCGGAAAGATGCTCACCGAGGCCGCCTGCCAGTTCCTGCCCCAGGCGAAGGTCAGCGAGGTGCTGCTGGGTTCACCGCCGCGGTAGGTCGCTAGCCTCATTGTTCATGGGCGATGCATATGAATCCGTCAGCGTGGACATCGAGGCCCACGTCGCACAGGTGACATTGGTCGGTCCCGGCAGGGGCAACGCGATGGGACCGGCGTTCTGGTCGGAACTGCCGGTCGTGTTCGCCGAACTGGACGCCGACCCCGACGTGCGCGCGATCGTGCTGACCGGTTCGGGGAAGAACTTCAGTTACGGCCTGGACCTGCCCGCGATGGGTGACACACTGTCGCCGATGCTCGCCGACGGCGCGCTGGCCCGGCCCCGCGCCGACTTCCACGCGCGGCTCAAGCGCATGCAGCACTCGATCACCGCGGTCGCGGACTGCCGCACGCCGACCATCGCGTCGGTGCATGGCTGGTGCATCGGCGGCGGCGTTGACCTGATTTCGGCGGTCGACATTCGCTACGCCAGCGCGAACGCGAAGTTCTCGGTTCGCGAGGTCAAGCTCGCCATCGTCGCCGACGTCGGCAGCCTCGCCCGGCTGCCGCTGATTCTGTCCGACGGCCATCTGCGTGAGTTGGCGTTGACGGGCAAGGACATCGACGCGGCACGCGCCGAGAAGATCGGTCTCGTCAACGACGTCTACGACGATCCCGAGGCGTCCCTGGCCGCCGCACACCGCACTGCGGCCGAAATCGCCGCCAACCCGCCACTTGTCGTCCAGGGCATCAAGGACGTGCTGGACGAACAACGCACGGCGGCGGTGTCGGCGAGCCTGCGTTATGTCGCGGCGTGGAACTCGGCATTCATGCCGTCGAAGGATCTCACGGAGGGGATCCGGGCGATGTTCGAGAAGCGGGCGCCGGAGTTCACCGGGGAATAGGGGTCCAGCCCAGCTCGGCCCGGGCCTTGGCGTTTGACAATGGCAGCCAGGTGTCGCCGAAGGCGACAGCGCCGTATGGGGCGATCAGACCGAACAGCCGACGCGGCATCGGTAGCGGCCGCGGCCGGTGCAGGTTCGCTGCCAGTTCGCGGACGTAGTCACCGAACGACTGCGGCCGGTCGTCCACGATGTTGTAAATCTGTCCGCCGCGGCCGCGATCAACGGCATCGGCCGTCGCCCGCGCAACGTCGTCGATATGAACCCATGACACGGTCCCATCGCCCATTACGGCGGGCATGGCCCACCACTTCGCGAGCCGAATGAACATCTCGGTGTGCGGAACTCCGGGGCCGTAGAAGAGGCCGTAGCGCAACACGATTCCCTCGGTGTCGCTGTGCTCACCGGACGTCAGGACGGTCTGTTCCATGGCCCGCAACGCCGCCAGCATCGCCGCCCCGCCCGGTGGTGGCGGCCCGGGGTAGGGGTCGGTCTCGTCCATCAGTGCAGGGCCCGTTTCCGGGTATCCGTAGGCGAAGATCACCGATTCGGCGACCACCCGGCGCACCCCGGCACGCTGTGCGGCTGCCACCAGGTTGGGTGCGCCGCGGCCCCACAGTTCACGCGCCGGCTCAAAGTCCTTGACCCGCATGGGTCCCCGCTTCGGCAGGGTCGTGAGCAGGGACACCACCACCTGGGGTCCGATGTCGGCGACCACCTTGTCGATCTCGTCGGCATCGAACACGTCGGCCACCACCGGTTTGGCACCGGCAGCCTCGATCTGCGACGTCCTGGACGCCGACCGGGTCAAGCCCGCGACGTCGTGACCGCGAGAGTTCAACTCTCGCAACAGCGGAATCCCGGGCACACTGGTCGCGCCGGCCACCAACACGCGCATCAGCCACCGCCTCGTTCCGTGACGACGGTAGCGCGCCAAGCCAGGGCCAGAATCAGGGTGGTCACCACCAGACCTCCGGCCTCGAGCCAGCCGATCCATTCGCCCGCGCCGTGGTGCGGATCGATGATGTGGCTGACCGAGTGCAGCGCCCAATGCAGCGTGGCGAATGCCAGCGCGGGCACCCGCCACGCGACTCGCCGCACCGCCGCGAGCAACAGCAGGCCCTGCGGCACCTCGAATGTCGCGGTGTCGAAGATGTAGTGATCGTTGCGCACGCCGAATGTCCCGAGGGTGTCGAAGAACATTCCAGGGGCCAACATCATGGACAACCCGATGGTCAGGGCGTATAGCCCGAACGCGATCAGCGTCACCTCGACGAACCCGGCTCTTGTGCGTGTAGGTGTCGTTGTCATACGGTCACGCTAATACGCCAATGGCCTCAGGTTAGGCACCACTTTGATGGCAATTTCGGATACCACTTCCGGACCGGAGCTTCTGGTCGTACTCGACCGCGCGGGGCCGGAACCGTTGCATCGCCAGCTCGCCAACGGGCTGCGCGACGCCATTCGCACGGGCAGGCTGGCGCCGCACATGCGGCTGCCATCGACGCGTGTGCTGGCGGGAGACCTGGGGGTGTCCCGCCGACTCGTCGTCGATGCGTACAGCCAGCTCGTCGCGGAGGGCTTTCTGCTGAGCCGACACGGTTCGGGCACTCGGGTTGCCACAGTCGACACCGCCAGCACACCGGATCGGGCTGCCGCAGAATCGTCGAAGCGTTTCGACATCGACTTCGCGCCCGGCTCGCCGGATCTGAGTAGCTTTCCGCGTCACGCGTGGCTACGCGCACTCCGGCAGGGGCTCGCCGATGTCGAGTCGCATGCGTTCGGCTACGCCGCACCACAGGGACTTTTGGCCGCGCGCATCGCGGTGGCGGACTATCTGAGGCGCACCCGGGGAGTGCTCGCCGACCCCGCACACATCGTGCTGTGCTCGGGAGCAACGCAAGCGATCGCTCTGCTCTCCCATATCTTGCGCGACAACGGGACACGCGTGGCGATGGAAGAACCCGGCTTCTGGCTGCACCGAATGGTGTTTCGGCACAACGGTATCGAGCCTATCCCGGTGCCGATCGATGACGACGGTCTGGACGTCGCAGCGTTGGCGGCTTGTGGCGCAACGTCGGTGCTGGCGACTCCGGCCCATCAATCGCCGACCGGTGTGGTGCTGTCCGCCGCACGTCGCACCGCCCTCGTGGACTGGGCGCGTGAGGGTCGCCTCGTGATCGAGGACGACTACGACGCCGAATACCGCTATGACCGTCCGCCAGTCGGGGCGCTGCAGGGCATCGCACCGGATCGGGTGGCGTACGTCGGCTCGACGAGCAAGACGCTGGCACCCGGACTGCGCATCGGGTGGATGGTGTTGCCGCCGCACCTCGTCAGCCCGATCACCCTTGCGAAGGGCCTGGCCGACACGGGTAGCTCCGTGATGGATCAGATCGCGTTCGCACAGCTGCTGACCTCGGGCGGATACGACAGGCACCTGCGCCAGATGCGGCGCCGGTACGTGGTCCGCCGAAATGCCCTGCTGCAAGCCCTTGCTCGCTACTTGCCGCAGGTCACCGTGCTCGGCGCGGCCGCCGGTGTCCACCTAACCGTGCGATTCCCCGACGGCTACCGGATCGCCGACGGGGTGCGCCGCGCGGCCGAGATGCGCGTGCGAGTCGAGCCGTTGGCGCCGTGCTACGCGGACGAGTCCGCCGCGCAACCGGGTTTAATGCTCGGCTACGCGAACCTCACCGAATCGCAGATCGTAGCGGGCGTGCGAGTACTTGCTGACGTGATGTGTTGATACGACTGCGGTTTCGTCAACTGCCTCCCCCGCCACAGCCGCCTCCGCAACCACCACCCCCGCCGCAACCCGCGCCGCCGCCCCCACCGCAACCACCACCCCCGCCGCACCCAGCGCCGCAGCCGACGCCACCGCCGCAGCCGCCGAACCCGGCGGTGGAGGACATGCCGACGGCACCCGCCGTACCGGCTGTCCAGACATGGCGGCCTCTGGCGCTGTTTATCCGCATCGCTTTTCGGTTTCGGGGGCTGTGAAGCGCGCCCATCTCGCGCCGGTATCGCTCCGCTGGGGTTTCGTCGTGTCGACCGCCGACCCGACTGCTCCAGAACAGGGTCCCCACTACGATCGCCACCACAACAACGGACGCCGAAACGCCGATGGTGATGCCCACCCCCGTACCCATGGGCAGAGGCTACGCCGGTTTGCCCGACTCGCAGACGCGAAACCACAGGTTGGTCATGCGCGATGTGTGCGTGACGCTGATCTGCTCGAGTCGCACCGTCTTACCATCGGGATGGTCGAACAGCCGGGTGCCGTCGCCGAGCAGAACCGGCATGACTGACACCAGGACCTCGTCCAACACCCCTGCCGCCAGACACTGCGCGGCCACGCTGGCGCCAAGGACATTGACGTATTTGTCGCCGGCCGCTGCGCTCGCCTCCGCGAGCGCAGATGCGAAGTCTCCCACGAACGTCGCGCCGGCAACGGTCTCGGCCGGCGGGCGATGCGTCAGTACAAATTACGGTCCGTGCCAGCCGCCGCCGAAGGCCTCACCCTCGCCCGGCTGACCCTTATAGGGATCGTCGCCGCCGAACGTTCGATTTCCGGCGAGGATGGCTCCCGTCTTCGGAATGAGTTCGTCCACAACGGGATTCGGTCCGAGGAACTCGGCCATCCATGACATGTCGCCGCCCGGGCCCGCAATGAAGCCGTCGAGCGACATCGCGGCTGAATACAGAAACTTCGCCATGGTGATGTCGACCTTCGTCAGGCGGGAAAGTCACCGGAGGCGCCGACACTGTGGGGAGATCAACGCTTTGGACGTGATCGCGATCTGCCCGCAGTTTCGACGGTGAAACACGCGGTGGCGGAGGGATTTGAACCCCCGGACGGTTTTAGCCGTCTCTCGCTTTCAAGGCGAGTGCATTAGGCCGCTCTGCCACGCCACCGCCGACAAGAGTACGGTGCCGA
>DATARY010000014.1:0-20441 GCA_036263935.1 Mycobacterium sp.
CTGCTCGACGACCATTCGGCTGCCGTCGGGGAACCGGAATGACGGCCGCCAACGACGCGACGAGCGCCATCGCACCCGAAATGTGCCATGCGTCCGGCATGCCCTGTCCAAATCCATCAACGTCTGCTGCAAACAATGGCTAGGCACCTCGGCCAACCACGGATGCTCCGGCTTGGCCTCGGCCAGCTCACCAGCCTGCATGCGATAATTAATCCATGCTCCGCGGCGGCGATACTCACGGCGCTGCTCCAAACCGATGTTCCACACCGCCCGACACGTACCGGCGATCTGCTCAGCGAACTGCTCCTGACCGCTGGCAAACTCAACCCGGAACCGCCTCCCCGTCAACATTCTTCAACTCCGTCAGCCCCGGCCTGTCTCCTGTTTTCGTCCGCAACCTAACACCCACAGCCGACAACATCAGACGGGCCAACGCCATCTGATGCCGCCAGTACCGCAGCACACAAGCGGGCGTGAACACCTTGAGCCTTCGTCGATGTGTTCAGCCCGACTAGCGCCCGGGCGCGCCACGCTAACTGCGTTCCGATCGCCTGCGCTACCGTGGGGCCTGATGGCGAAGGCAACCACCCGGCTCACCAACGACGCGATCGCGTTTCTCAGTGAACGGCATCTGGCCATGCTCACCACGCTGCGCGCCGACAATTCGCCGCATGTTGTTGCGGTCGGTTTCACCTTCGACCCGAAGACGCACATCGCCCGCGTCATCACCAGCGGCGGCTCCCAGAAGGCGGTCAACGCCGAAGAACAGGGCGTCGCGGTGCTGAGCCAGGTCGACGGCGCACGCTGGCTCTCGCTGGAGGGCAAGGCCACGGTCAACACCGACACCGATGCGGTCCGCGACGCCGAACTCCGGTATGCGCAGCGCTACCGGACCCCCCGCGTCAACCCGAGGCGCGTGGTGATCGAGGTCCGCGTCGAGCGGGTACTGGGCTCCTCGGACCTGCTAGACCGCGCGGAGGTCTAACCGGCCGGAGGTGGGCCCGCCGGCACCACCACCAGGTCGTGCGGGCGGTTGTTCACGGGCAGAGCGCCGTCGGCGGTGACGATCACGATGTCCTCGATGCGGGCGCCCCAGCGGCCGGGAAAGTAGATGCCGGGCTCGACGGAGAACGCCATGCCCGCTTCCAGCGGCACGTCGTTTCCCGCGACGATGTAGGGCTCCTCGTGCACCGATAGCCCGATGCCGTGGCCGGTGCGGTGCACGAACGCGTCCGCCAGACCTGCGGCCGCCAGCACAGCCCGCGCGGCCGCGTCCACCTGCTCCGCCGTCACGCCGGGACGGACCGCTTCCACTGCCACCTGCTGCGCGCGCTGCAGCACTGCGTACTGGCGGGCCACCTCGGGGTCGGGCTCGCCGATGCTGTACGTCCGGGTCGAATCGGAGTTGTAGCCGGGCTCGTATGGGCCGCCGATGTCGACGACGACAATGTCACCAGCGCGCAGTTCGCGGTCGGAGCACTCGTGGTGCGGATCGGCGCCGTGCGGCCCGGAGCCGACAATGATGAACGCGACTTCGGAATGTCCTTCTGCCACAATTGCTTCGGCGATGTCCGCGGCCACATCCGCCTCGGTGCGCCCGGGCGCCAAGAACTCCGGCACCCGAGCGTGCACCCGGTCGATCGCCGCGCCGGCCTTGCGCAGCGCGTCGATCTCGGCGGGGTCCTTGATCATCCGTAACCGGCGAAGGACGTCGGTGGCCAGCAGCGGCACCACCCCGAGCCGCTCGGCCAGCGGCAACAGATGCAGTGCGGGCATTGAATCGGTGACTGCGGTCGCGACGCCACCCAACGCGTCGGCCACCAACCGGTACGGGTCGTCGCCGTCCACCCAGTCGCGTACCGCGAGGCCCAATTCGGTTGCGGCCGACTCTTTCAGCGACGCGAGCTCCAGCCGAGGCACCACCACCGTCGGCTCACCGGTGGCGGGGAGCACCAGCGCGGTCAGCCGTTCGAACGTCTGCGCCCGCGAGCCGATCAGATAGCGCAGGTCGTACCCCGGCGTGATGACCAGCCCGGCCAGCCCCGCAGCCGCGGTCGCCTCTGCGGCCGCCCGAAGGCGCCGGGCATACACGTCGGTGCTGAATCGGCCCGCAGTCATGGGATCGAGGCTAATCCGGGGCCGAATAGGTGGCGACCTCGATCAGGTTCCCGTCCGGGTCGCGGCAGTAGTGCGACGTCATCGGGCCGAGCGCGCCGGTCTTCGTCACCGGTCCGTTGGTGATGTGCACGCCGCAGGCGCGCAGGTGCGCGCCGATGTCGTGAGCGCTCATGTCGGCGATGAAACACAGGTCGAGCGAGCCGGGAGCGTCGACGGCAGCGGTCTCCCAGTTCGGCGCCCCGCTGGGGCGCACGTTGATCTTCTGGTTCCCGAACGACAACGCCACCCGGCCGTCACCGAACTCCTCGCGCCTCACCCCGAGCACCCGCACATACCACTCGGTGGTGGCGTCGACGTCCCAACAGTTGAGCACCACGTGGTCGATTCGGTTCACGGAGAAGGCCATGCCCCACGCTACTGTCGGTGACCGTGGCCGCTCCCCTGTTACTGCTCGACGGCGCCAGCATGTGGTTTCGCTCATATTTCGGGGTGCCCTCATCGATCACCGCACCCGATGGGCGGCCCGTTAACGCGGTGCGCGGCTTCCTGGATGCGGTCGCCACGCTGATCACGCGGGAGCACCCGTCCCGCCTGGTGGTGTGCCGCGACGACGACTGGCGCCCGCAGTGGCGGGTTGACCTCGTCCCGTCGTACAAGGCCCACCGCGTCGAGGAGGTCCAGCCCGACGGACCCGACATCGAAGAGGTGCCCGACGACCTCACGCCGCAGATCGACGTGATTCTGGAGATCTTGGACGCGTTCGGCATTCCAACGGCGGGAGCACCCGAATGTGAGGCCGACGACGTTCTCGCCACGCTGGCCTACCGAGAGCGTCGCGACCCGGTGGTCGTGGTCAGCGGCGACCGCGATCTGCTGCAGCTGGTGCGCGACGAACCGGTTCCCGTCCGCGTGCTCTACCTGGGCCGCGGATTGGCCAAGGCGACGAAGTACGGTCCCGCCGAGGTCGCCGAGACCTACGGCGTGCCCGTCGGCCGCGCCGGACCGGCCTACGCCGAATTGGCGCTGCTGCGGGGTGATCCGTCCGACGGCCTGCCCGGCGTCCCCGGTGTCGGCGAGAAGACGGCGGCCACCCTGCTGGCGCAGCACGGCTCGCTGGAGCGCATCCTGGCCGCCGCGCACGACCCCAAGTCGAAGATGTCCAAGGCGTATCGGACCAAGCTGCTGGCGGCCACCGACTACATCGAGTCCGCAGGCCCGGTCGTCGCCGTCGCGACCGACGCCGACGTCAATTTCTCCACACCATCGGACACCCTGCCGCTGGCCGCCGAACACCCGCGCAAGGTCGTCGAGCTCGCCGAACAGTACGGCGTGACGTCGTCGATCGGCCGGCTGCAGAAGGCGCTCGACGGGCTACCGGGCTAGCGGCTACTTGGGCCTGCCCACCTCATAGGTGCCCTTGTCGTCCTGGAAGGTCACGGTCACCTGACGCTTGGTGCCATCGATGCTGACCTCGCAGTTGAAGGTGTCACCCTTTTTCACACTGGGGTTCTGGCCGTTGTTGCACTTGACGTCCTTGACGTTCTTGGCGCCGTAACCGTTGGTTTGGTCGGTCAGGATCTGCTGCACACCGGTCTGCGCGGCGTTGACGTCCAGCTTGTTGGTGACGAAGAATCCGGGCTTCCAAAAGCCCAGCACCAGCACAACGGCCACGATGACCGCGGCGAGTACGCCGATCACGCCGCCGATGACGGCGAGCGAGCGCTTCGAGCCCTCCTCGGCGCCGGGCGGAGTGTAGGCGCCGTACTGGCCGTACTGACCCGGTTGCTGCGGACCGTACTGGCCAGGCTGCTGGCCGTAGGGCGGGGCCTGTTGCCCGTACTGGCCGGGCTGCCCATATTGACCGGCGCCCGGGTATGAGGGCGGGGCGTACTCGGTCGGCTGCTGGCCGAACTGCTCGGTCGGCGGATACTGGTGCGGCGGTTGGTACTGCTGCGGCGGCTGGTAGGCCGGTGCCGACGGCTGCTGGTACTGCGGATATTGCTGGTGCTGCGGATCGTAGGCCGGGGGCTGCCAGGCGGGTGGGGCGGTGGTCGGCTGTTCGGCACCGGAGGTAGGCGGCTGCCACGGCTGGTTGGCCGACGGCTCGCTTGACGGCTGGTCCTGGCCGGACTCCGGTTGCTGACCGGGCGACGGCTGCGTCGGATCAGATCCCTGCGGTCCGCTCATCTCTCTCCTTGCTCGACGATCGTGCTGGCCAACACCCTACCCCGCATCAACAGCAACGACGCCGCGCCGAATGCCGTCGATGGCGCGTTTCGCGGTGGCCCGCATCGCAGGCGTTGGCGCGGCCATCCGGACCTGGTCAAGCAGATCGAGGACTTGACGACACCACCGCACGAAATCGCCGGCGGACAGCGGCGATCCCGCGCCTGCCGAGTCCGACGCTGCGAGTGCGCTGCTCAGGTCGCCGGTGGTGGCCCAGCGGTAGATGGCCGGGACGAAGCCGTCCTCGGGCTCGCGGCTGGCGGTGATGCGGTGACGCTGCTCGTCGGCGCGCAGCTCGATCCATAGCCTGCGGGTCTGGTTCAAGGCGCGCCGCAGCCTGCCGGTAGGTATGTCGACTCCGTCGGGCGCTCCCGGCGCATCGCCGCGCGACTCGTAGAGCACCGCGGACAACACCGCCGCCAGTTCGGCGGCGTCCAAACCCTCCCAGACACCGCCGCGGAGGCATTCGGCGACCAACAAGTCGCTCTCGCTGTAGATCCGGGCCAACAGCCGGCCATCGTCGGTGACCTTCGGGTTGCCGGGACCGTCCGGGCCATCCTTGATGAACCCGCGTTCGGTAAGCAGCACGACGATTCGGTCAAACGTCCGCGCCAGCGAGTTGGTCGCCGCGGCGACCTTATGCCGGATCTGTTCGTTGTCGCGTTCGATGCGCAGGTAACGCTCGGCCAGCCGCGCCTTGTCCTCTCGCTCGGGCAGACCGTGGGCGGGATGGCGGCGCAATTGCTCACGCAGCGACGCCAATTCGGGATCGACATCACGCTCTGCGGGCGGGCCGCTGCGCTTGCCGGCGGCCGACGGGATGTCCAGGCCGGCCGCCGCCGATCGCAACGCCGACGAAAGATCGCGCCGGACCCGCGGATTGCGGTGCTCGACCCGCTTGGGCAGCGGCATCGATCCCACCGGATCGGACGCCCCGGAATAGTCGGCCGACGAAATTCGGCCCGCCCATCGGTGCTCGGTCAGCACCAGCGGTCGCGGGTCTTCGCTATCGCGCGCAGGCTCGAGGACCACGGCCAGCCCGCCGCGGCGACCGTGGATGATGGTGATGATCTCGCCGCGGCGCAGCGCGGCCAGCGCGTCATTGGCTGCCTTGCGCCGCTGCAGCCGCGACGCACGGGACTGGGCCCGTTCGCGTTCGGAGATCTGCATCCGCAACCGCACATAGTCGAGGATGGCCGCCTCACGACCACCCAGTTCGCCGGCTATCTCGTCGAGGATGCGCTCCCCGCGCTCGATGGCTCGCACCAATCCCACTACCGACCGGTCGGCCTGGTATTGCGCAAACGACTGCTCCAACAGTTTGTGCGCCTGCGTCGGCCCCATCTGGTGCACCAAGTTGATGGTCATGTTGTACGACGGCGCAAAGGAACTGCGCAGCGGGAAGGTTCGGGTGGATGCGAGGCCGGCAACCTCGGCCGGGTCGATGTCGGGATGCCACAGCACCACCGCGTGGCCTTCCACGTCGATGCCGCGCCTGCCGGCACGGCCCGTCAGCTGCGTGTACTCCCCCGGCGTCAACGGCATGTGCTGCTCGCCGTTGAACTTGACCAACCGCTCAAGCACCACCGTTCGCGCGGGCATGTTGATCCCCAACGCCAATGTCTCCGTTGCGAACACGGCCTTCACCAATCCCGCGGTGAACAACTCCTCGACGGTGTGGCGGAAGATCGGCAACATTCCGGCGTGGTGGGCGGCCAGCCCCCGCAGCAGCCCCTCACGCCATTCGTGGTAGTCCAGCACGATCAGGTCGGCCTCCGCGAGGTCGGCACACCGTCGGTCAACCACCTCGGCGATACGTGCTCGCTCCTCGTCGGTGGTCAACCTCAGTGACGACCGCAGGCACTGCTTGACAGCGGCATCACAGCCTGCCCGAGAGAACACGAACGTGATGGCAGGCAGCAGCCCTTCGCGGTCAAGCATGCTGATCACGTCGGGCCGACTCGGCGGGCGATAGATGCTGGGGCGTCCTCGCCCCCGGCCACGCGGCGGCCAGTCGGCCAGCCGGTCCGCCTCGCGCCGGTGGGCGATGTGGCGCAGCAACTCGGGATCGACGAGCAGCTCACGCCCGGACTTGGCGGCCCCCGAGGCGCGGGAGTCGAACAGGTCGAACAACCGCCTGCCCACCATCACGTGCTGCCACAACGGAACCGGTCGATGCTCGTCGACCACGACGGTGGTGTCGCCGCGCACCGTCTGGATCCAGCCACCGAACTCCTCGGCGTTGCTCACCGTCGCCGACAGGCTGACAAGACGCACGTCGTCGGGCAGGTGCAGGATCACTTCCTCCCACACCGCACCGCGCATCCGGTCGGCCAGGAAGTGCACCTCGTCCATGACGACATAGGAAAGCCCGTGCAGCGCAGGCGAATCCGCGTAGAGCATGTTGCGCAGCACTTCGGTTGTCATCACCACCACATCGGCATCGCCGTTGATGGACTGGTCCCCGGTGAGCAGACCGATCTTCGCCGGTCCGTACCTGTGCACAAGGTCGTTGTGTTTCTGGTTGCTCAACGCCTTGATCGGGGTGGTGTAGAAGCACTTTCGGCCCGCGGCCAATGCGAGATGAACGGCGAACTCACCGACGACGGTCTTACCCGCACCGGTCGGCGCGCACACCAGCACACCGTGCCCGCTCTCCAGGGCCTGGCAAGCGCGTTGCTGAAAGTCATCCAGCGAAAACGGCAGCTGCGCCGCGAAGCCGGCCAGTTGGCCGCTAGGTGGCGTCGTCATCGACTATGGGCCGAGCCGCCGTCGACACGGCGGTTGGCGGCTCGATCGTTTCGGCGTCGCCGATCGGTGCCGCCTGTTCGTCGGGTACGTCACCGAGCCGCGCGCGGCGGGCCTTGCGCCTGTCATTAACCCGGGTGACCTGGATCGCGATCTCGAGCAGCAGGGACAACGCCAGCGCCAGCGCGAGCATCGAGAAGGGGTCCGATCCCGGCGTGGCGAACGCCGCGAAGACGAACAGCCCGAAGATCAGGCCACGCCGCCACGTGCGCAGGCGTTCGTAGGTCAGCACTCCGACGAGGTTGAGCATGATGATCAGCAGCGGGAACTCGAAACTGATGCCGAACACCAGCAGCAGATTGAGCAGGAACCCGAAATACTGCTCGCCGTTCAGCGCGGTGACCTGCACGTCGCTGCCGACGGTGAGCAGGAAGCGCAACGCCTTCGCCAGCACGATGTAGGCGAGCACGGCCCCGGTGACGAACAGCACCGCGCCGACGCCGACGAACGCCATCGCAAAGCGGCGCTCCTTTTTGTACAGCCCGGGGGTGATGAAGGCCCACAGCTGATAGAGCCAGACCGGACAGGCAAGGATGGTGCCTGCGGTCAGCGCGACCTTGAGCCGCAGCATGAACTGGTCGAACGGTGCGGTGGCCAGCAGCCGGCACTCCCCGTTGGGCGCAATCGTGGCGCGCGCGGACGCGGGCAGCGAGCAGTACGGGCCGCGAAGCCATTCGCCGAGGCTGTGGAAGCCCAGGACGCTGTGGGTGTACCAGAAGAAGCCGACGACCGTTGTCAACACCACCGCGGCCACCGCGATCAGAAGCCGTGCGCGCAGTTCCTGCAGGTGCTCGACCAGCGACATGGTGCCGTCCGGGTTGACCCGCGACCGGCGTCGCCGGGGATCGAGCTTCTTGAAGAATCCGGGGGTCTGCACGGGCTTGGTTTCAGACGCGGCCCAGACACGCGGCGTCACGCCGCGGTCCACGGTCGACGCGGGTCAGGCCGGGCGGTTGTCTGACGGCTCGGCCGCCGGGGCCGCCTGGCCGGCGACATCGGAGGGTGGCGCCGGGGCGGGGGTGTCGGCCCGCTCCGAGGCGATCGGGGTGGCCGGCGGTGCGGCCGCCTCAGGCTTGGAGTCGGACTGCATCTCCTTGATCTCGGACTTGAAGATCCGCATCGACTTGCCGAGCGAGCGCGCCGCCTCCGGGAGCTTCTTCGCGCCGAAGAGCAGCACGAATATCGCGATAACGATTATCCAGTGCCAGGGTTGTAGACCACCCAATTTGGTCACCTCCAGACGTCTGGCCCGAGTCTACCTGTCGACCCCGTAAGCACTGAGCGCCGCGGTGGCCGCGTCTCGCACCTGCTGGGCCAGCGCCTCCGGTTCCAGCACCCGCACCGCCGCGCCGAAGCCCAGCACGAACCGGGCCATCCACTCGTCGGACGCGTATGTCATCGCGGCCTCACAGGCGCCGTCGGGCAACTCGCGGATGACCCGCAACGGGTAGTAGTCGAACATCCATGACGCCGAGCGGTCGATGGCCAGTTTCGCCGAGGGCAACGATGGGTCGGCGTCGAACAGCGACGTGTCGGGACCTGCCCGCACCGCGGGCTGCGGCGGCGCCGACGGCTCGTCGAGCACCCTCGCGTCGACGATCCGGTCGAACCGAAACAGCCGCACCCCCTCTGCCGACCGGCACCACGCCTCCAGGTAGCTGTTGTCGGCCACCAACACCACCCGGATCGGGTCAACGACCCTGCTGGACAACACATCATGAGAGGCCGAGTAGTAGTCGATCATGAGCGCGCGGCGATTCCGCACCGCCGCCCGCACGGCCGCGGCGGCGTGGCTTTCCACCGGGGCGGGCGCGTCGACAGCAGCCACCGCGCTCTCGATGGCGTGACTCGCGCTGCCCGCGGCCGACTCGATCTTGGCGATCGCACTGCGCGCGGCCTCCGGGTCGACCATGCCCGGCACGTCGACCAGCGCGCGCAGCGCCACCAGGACGCCGGTCGCCTCCGGTGATGTCAGCCGGAGCGGATGATCGATACCGGCCGAGAACGTGACCTCGATCGTGTCACCGGAGAATTCGAAGTCGATCAGGTCGCCGGGCCCGTAGCCCGGCAAGCCGCACATCCACAGCTGGTTGAGATCGTCTTGCAGCTGCTTGACGCTGACCCCGAGGTCGGACGCCGCCTCGGCGTAGGTGATCTTCGGGTTGGCCACAAAGTACGGCACCATGTTCAACAGCCGCACCAGCCGCGTCGACACGGTCGTCATCCGCGATCCGCCTTCGCTGCTCGCTCGGTCGTCATGCGCGATCCGCCTTCGCTGCTCGCTCGCAAGTCACGTTCTCACCTCGTCCGTCTGGCCCGCGTGCGCCCGCAGCCGGGCCAGCACGTCGTCGCGCAGCGACTGCGGTTCCAGCGCCACCGCGTCCGCGCCGTAGCTCGCGATCTCGCGCGCGAGCCGGTCGGGCACGCCGATGTCGAGCGTGATCTCCTGGCCCGCACGGTCACCCAATGCCCGCGCACCCACCACGGTGGCCTGCCGGCGCAGCGCGGTGGCGCGGCCGTCTGCGACCCAGACCGTGGCTCGCCCTCCGGCGGGCCACTCTGCCACCGCATGGTTGACGATTTCGCGCAGATCGAGGCCGTCGGGCCTCGTCACCGCACCGAGCGGGCCGATCGCGGTCACCTCGGGCCCGATGCGAGACAGCCGGAAAGTGCGGGTGGCATTGCGGTCCCGGTCGTGGCCGACGAGATACCAGCGGCCCCGTTGGGTGACAACGCCCCACGGCTCCACGGTCCGCGTGGTGTACGGCTCGCTACGCATCGGCCGGTGGGGGAACTGAACAGCCTGTCCAGAATCGATGGCAGACAACAGGATTCCCAGGACCTCCTCGGAGCCGCGCACATCGGGCAGCGCCGCAGTGGACGGGATCGCGACACCGGCGTCGGTGGCGTCCACGTCCACGCCCGCCGCGCGCAGCTTCAGCACCGCGCTCTGGGTGGCGGTGATGAGCTCCGGCGACTCCCACAGCTGTGTGGCCACCGCCACCGCGGCGGCCTCATCGGCGGTGAGCTCCACGGCCGGCAGGGCGTACGCATCCCGGTTGATGCGATAGCCCTCGGTCGGGTCGAACTGCGACACCCGGCCGGTCTCCAGCGGTATGCCCAGGTCCCGCAGCTCGTTCTTATCGCGCTCGAACATGCGGGAGAACGCTTCGTCGGTCGCGCTGTCCGAATAGCCGTAGACCGTTTCGCGGATCCGCTCGGCCGTGATGAAGGCGCGGGTGGACAGCAGCGCGATGACGAGGTTCATCAACCGCTCGACTTTGGAGATTGCCACCTGCCTTAGCTTAAAGCCTCACATGCTGGCGATCAGCCGCTTAACCCGCTCGTCAACCGAACGGAACGGGTCCTTGCACAGCACGGTGCGCTGAGCCTGGTCGTTCAGCTTGAGGTGAACCCAGTCAACGGTGAAGTCGCGGCCGGCTTCCTGTGCGGCGCTGATGAACTCGCCACGCAGTTTGGCCCGCGTGGTCTGCGGCGGGGTGTTGACCGCGTCCTCGATCTCCTCGTCGGTGGTCACCCGCGCGGCCAGACCCTTGCGCTGCAGCAAGTCGAACACGCCCCGGCCGCGCTTGATGTCGTGGTAGGCCAGATCCAACTGGCTGATCTTGGGGTCGGACAGCTCCATGTTGTAGCGGTCCTGGTAGCGCTGGAACAGCTTGCGCTTGATCACCCAGTCGATCTCGGTGTCGACCTTGGCGAAGTCCTGGCTCTCGACCGCGTCGAGCTGGCGGCCCCACAGGTCGACGACCTGCCCGATCTGCGAGTTGGGTTCGCGGGTCTGCAGGTACTCGACGGCGCGGGCGTAGTACTCGCGCTGGATGTCGAGCGCGCTAGCCTGCCTGCCGCCCGCCAGCCGCACCGGGCGCCTGCCGGTCAGGTCGTGGCTGACCTCGCGGATCGCGCGGATCGGGTTGTCCAGCGAGAAGTCGCGGAACGCGACGCCGGACTCGATCATCTCCAGCACCAGCGACGCGGTGCCCACCTTGAGCATCGTCGTCGACTCGCACATGTTGGAATCGCCGACGATCACGTGTAGCCGCCGATACTTCTCGGCGTCGGCGTGCGGCTCGTCGCGGGTGTTGATGATCGGCCGTGACCGGGTGGTCGCCGACGACACCCCTTCCCAGATGTGCTCCGCGCGCTGGCTGAGGCAGAACGTCGCGGCCTTCGGGGTCTGCAGCACTTTGCCCGCGCCGCAGATAAGCTGGCGGGTGACGAGAAACGGGAGCAGCACGTCGGAGATCCGGGAGAACTCGCCTGCGCGGACGATCAGGTAGTTCTCGTGGCATCCGTAGGAGTTGCCCGCCGAGTCGGTGTTGTTCTTGAACAGGTAGATGTCGCCGCCGATACCCTCGTCGGCCAGCCGCTGCTCGGCGTCGATCAGCAGGTCCTCGAGGACCCGCTCACCTGCACGGTCGTGGGTGACCAGCTGCGTGAGGCTGTCGCACTCGGCGGTGGCGTACTCGGGGTGTGAACCCACGTCAAGGTACAACCGCGCGCCGTTGCGCAGGAAAACGTTCGAACTGCGGCCCCACGACACCACCCGCCGGAATAGGTAACGAGCGACCTCGTCGGGGCTCAGCCGGCGATGGCCGTGGAACGTGCAGGTGACACCGAATTCGGTCTCGATGCCCATGATTCGTCGCTGCACCTCATCGAGACTACTGGTTGCCCGCGCTCTCGGGCGCGCAAGCCGCGCCGGACGTCGCGGTTCACAGTGATTGGGTCGTCCGTCAAGGTCGGCGCACGACCGCAACGGCCGGCGCGACGGGGTGACGACGCACGGCATCACCATCTGGCTCGACGCCCCTTCCGGATGCCGGTGAACGCGACCTCCCGCCCGTGCCCCGGGCGCGAGCGCCAGCTCAACGCGCCTCCTCGGTTCAGAGCGCATCCCGCGGCGCTATCCTTCGAAGCCTGTGGATAACTTCAGCGCGGCGGACCGTCGACGTTGACCTGTCCCGGCCGTGCAAGCTGCCGATTGATCGCCGAATTGCGTTGGTCGACACTAGATTCCAACGAATTACGCGGTGCGGCCGCCTGAGCGCCTTCGCGGACGGTGCCCCGGCTCTGGCTGTGATCACCGGTGATTCGGAAACCCTGCACAAAGCCGGGTGAGAAATCGCCAGAATAGGGCCATGTGGTCGCGCAGCGCGCCGGTGGACGGGTTTCGTCTCGCCTTTGACCGATTCGGACGAAAGGGCGCGCCGCCCGTCGTGCTGCTGCACGGATGGCCGGGCAACCGCCACGACTACCGCAGCGTGGTCCCGTTACTCGGCGGCGCCGCGGACGTCATCGTCCCCGATCTGCGCGGCTTCGGCGGCTCGGACAAGCACGCGGTCGCGGTGCGCCACTTCTACAGCGCCACCGCTCAAGCCAGCAGCGTGGTGGGTCTGATCAGGGAACTCGGACTGGGAGAGGTGGTGCTGGCCGGCTATGACGTCGGGAGCCGCGTCGCTCAGAGCGTGGCGAGGATGCATCCCGATCTCGTTCAGGCACTCGTGCTGTCGCCCCCGCTTCCGGGTGCGGGCGACCGCGTGCTGACCGCGCAGGCGCAGAGCGAGTTCTGGTATCAAGCGTTCCACCAGCTTCCGCTGGCCGGTCAGCTGATCGACGGCAACGCCGATGCCGTCCGAGAGTATCTGAGGCACTTCTGGACTCATTGGTGCGGCCCGAATTTCACTGTTCCCGAAGATGATCTGGACCGTCTGGTCGCCGACTACGCTTTACCCGGCGCGTTCACCGCTTCCATCGCCTGGTACCGCGCGGGCGCAGGCATGCTTGCGCAGTCCCTCACCGAACTGCCACCCGACCGCGCCATCAAGATTCGCGCACCCACGGATGTGCTCTGGCCCCAGCATGATCCGCTCTTCCAACCCGAGTGGGCCGATCGGCTCGAGCACTATTTCATCGAAGTCACAGTGCACATCGCCAGCGGCGCCGGACACTTCACGCCGCTGGAGTGTCCGGATCAGTTCGCGGAGCTGGTCCTCATCCGCGCCCGACCGGCATCGGCGTAAACGCCTCAGGCCGTCGTCGGTTCGCCGACCTTCACCAGCATCTTGCCGATGTTGGCACCGGTGAACAGCCCGTTGAGGGCATCAACGCACGACTCGATGCCTTCCAAGACGGTCTCGCGATGCACGAGCAGCCCGTCGTGGTCCCACCGGCGCAGCGCGGCGAACGCCTCTTCATAGCGGCCCCATTGGTCGAGCGCGTTGAAGCCCCGCATGAGAGCGGTCCTGGCCAGAAGGTTGACATAGTTGGCGGGGCCGGGATGCTCGCCGCTCAGGTAGCTGGAGATAACGCCGCACAGCACGACTCGCGCGTTGGGGGCCAACCGGCCCAACACCGCGTTGAGGATCGCGCCGCCGACATTGTCGAAGTAAACGTCGATGCCACGGGGGCAATGCTCCTTGAGCGCGGCCGCCAGGTCGGCTTCCTTGTAGTCGATGCACGCGTCGAACCCGAACTCACCGACCACCGCTTTGCACTTCTGCGGCCCACCCGCGATACCCACCACCCGTGCGCCGGCGATCTTCGCGATCTGCCCGGCCACCGAACCGGTGGCGCCCGCGGCCGCCGAAACCACCACCGTCTCCCCCGCCTTGGGCTGGCCGATGTCGGTCATCCCGAAGTAGGCGGTGGCGCCGGTCGGGCCGTACACCGACATCACCGCCAGCTGGTCGACCTTGTTCCCCCCGGGGATGGGCGTGCTGAACACGTCGTCACGGATGATCTGGTACTCCTGAAACCCCGCGAGCGTGGTGACCACGTCCCCGATCGTGTAGGCCTCGCAGCGCGATGCGACGACCTCGCCGATGCCGGCCGCCCGAATGACATCGCCCAGCTCCACCGGCGGAAGGTAGCCCGGCTGCCCGTCCAGCCAGGTACGCACGGCGGCGTCCATCCCCACATAGGTGTTGCGCAGCAGCGCCTCTCCCGCGGCGGGTTCTGGCGCGGGTGAGGTGACGAGCTCGGTGTCACCGGGCTGGACAAGTCCTGTCGGGCGGCGGCGCAGCAGGATCTGGCGGTTCATCAGCTGTGGCACGATGCCGAACCCTACTCCGGTGCCGACTCCTGTTCCGGCAGCAGCGCTTCGAGCGCAGAACCGACCATCCGGCGGAATGCACGCTTGGGCCGGTTCACGTCGAGGATCGCCACCTCCAGCGTCGACGGTCCCAGGATGCGGGGCTCCGAGCCGCCGTTCCCGGCCGCCTTGAGCGCATCGATCGCGATCTTGACCGCGGCGGACAGGCCGGCGTTCTCCTCGTAGGACTCGTTGAGCTTCGCGATGATCGGGTCGGTGGTGCCGCCCATCACCACGAAGTGCGGCTCGTCGGCGATCGACCCGTCGTACGTGATCCGGAACAGCTCGGGCGGTTTGGTCTCCCCGTAGTGCGCTACCTCCGCCACGCACAGCTCCACCTCGTACGGCTTGGCTTGTTCGGTGAAGATCGTGCCGAGCGTCTGGGCGTACACGTAGGCGAGCTGCCGTCCGGTGACATCGCGGCGGTCGTACGCATAGCCCTTGGTGTCGGCCCACTGGATCCCGCCGCGGCGCAGGTTGTCGAACTCGTTGAATCGACCCGCTGCGGCAAAGCCCACCCGGTCGTAGAGCTCGCTGATCTTCTGCAGCGACCGCGACGGGTTCTCGGCCACGAACACCACGCCGTCGGCGTAGGCGAGCGCAATCAGGCTGCGACCCCGCGCGATGCCCTTGCGCGCGAGCTCCGACCGCTCCCGCATCGCCTGTTCGGGCGAGATGAAGTACGGAAAGCTCACGAATTCTCACCTCGGTGCGCTTCCGCGTCAGGACCGAATGTGTCAGCCCGAGAACGGCTTTCGATGATCTCGCGGCACAGCTCGGCGACCCGCGGCTCCGGTACTTCCTCGGCTCCCTCGGCGCCGATCACCACCGCCGTCGGGAAGATGCGTCGAACCAGATCCGGTCCGCCGGTTGCGGAGTCGTCGTCGGCGGCGTCGTACAGCGCCTCGATGGCTACCCGCAACCCCGATTCCGCATCGACCACCCCCGAATACAGCTTCTTCACCGACGACTTCGCGAAGATCGAGCCGGAGCCCACCGCCTGGTAGCCCTCTTCCTCGACGTTCCAACCGCCCGCGGCGTCGAACGACACGATGCGCCCGGCGGCCTGGGGGTCGGGGTCGTCGAGGTCGAAGCCGGCCAGCAGCGGCAACGCGACGAAGCCCTGCAGGGCCGCACCCAGATTTCCCCGCACCATCGTGGCCAACCGGTTCACCTTGCCCGCGAACGTCAGCGCAACGCCCTCGAGTTTTTCGTAGTGCTCCAGCTCGACCGCGTAGAGCCGCGCGAACTCCACCGCGATCGCCGCGGTGCCCGCGATGCCGGTCGCGGTGTACTCGTCGGTGACGTACACCTTCTTCACATCGCGGCTGGCGATCATGCTGCCCTGGGTGGCGCGGCGATCGCCGGCCATCACGACGCCGCCGGGGTACTTCAGCGCAACGATCGTGGTGCCGTGCGGCAGCGCGCCTGCGCCCTCGGGTGCGCCGCCTGTCCGGCTCACGGGCAGGAGTTCGGGCGCCTGGCGGCGGAGTAGGTCAGAAAAGGACGACAGATCGACAGCGACGGAGGGTGCTCCGGGTAGGGGTGAGGAAAAGGCCAGCTGCTCGCGATGCGGCCAGGTCACTGGCCACCCTTCTGGACATAAGCGCGCACGAAGTCCTCGGCGTTCTCCTCGAGGACGTCGTCGATCTCGTCCAGCAGGTCGTCGGTCTCCTCGGTCAGCTTCTCGCGACGCTCCTGCCCGGCGGCCGTGCTGCTGGTGAGGTCGTCGTCCTCGCCGCCACCACCGCCACGCTTGGTCTGCTCCTGAGCCATCGCTGCCTCCTGCGTATGTGTTCGGCGGGCTCACAGCCGCCCGCCGGTGACTCCACATTACCGGTCGCCGCCCGAATTGCCCGCGATAGCGCGCCTAGGTGGTCAGCTGTTCGACCAGTTCGGCGGCGCTGTCCACCGAGTCCAGTAGGGCCCCGACGTGGGCTTTGCTGCCGCGCAGCGGCTCCAGAGTTGGAATCCGCACGAGCGAATCGCCGCCCAGATCGAAGATCACCGAGTCCCAGCTGGCGGCCGCGATGTCTGCGCCGAAGCGGCGCAGGCATTCGCCGCGGAAGTACGCACGGGTGTCCGTCGGTGGGTTGTCGACGGCGTCGATCACCTGCTGCTCGGTGACCAGTCGCTTCATCGAGCCACGGGCCACCAGCCGGTTGTACAGGCCCTTGTCCAGCCGCACGTCGGAGTACTGCAGGTCGACCAGGTGCAGGCGCGGCGCCGACCAGCTCAGGTTCTCCCGGTGGCGGAATCCTTCGAGCAGCCGCAGCTTCGCCGGCCAGTCCAGCAGTTCGGCGCAGTCCATGGGATCGCGCTCGAGCAGATCGAGCACGTTGGCCCAGGTTTGGACGATATCGGCGGCACGCGGATCCGGATCGCGGCTATCCACCAGCTTGGCCACCCGATCCAAGTAGATGCGTTGCAGCGCAAGGCCGGTCAGTTCTCGGCCGTCGGCCAGCGCGACCGTGACGCGCAGCGACGGATCCCGGCTGATCACATGCTCGGCGTGCACCGGCCGGGCCAGCGCCAGGTCGGTGAGATCCATGCCCTCTTCGATGAGGTCGAGCACCAGCGATGTCGCGCCCAGCTTGAGATAGGTCGACGTCTCGGCCAGGTTGGCATCGCCGATGATGACGTGCAGCCGGCGGTACTTGTCGGCGTCGGCATGTGGCTCATCGCGGGTGTTGATGATGCCGCGCTTGAGCGTGGTCTCCAGCCCGACCTCGACCTCGATGTAGTCGGCGCGCTGGGACAGTTGGAAGCCGGGTTCGTCGCCCGACGGCCCGATGCCGACCCGGCCCGAGCCGGTGATCACCTGCCGGGACACCAGGAACGGGGTCAATCCCGCGATGACCGCCGAAAATGGTGTCTGGCGCGACATGAGGTAGTTCTCGTGCGACCCGTAGGACGCGCCCTTGCCGTCCACGTTGTTCTTGTAAAGCTGCAGCTTGGCCGCCCCGGGAACGCTGGCCACATGGCGTGCGGCGGCCTCCATCACCCGCTCGCCGGCTTTGTCCCAGATCACCGCGTCCAGCGGGTCCGTGCACTCCGGCGCGGAGTACTCCGGGTGTGCGTGGTCGACATACAGCCGGGCGCCGTTGGTGAGGATCATGTTGGCCGCACCGACCTCGTCGGCGTCTACCACCGGCGGCGGGCCTGCCGAACGGCTGAGATCGAACCCCCGCGCGTCGCGCAGCGGCGATTCCACCTCGTAGTCCCACCGGGTGCGTTTCGCCCGCTGGATGCCGGCGGCCGCCGCATAGGCCAGCACCGCCTGCGTTGAGGTCAGTATCGGATTCGCGGTCGGATCGGACGGCGACGAAATGCCGTACTCGACCTCGGTTCCGATAATTCGCTGCATGTTCTCAAGCGTAGGGGACGCTGGGCAGTAGCCTGCGACCGTGCCATCCCAGCAGGAGTTGCGTGCCGCGGCCGCAAACCGGTTCGTCGCCGCGCTCGGCGCTGCGATGGCCGCCGCCAATTACCCCGTCACCATGGTCCGCGAGACGATGGCGGCGACGTCGCGCGCCTACGGGCTGGACAACCAGTTCCTCGCATTGCCGAACTACATTCAGGTCGGCAGCCCGACCGGCCAAGGCCTTTACATCGCCGACCCCGATCTGGATCTGCGCTACGACCAATCCTTCCCATTGGCCAAATTAGTGGCACGCGCACCGAGCGGGGCGATCGATCCCGATGACGGCATGGCGGAACTGGACCGAATCCTTAAGCAACCCAGGCGATTTCCGGTCTGGGTCACCGTTCTCGGCTACGGCTTACAGAGCGCAGGGCTCGCGCTGATCCTGCAGCCGACGCCGTGGAGCCTGCTCGGTGCGGCGATTTTGGGTCTGGTGGTGGGACTGCTGGGCGTGCTGGGCCGACGCATCGAGGCGATCGGCTACCTGCTACCCACGGTGTGCGCCTTTCTGGTCGCATTCGTCGTGTTCAGGTTCAACAACCGCTGGCACGTCGGCGCCGACAGCCTGCGCGCGCTGGCCGCACCGTTGGCCACGTTCCTGCCCGGCGCCGCGATCACGCTCGCGGTCATCGAGTTGGCAACGAACCACGTGGTGTCCGGCGCCAGCCGTCTGGTCGCCGGTTTCATGCAGATCGCGCAGTTGGCGTTCGGCATATTGATCGCCGCCCAGGTCGCGGGAATTGCCGACACCGACCTGGTCACCACCGAGTTCAATCGACTGGGCGCGTGGGCGCCGGTGATCGGCGTGGCGATCTACGGGCTGGGCGCCACGCTGTATTTCGGACCGCCGCCCAGGTTTCTGCCGTGGATGATGCTGATGCTGTTCACCACCTACGCCGGCCAATGGCTGGGCAACGCCGTGCTGGGCAGCTACGCCAGCGGGTTCGGCGGCGGGCTGACGCTGATCGTCTGCGCGCTGGCCATATCGCACCGCCCGAACACGCCGCCGACCGTTTCGCTGGTCCTGCCGGGCTTCTGGCTCCTGGTGCCGGGCTCCCTCGGCTTCATGGGCGTGACCCAACTCCTGGGCACCCACAGCACCGCGGTGTTCACCGCGACGTTGATCTCGATGATGTCGATCGCGATCGGCGTGCAGACCGGGCTATTGCTGTGGCGGGCCGCGATCCAGCTGACCCCCGCGCCCGACCGGCGGACTGTCCATGATTGACGTGTCGCAACGGCGTGCCGCCGACGCCTGGTTCCTCGACCGCGGTCTGCCCGCGGTACTCAGGCCCGGAGCGCTTGTTCGGCGGCTATGGCCGCGATCGGCGCCGGTTCTGACGGCATTTGCGGTGTTCATGGCCAACTCGACTCTCGTCGTCCTCATCAGCGGCAAGCACACGATCAACATCGAGGGCGAGCCGACCCGCAGCGAATGGTTCGTCCTCGCGCTGATCGTCCTTGTGCTGCCCGTCGCGGCGACGGTCGGCTGGTTGGTTTCGCGCATTTCCACGTTGCGCGGCCGAAGTGTCGCGGCGACCGTGGCGGTAACTATCGCGATCGCCGGTGGCGTCCTCGGCGGCCCCAGCCCCCGGGTTTTGGTGGACCTCGTCTTCGAAGCCATCGTGATCGCTGCGATCCTGGCGCTGACCGCTTTCGGCGCCGGCTCGATCGCGGGCTGGGCCGTGCAGATGACGATGTCAAACCTTGCCGCTGTGGGATCGCTGGCGACTCGCGCGCTGCCGATGCTGTTGTTGACGTTTCTGGTGTTCTTCAACTCCCCGGTGTGGCTGATGGCGGCAACGATCTCGCATCCGCGTTTATGGTTGGCGCTGCTGTTCCTGGCCGTGATCGCGGCGGTGTTCGTGGTGTCGGTCACAGCCGATCGTGTCCGGCCGATCATGGATGCCGGCGACCCGGTCGCCGACCGCTCCGCACAGCTGGCGGGCACACCGTTCGAGACGATGCCGGACCCGGCCGACGTCCGAGCGCTAAGCCGTCCCGAGCGGCTGAATGTTCTGTTCGTGGTCGCCGCATCCCAACTCAGCCAGATCCTGATAATCGCCGCGATGACCGCTCTGCTGTTCTTGATCCTGGGCTTGATCCTGCTGTCCCCCGACCTGCTGGCCGCATGGACGCGCAACGGCCGCAGTGACGGCACCGTCCTCGGCATGACGATCCCAGTGCCGGATGCGTTGATTCAGATCACCCTTTTCCTCGGAGCGCTGACGTTCATGTACGTCAGCGCGGGGACCGTCAGCGACGCGGAATACCGCGCCCGGTTTTTCGACCCGCTGATCAACGACCTCAGGCTGACATTGACCGCCCGAAACCGGTACCGCGCTGCCGTGTCGGCGCGCTGACCGGCGGCCGTGCCCGACAGCCCTGGGCGGGTCCCAACCGCCTTGCGCTGGAACCTGGTTCGGCATCAACACGCCGTCAACCGGCCGGCGGCGACGCCCACCCGGAAATGGTGTTCGCAAAACGTTACGGCGAGTTGTAGTCGAAGTTGGACCCGCAGGCCATCGCCGCCGAGAGCGACGCGGCCGCGGCGCTGCTTAACGGGCCGCACTACTGGCTGATGACCAGCTTCCAGAAGGCCGCCACGGGCACACCGGTTTTCGAACTCGTCGACCCCGACGCGACCTCGACCGTCCGTTACAGGTACTGACCCAGGTTCGACTCGGTATCAATAGCCCGGCTGGCGCTCGACGACTTGCCGGTGACCAGCGTACGAATGTACACGATCCGCTC
>DATARY010000017.1:0-2400 GCA_036263935.1 Mycobacterium sp.
GAATCGCGCAGCTTGAATCCGAGGACATCACGGTAGAAGTGCAACGACTCCACATCATCCCGGGTGGTCAGCACCACGTGGCCCAGACCCTGCTGTTCGGTGACGAACCGGTGCCCGTACGGGCTGATCACGCGGCGATGCTCCAGCGCCGCTCCGTGAAAGACCTCGAGGCAGTTACCCGACGGATCCTGGAATCGGATCATCTCGTCGACACGGCGGTCAGCCAGTTCGGCCGCAGTTGCCTCCTTGTAGGGGGTGCCATCGAGGTCGAGGCGGTTGCGAATCTCCTGCAGCTCTTCGGCATTGGCGCATTCCCAGCCCGACTCCAGCAGCCGGTCGCTCTCGCCCGCCACGATCACCAGCCGGGCGGGGAACTCGTCCATCCGCAGGTACAACGCACCTTCGGTTAGCCCCTTGCCCTCGACCATGCCCAGCACCTTCAGGCCGTACTCGCGCCACGCGCCGACGTCGGTTGCCTCAATGCGCAGATAGCCCAGTGACCGGATGCTCATGACCCACCATTCCCAGGAACGTCTTTTAGGAAATCAACAGTCAGCTTGTTGAATTCGTCGAACTTCTCCAACTGCGCCCAGTGCCCGCACTGCCCGAAGACGTGCAGCTGTACCCGCGGAATCTGCTTGAGCGCGACCAGCGCACCGTCGAGCGGGTTGACCCGGTCCTCGCGGCCCCAGATCAGCAGGACCCGCTGACGCAGTTTGTATACCTCGCGCCACATCATGCCGAGCTCGAAATCGGGGCCCGCGAACGACTTTCCCATCGCGCGGGTGGCAGCCAGCGACTCGGGCGTGCTCGCGATCGCGAAGCGCTCATCGATCAGCTCCGGGGTGATCAGCTTCTGGTCATAGACCATGATCCGCAGGAACGCCTCGAGGTTCTCCCGGGTCGGTTCGTACGAGAACTTGCCAAGCAGCTTGACGCCCTCGGTCGGGTCCGGCGCGAACAGGTTGACACTCAACCCGCCAGGGCCCATCAACACCAGCCGACCCGCGCGGTCCGGGTTGTCCAACGCGAACCGCACGGCGGTGCCGCCGCCCAGCGAATTGCCCACCAGCGCAGCCCGCTCCAGGCCGAGATGGTCGAACAGATTCAGCAGCGCGGTGGCGCTATATCGGTTGTACTGCTCGTGTTCGGTGTGCTTGTCGGAGTGCCCGTAGCCGGGCTGGTCGACGGCCATCACGTGGAAGTGCTCCGCGAGCACACCGATGTTGCGCCCGAAGTTCGACCAGCTCGATGCGCCGGGGCCGCCGCCGTGCAACAGCACCACCGTTTCATGCTTGCCGACTCCGGCGTCGTGGTAATGCAACCGCATGTCCTCGCGGACCTGGGCGTAGCGCGAGGTGGATTCGAAGGTGATCTCCTCGACGGCAGTCATCTCAGACCATCGTGTCCTGGGGCGGCAGCCCGAACTCGTTGTTACCGAAGATCAGATAAGCGCGTTCCGGATCGTTGGCGGCGTGCACACGGCCAGCGTGCGCATCGCGCCAAAACCGTTGAATCGGAGCGCTATTGGCCAGCGCGGTGGCACCGGATGCCTCGAAAAGCCGGTCGATCGACGCGATCGCACGGCCGGTTGCACGCACCTGGTCGCGACGGGCCCGGGCACGCAGCTCGAACGGAATCTCCTTGTCGGCCCTCAGCAGCGCGTACTCGTCGCCGACGTTGCCGATCAGCTGTCGCCATGCGGCGTCGATGTCGCTGGCCGCCTCGGCGATGCGGACCTTGGCGAAGGGGTCGTCCTTGGCCTTCTCGCCGGCGAACGCGGCACGCACCCGCTTGCCCTGGTGCTCGACGTGCGCCTCGTAGGCGCCGTAGGCCATGCCGACGATCGGCGCCGAGATCGTGGTCGGATGCACTGTGCCCCAAGGCATCTTGTACACCGGGGCGGTGTTGGTCTTCAGGCCGCCCGCGGTGCGGTCGTTCATCGCCTTGTACGACAGGAACCGGTGCCGCGGCACGAACACGTCCTTGACCACCAGCGTATTGCTGCCGGTGCCGCGCAACCCAACCACGTGCCACACGTCGTCGATCTGATACTCGGTGCGGGGGATCAGGAAACTGCCGAAGTCGACCGGGCGACCGTCCTTGATGACCGGACCGCCGACAAAGGTCCACGTGGCGTGGTCGCAACCCGACGACCAGTTCCACGACCCGTTGACGAGATATCCCCCGTCGACCACCTGGCCGGCACCCATCGGTGCGTATGACGACGAAACCCGCACGGTCGGATCGTCACCCCACACCTCCTCCTGGGCCTGCTGGTCGAACAGCGCGAGGTGCCAGTTGTGCACACCCACGATCGAACTGACCCATCCGGTGGAACCGCAGGCACTGGCGATCCGGCGGACCGCCTCGTAGAACGCGGTCGGATCGCATTGCCGC
>DATARY010000032.1:0-11958 GCA_036263935.1 Mycobacterium sp.
GACGCTGCCGGTCGAACTCGTCGTATGCATCACCAATATCGGCCACCGACGCACAGTCTGCCAGGACCGTTCGTGCCGGTGTGCACGTCAGGCCCGCACCGGATCACTACATTGACGACCATGCGCATCAGTCAGGCCGCATCGCAATTGGCGCAGGTGATGGCCAACGCCGATGTCCGGGCTGCGCAACACGCGTACACCGGACGCTACGGCGGCACCGGCGGATCCAACATGGGTGCCGTCATCGGCGGCATCATCATCGGCAACATCTTGACCGGAGCGCTGCGCGGCGGGCTGGGTGGCGGCGTCGGCGGTGGTTGGAGCTCAACGTCTTTCGGCGGCTCGGGATCGTCGGGTGGCTGGAGCGGTGGGGGCGGCGGCCGCTTCTAGCAGCCCTTGAGCCGCGGCGCCAGATAGTCGGACACGCCGTCGATGGCGACGCGTTCCTGCGACATGTCGTCGCGCTCCCGAATCGTGACGGCGTTGTCGTCGAGCGTCTCAAAGTCGACCGTCACACAGAAAGGCGTGCCGATCTCGTCCTGTCGGCGGTACCGCCGGCCGATCGCGCCGGCGTCGTCGAACTCGACGTTCCAGCACGTGCGAAGTTCCGCGGCGAGATCGCGGGCCTTCGGCGACAGATCGGCGTGCCGGGACAGCGGGAGCACCGCCGCCTTGACCGGGGCCAGCCGCGGGTCGAGCCGCAACACCGTGCGCTTGTCGACACCCCCTTTGGCGTTGGGCGCCTCGTCTTCGGCGTACGCGTCGATCAGGAACGCCATGAACGAGCGAGTGAGACCCGCCGCCGGCTCGATCACGTATGGCACATAACGGGTATCGGTGGCCTGGTCGTAGAACGACAGATCCACACCGGAATGCTTGGAATGCGTCGACAAGTCGAAGTCGGTGCGGTTGGCGACGCCTTCGAGCTCACCCCACGGGTTGCCCTGGAAGCCGAACCTGTACTCGATGTCGACCGTGCGGTCGGAGTAGTGCGACAACTTGTCCTTGGGATGCTCGAACAGCCGGAGGTTGTCGCGGTCGATGCCGAGGTCGACATACCACTGCAGCCGCTCGTCGATCCAGTATTGATGCCAATCCTTCGCGGTCGACGGCTCGACGAAGAACTCCATCTCCATCTGCTCGAACTCGCGGGTCCGGAAGATGAAGTTGCCCGGGGTGATCTCGTTGCGGAAGCTCTTGCCGATCTGGCCGATGCCGAACGGCGGCTTCCTTCGCGATGTGGTGACGACGTTGGCGAAGTTGACGAAGATGCCCTGCGCGGTTTCGGGCCGCAGATAATGCAGCCCCTCGTCCGTCTCGATCGGGCCCAGGTGGGTCTTGAGCATCATGTTGAATTCGCGCGGTTCGGTCCACTGTCCGGGTTCACCGGTTTCCGGGTCGCGGATGTCGGCCAGCCCGTTTGGCGGCGGATGCCCGTGTTTGGCTTCGTAGGCCTCGATGAGATGGTCTGCACGGTACCGCTTGTGCGTGATCAGCGACTCGACCAGCGGGTCGTGGAACACCTCGACGTGGCCGGAAGCGACCCACACCTCCCGGGGCAGGATGATCGAGCTGTCCAGGCCGACCACGTCGTCGCGGCTGGTGACCACCGAGCGCCACCACTGCCGCTTGACGTTCTCCTTCAGCTCCACGCCAAGCGGCCCGTAGTCCCACGCCGACCTTGTGCCGCCATAGATTTCGCCGGACGGGTACACAAGGCCACGCCGCTTGGCCAGGTTTACGACGGTGTCGATGATGGACGCCACGGGTGAACAGCGTAACGACGCGGTTCATCGCAGCTGAAAACGCCGGCTCCGCGGGCCGGTTCTATTGGCGTTCGGCTATGGCGCGCCGACCTGGATGCCCTGATTGACCTGGTCGATCGCCTGGTTGACCAGGTTGATCGCGGTGACCCGGTGGCCACCCTTGTCGGGCAGCGCTTGCTGCAGCTCAGCTGCCGCATTGTTGAGGTCGTCTCTGGCGTTGATCATGTGCTGCTGGACCGCATACGCGGTGCCAGCCCCGAGGAAGGTGAAACTGACAGCCGTGGCGATTCCGGCGATAACCAGCCGGAACTTGGAAATGTGCATCACGCAGTCCTTTCCCGAACGACGAAGCAAACCGGCTTCCGGACCGTAGCAACGCGAAACGAAATGCCCGCGAACATCGAGAGCATCTTCAGCAAACCCTTAACCCGTCTGCCAGGGCGCGAAACCCCGCTGTGTCCAACATGTTTGAGCTCACACCGCGCGTCGGAGCTCACCTATGTGCTGTGAATGCGCTGACCGTGCCGACCGGATGCCCGCGGCAGCGGCGTTGACATGCGCGATCGTGCATGTATGGTTGGGCCATAATGAAAATCGTTTCCACTTTGACAGACCCCGCGCTGGCTGAGCCGGCACAACGAGCCGGGGACACGCACGACCACGGCGGCGCACCGGTTACCGAGCCGCCGCCCCGCGGCGTCCTCGACACCGCCGGTGATCTGCTGCGCGCGCTGGCCGCGCCGGTGCGGATCGCCATCGTGCTGCAGCTGCGCGAATCGTCGCGGTGTGTGCACGAGCTCGTCGACGCGCTCGCGGTGCCGCAGCCGCTGGTCAGTCAGCATCTCCGGATCCTAAAGGCCGCCGGCGTGGTGGCCGGCGAACGATCGGGCCGGGAAGTGATGTACCGCTTGGTCGATCACCACCTCGCCGAGATTGTGCTCGCAGCGGTGACCCACGCGGCGGAGGGCGGCGAGTGACCGCCACCGGAGTGGGAGGTCGCCGGCCGAACGGCTCCGGGGTGCGCGCAACCCGGCAGCGCGCCGCGATCTCGGCCCTGCTGGAGAAGCTCGACGACTTCCGGTCCGCTCAGGATCTGCACGACGAACTCCGCCGGCGCGGCGAGGGCATAGGACTGACCACCGTGTACCGCACCCTGCAGCAGATGGCGGCCGCCGGGTTGGTCGACACCCTGCGCACCGACTCCGGCGAGTCGGTGTACCGCCTCTGCTCAGCACATCACCATCACCATCTGGTGTGCCGCGCGTGCGGATCCACCGTCGAGGTGCAAGGCGGCCAGGTCGAGGCGTGGGCCGCCGAAGTCGCGTGCGAGCACGGGTTTTCCGACGTCAGCCACACCATCGAGATCTTCGGCATCTGCGCGGACTGCACGACCAAGCAGTCGTCAGGCAACTAACCCGCGGCGAAGATCGGCGCCGATGGCCAGCACCATCAGGATCAGCGTGCGCAACGCATCGTCGGCGAGTCCCGACGCGGGAAAGTTGTAGCGCAACAGCACATCCGCGGTCTTCCTGGAGTTGCCTTTGGCGGGTGCGCTCTTCTCGACGAGGGACACCGTGCCCAGCAGGGTGTCGTGGGCAGACTTGGCGACCTTCGCGCGAAGCTTGCTGTCCAGCGGCAGATCCCACGCGATGATCTGCGTGAGCGATACCATGTCGAGGCCTTCGGCGATCGTGACCACCCGCAGCGAGGCGAGCGTCGCGTCGTGGTGGACGGTGACGGCCCCGTCGTCTTCTTCCTGAATGGGCAGGATTTCGTCGAGGACGGTGACGAGTCGCTCCTGGAGGGTCATCACGCCCTGCCGAAGCGGCGATTGCGGTTCACATACTCCTCGCAGGCTGCCCACAGGTCGCGACGGTCGTAGTCCGGCCAGAGCTTGTCCTGAAATAAATATTCGGCGTATGCCGCCTGCCATAGCAGGAAGTTGCTCGCACGCTGCTCCCCCGACGTCCGGATAAACAGGTCCACGTCGGGGATGTCGGGGCGGTGCAGATGCTTGGCGAAGCCGGCCTCGTTCAGCCGGCCCGGGTTCAGCTTGCCGTCCACGGCCTCCTCGGCGATCGATCGGGCCGCCTCGACGATCTCGGTGCGCCCGCCGTAGTTGACGCAGTAGTTGATGGTGATGACGTCATTACCGACCGTCATCTGCTCGGCGATATCGAATTCCTTGATGACGCTGCGCCACATCCGGGGCCGAGAACCGACCCACCGCATCCGTACGCCCATGTCGTTGAGGTGCTCCCGGCGCCGGCGGACCACCTCGCGGTTGAAGCCCATCAGAAACCGAACCTCCTCGGTGCTGCGCTTCCAGTTCTCGGTGGAGAACGCATACACCGTCAGGTGCTTGATGCCGATTTCGATGGCGCCACAGGTGACGTCGATGAGCACCGCCTCGCCCATCTTGTGACCCTCGGTGCGCCCCAATCCGCGCTGCGTCGCCCAGCGCCCGTTGCCGTCCATCACGACGGCGACATGGTTGGGGATCTGGTCGGCGGGGATCTGCGGCGCCGCGGTCTTCGACGTGTGCTGCGGCGGGCGGGCAAACCTGCCGTTGCTGCGTGGCGGCAAGTCGGGAAAGACGACAGGCCAGGTCGATGTGTCGGGGAAGGTCGGATAGTCGTCAGGAGCCGGAGGCAATTGGGGGCATTCGGTCTTGCCCACCCGCTTCACCGCCATGGCTGACATCCTGCCCGAACAGCGCCGCGCGTTCCGCGGCGACCGTGCGATCAACCCGGTAGACGCGCTCGACCAGCGGCAAGGTCCGCAGCTGACGCTCGAGGTGCCATTGCAGATGCGCGGCGACGAGCCCGCTGGCCTGGCTACGGTACGCCGGCGACGACGCCTGCGCGTGCTCCCAGTCGCCGTCGTACAGCGCGGCCATCAGGTCCAGCACGCCCTGCGGCGGTGTCACCGAACCGGATGGCCGGCAGTGCACGCACACACTGCCGCCCGCCGCAATATGAAACGCCCGGTGCGGACCGGGTGTGGCACACCGGGCACATTGGGTCAGCGCCGGCGCCCACCCCGCGATTCCCATGGCGCGCAACAGGTAAGCGTCCAGCACGAGTTCCCAGGGCCGGCCGCCGTCGGCCACGGCGCGCAATGCGGCGACGGTGAGCCGATGCAGCGCGGGCACCGGGGCGCGCTCCTCTCCTGCCAGCCGTTCAGCGGTTTCTAGCACTGCACACGCACAGGTGTAGCGACCGTAGTCGCTGACGATGTCGCTGGCCCACGCGTCGATGGCCTGCACCTGGGTCACAATGTCAAGATTCCGGCCGGGGTGCAGCTGAACGTCGATGTGCGCGAACGGCTCCAGCCGCGCCCCGAACTTGCTGCGGGTGCGCCGCACACCCTTGGCCACCGCGCGCACCAACCCGTGGTCACGGGTGAGCAGAGTCACGATCCGATCGGCCTCGCCGAGCTTGTGCTGGCGCAGCACCACCGCTCGGTCCCGGTATAGCCGCATCGACCCATTCTCCCACCGCGAACTGACAGAAACCGCAACGCGGCGCCGATATTCTTCTTACCGATGGTCGAGTCTTGTCGCGGCGGTGTCCGATACGGTGCCACGTTTCCAACCCTCACCCACCAGCTTTACCAGCTTGCCAGCGGCACCATAACGTCAGTCGAACTGGTACGGCGATCCCTCGATGCGATCATCGCGAGCCAGCCGACGCTGAACGCGTTCCGGGTCGTGTTCACCGAACAGGCGCTGGCCGACGCCTATGAGGCGGATCGCAAACGTGCAGCGGGCGAAGACCTTTCGCTGCTTGGCATCCCGATCGCGGTCAAAGATGATGTCGACGTCGCCGGCGTACCGACCATGTACGGCACCGACGGTTACGTGCCGCCGGCCGCCGCGGACGCCGAAGTCGTGCGCCGGCTCCGCGGGGCCGGTGCCGTGATCGTCGGCAAGACCAACACGTGCGAGTTGGGTCAATGGCCGTTCACCAGCGGTCCGGGTTTCGGCCACACCCGCAACCCATGGTCGCGTGAGCACACACCGGGCGGGTCGTCGGGCGGCAGCGCGGCAGCGGTGGCGGCCGGGCTGGTGGCCGCCGCCATCGGTTCCGACGGGGCGGGCAGCGTTCGCATCCCGGCGGCGTGGACCCACCTCGTCGGGCTCAAGCCGCAGCGGGGCCGGATCTCCACCTGGCCGTTGCCCGAGGCGTTCAACGGCATCACGGTCAACGGTGTCTTGGCCCGCACTGTGACGGACGCGGCACTGGTGCTCGACGCCGCGTCCGGAAACGTCGACGGAGATCGCCACAAGCCGTCGCCGGTGCGGGTGTCGGACTACATCGGGCAGGCGCCCGGCCCGCTGATGATCGCGTTCTCCACGAGATTTCCGTTCACCGTCTTCCGGGCCAAACTGCACCCGGAGATCCGCGCCGCGATGGCGACCGTCGCAGACCAGCTCGGGGAGCTCGGGCATACGGTCGTGCCGGCCGACCCGGACTACAACCCGTGCATGTCGTGGAGCTTTCTGTCCCGCTCCACCGCCGGGCTGCTGGACTGGGTCGACCGTCTTGGCCACGACGTCACGCTGGACAGGCGCACGGTCGGGAACGTCCGAACAGGGTGGCTCCTGTCGGAGAACGTGCTGCGCAAGGCCCGCGCCCGCGAGGCCAAATCCCAGCGGCGCATCGGCTACATCTTCAATCTCGTCGACGTGGTGCTGGCCCCGACGACCGCGCAACCGCCACCAAAGGTGCACGATTTCGATAATCGCGGCGGACTGTCGACCGATCGCGCGATGATTCGCGCGTGCCCGGTGACGTGGCCGTGGAACCTGCTCGGCTGGCCGTCGATCAACGTGCCCGCCGGGTTCACGTCCGACGGGCTGCCGATCGGCGTTCAGCTGATGGGCCCGGCCGAAAGCGAGCCCTTGCTCATTTCACTCGCCGCCGAGCTCGAGGCGATCAACGGCTGGGTGATCCAGCAGCCTGAGCCCTGGTGGACAGAAACCGAGACTCCGACGGCGCCCGAACCCGAGGTGGTGAAGGCCGATGCGGCGGAGAAACTCGGTGCCGAGGAGCCGGTATGACGAGGTCGCGTAATCTCCCGGGGGTGACGGTCCGCGATATCGCACGCCGCTGTGCTCGCGCGCTTCCCGTGTTGGCCCTGGTGGGCGGAGCAGTGGCCGGCATGCCGGCGGCCAACGCCGACAACAAGCGGCTGAACGACGGGGTGGTCGCCAACGTCTACACCATCCAGCACCAGCGCGGCTGCACCAACAACGTGAAGATCAACCCGCAGCTGCAGCTGGCGGCCGAGTGGCACACCAACGACGTACTCAACGACCGGGCGCTCGACGGCGACATCGGCTCGGACGGATCGACGGTGCAGGACCGCGCGAATGCCGCCGGGTTCAGGGGCGCGGTCGCCGAGACCGTCGCGATCAATCCCGCGCTGGCGATCAGCGGCGTGGAGATCATGAATCAGTGGTTCTACCGCCCGGACTATATGGCGATCATGTCGAACTGCGCGAACTCGCAGATGGGCGTGTGGTCGTCGAACAGCCTGGATCGGTCGGTCGTGGTCGCCGTGTACGGCCAACCGGCCTAGCGCTGCTCGATTGTTCTTCGCGCGAGCGCTCAGAACCCTAGCCGCCCAAGTTGTTTGGGGTCACGCTGCCAGTTTTTCGCGATCTTGACGCGAAGATCCAGGTACACCTTGGTGCCGAGCAGCTTCTCGATCTGGGTGCGCGCGGCGGTTCCCACTTCTCGCAGCCTGGCGCCGCCCTTGCCGATAACGATTCCCTTCTGGCTGTCGCGTTCGACGTAGAGGTTGGCGTGCACATCGATAAGGTCATCCCTGCCGTCGCGGCGATTCACGTCCTCGATGACCACGGCCAGCGAATGCGGTAGCTCGTCGCGTACCCCTTCGAGAGCGGCCTCCCGGATCAGCTCTGCCATCAGTAGTTCCTCGGGCTCATCGGTCAGCTCGCCGTCGGGGTAGAACGCCGGGCCGGGAGGCAGCTGCGCGGCCAGCACGTCGATCAGCACGTCGAGCTGTTCGCCGGTGGTCGCCGACACCGGGACGATCTCGACCTCCGGCCCGACCAGCTCACTGACCGCCACCAGCTGGGCCGCTACCCGGTCCTTAGGCACCTTATCGATCTTGGTGACGACGGCCATCAACGTGGTATCCGGCGCGATGGTGCGGATCTGCTCGTAGATCCACCGGTCCCCCGGCCCGATCTTCTCGTCGGCCGGGATGCACAGCCCGATGACGTCGACCTCCGAATAGGTGTCCTTCACCAGATCGTTGAGCCGCTGCCCCAACAGCGTGCGCGGGCGGTGCAACCCCGGAGTGTCGATCAGGATGATTTGAAACCCTTCGCGGTGCACAATGCCGCGGATCGTGTGGCGGGTGGTCTGCGGTCGGCTGGACGTAATCGCCACCTTGGTGCCGACAAGCGCATTGGTCAGCGTGGACTTTCCTGTGTTGGGCCTGCCGACGAAACAGACGAAGCCGGAACGGAATTCGCTCACTGCACGTTGCCTGCCCGGTCGGTCACGATGATCGTTGCGCCGCTGGACAGTTCGCGTACCGCAGCGATACCCGCATCGTCGGCCGACCCGCCGACCAGCACCGCCGCCTCCAGACCCGTTGCGCCGCTGGACACTGCGGCAGCAACCGCTGCCTGTAGCGCCGTCAGCGCCAGGACGTCCAGCGTGACGGGTGCGCCGGCATACGTGCGGCCGTCGGCGTCACGAACCGCTGCACCGCTGCCCGCCTCGGCCCGGCCCATCGCGCCACGGGCCAGCACCACCAGCTTCGCGTCTTCGGCGCCCAGCTCACTCATCGGTGCCACTCGCGATGGGTTCCGTCGGGCTGACCAACACCGTGCCAATCCGGACCCGGCCGCGGTGATCCGGGCCGCCCTCGGCACGCAGCCGCAGCCCATCCCACGTCACCTCCGCGCCCGGCAGCGGCACTCGGCCCAGTTCAAGGGCCACCAGTCCGCCGACCGTGTCGACGTCGAGATCCTCGTCGAACTCGATCCTGTACAGCTCGCCGAGGTCCTCGATGGGCAGCCGCGCCGACACCCGATAACGGTTGTCACCCAACGCCTCCACGGGCGCGACCTCGTGGGTGTCGTACTCGTCGGCGATTTCGCCGACGATCTCCTCCAGCACGTCCTCGATCGTGACCAGGCCCGCGATCGCGCCGTATTCGTCGACGAGCAGCACCATGTGGACGCGGTCGCGTTGCATGTCCCGCAGCAGCGCGTCCAGCGGCTTGGAGTCCGGCACGAATACCGCCTTGCGCAGCACCTCGGACACCTTGGTGTCGCGCCCGCCGTTCATCGATGAGTAGGTCTTCTGGACAAGGTCTTTCAGGTAGACAACGCCGACGATGTCGTCGACGTTCTCACGGATCACGGGAATGCGCGAATGCCCGCTGCGCACCGCTAGTGACGTCGCTTGACCAGCCGTTTTATCACTCTCGATCCACACCATCTCTGTGCGCGGCACCATCACCTCGCGCGCCGGGGTGTCGCCGAGTTCGAATACCGACTGGATCATCCGGCGTTCGTCGTCGGCCACCACGCCGCGCTGCTGGGCCAGGTCGACGACCTCGCGCAGCTCGATCTCGGAGGCGAACGGGCCGTTGCGGAACCCGCGACCGGGCGTCAACGCGTTGCCGATCAGCACGAGCAGCCGGCTGATCGGGGTCAGCAGCACCGAAATCGCTTGCAGCGGTATGGCCGCCCCCAGCGCGATGGCGTAGGCGTTCTGCCTGCCGATGGTGCGGGGTCCAACGCCGATCACCACGAAGCTGACCACAACCATGATCGCGGCGGCGGCGACCAGGCCCCAGTCCAGGCCAAGGTGCTCGTACAGGTAATCTACCAGCAGCGCGGTCGCGGTGATCTCACAGGCGATCCGCAGCAGCACAACGAGATTGATGTAACGCGGACGCTCAGCGACCACGTGGGCCAACCGAACTGCGCCTGGCCGTTCGTCGCGCACGAGCTCTTCAACCCTGGCAATCGACACCGTGCTGATCGCGGCATCGATGGCCGCGAAGAGCCCACCCAGGCAGATGAGCGCAATCGCGCCGAGCAGCGATCCGAGACCGGTCACGGTTCGTCGTAGTTTCTGAACTTGTCCAGCAGCCGCCTGTCCTTCTCGGACTGGCGGTCCTGGTGATACGCCTCGACCTGGTCGGCCACCCACTCCTCGAGCAGTTGGCGCTGCAGGGCGAACATCTCTTTTTCCTCGTCCGGCTCGGCGTGGTCATAGCCGAGTAGATGCAGCACGCCGTGCACTGTCAAAAGCGCAAGCTCTTGACCCAGCGTGTGTCCGGCCCCGGCGGCCTGCTCGGCGGCGAATTCCGGGCACAGCGCGATGTCGCCGAGCATCGACGGACCGGGCTCGGGCGCGTCTGGCCTGCCGCCGGGTTCGAGCTCATCCATCGGGAAGCTCATCACGTCGGTGGGACCGGGCAGATCCATCCACCGCATGTGCAGATCGGCCATCGCCGCGGTGTCGAGCAGCACCATCGACAGTTCAGCCGCGGGATTCACCTTCATTTTGCGGATGACGAACCGGGCGACGCTGATCAGTTCTTCTTCGGAAACGTCGATGCCCGACTCGTTGGACACCTCGATGCTCATGGCGTTGTCCCGTTACCGCCGTGGGCGACTTCCGGAGGCGCGCCGCTGGGCCCGGTTCATCAGCGCGGGCTCTTCGTATTTGGCGTACGCGTCGACGATCTCCGAGACCAGCCGATGCCGGACAACGTCGGCACTGGTGAGTTCGGCGAAGTGGATGTCGTCGATGCCGTCGAGGATCTGCATCGCCGCGCGCAGGCCCGACCGCGCGCCGCCGGGAAGGTCCACCTGTGTGATATCCCCGGTGACAACGACTTTCGACCCGAAGCCCAACCGCGTCAGGAACATCTTCATCTGTTCAGCCGTGGTGTTCTGCGCCTCATCGAGGATGATGAACGCATCGTTTAGCGTGTTGTGGGTGAGGAGGAAATCCTCCGTGACATACAGCGAGTCGACGGCTGCGACCTGGATGCACACTGCCTCCTCTGTGCCGGCTCGCTCGATGCGGTCTATGAACCGCGTCGGCCGTCCGCCGGCCGTGGCGTCGTACTTCGCGATCTTGCGCGCAAGCCGGAATGGGACAACCCCCTCGGGCAAGCGGATGTCGAGGATGTGCGCGTCCGACCGGTGGTGCACTTCTCGACCGCCCGCGAATCCAGGCTTGCGCCCTTCCGCCATCCTGGTGCGTAGATAGACGACACCGCCTAGCGATTGAACAAGGAACATCACGTCGTCGCGCACACGGTCAGAAGCCGTCGTGAATTGAATACGGCACGTCCGCCCTTGCTGAGTGACCGGACCACCGTCCGTGTCGAAAAGGCCCTGTAGAACCGCAAGCCGCACGTCGGGCGAATTGAAAAGGTAATCCTCCGGGACGAACTTTGTGTTGGATTTTGTACCCGCCAGCCCTAGCACATAGTCCACGTCGGACTTCCGTCGCACTGAGATCCCTGGAATGAGTTGTGCTAGCGCATCCGCGAGCTCAGGATCGTTCGTCGCGAAGCTCGGTGTCGTCGAACACGTGATACACCCATCGCCAAGAAGCAGACCAAGGGCGTACGGATCCAGAGGCACCGGCCTGGATTCGAAACTCACCGGTGCACTCAGCAGCGGCAACTCATAGCGGTGGTAGTGCGCCGCTCGCAGATTACCGATCAGCTCCTTTGTCTCGAGCACACGGGCCGGCTTCCCTCTCCGGCGGTCGTGCCGGGTGTATACAGACCACAGGTGGTCACCTGAAGCGAGCGTCGACGAACCGTCCTGGGTGTAGACGCGATAGATCTCCTTGAAGCCCTGCGGATGGACGCCCAAGATCTCGGTCGAACTTCCGTCTGAGCCAATCACGAAATCCCCAACTTGAAGGTCCCCGATTTGCCGGAAGCCACTTGGGGTCAGGACTTTCGTGAACAACGGCTGTGCCCTACCCCGCATATATCCCAGCGGCGCGACCTCGATTACTCCGGCGCTCATAAGCTTTGGGATCAGCTCCGGGTCCATCATGTCGTGCAGCGCGTCGTACAACGGCCGCAGGTACGGGTCGATCTTCTCGCTCAGTGTGCCCGGCAGAAAACCGAGGCTCTCACCGGCTTCCACCGCCGGCCGGGTGAG
>DATARY010000135.1:0-7376 GCA_036263935.1 Mycobacterium sp.
GGGACACCGACGATGAACAAGGTTTCACTCACCGCGCTCGCGCGCGAGCACCTCGAAGCAGCCCGGGGCGCCAGCAGCGGCCGCAGCGCGCACACCGTGTACGGCGGTCATGAGCATTCGCTGCGCCAGACCCTGATCGCGCTGACCGCGGGCAGTGAGCTGGATGAACACGAAAGCCCCGGCGAAGCCACGCTGGAGGTGCTGCACGGCAGAGTCCGCGTCACCAACGCGCAGGTACATTGGGACGGCACCCCCGGCGACCACATCGTGATCCCGCAGTCCCGGCACGGTCTGCACGCCCTCGAAGACTCGGCCGTCCTGCTGACCGTCGTGAAAGCCGTTGGGCCGCATGTCTAGTCATTGCATTATATGGCCGGGCCCAGCAGGTCGTCGGCGTCCCTGATCACGTAGCCGTAGCCCTGTTCGGCCAGGAAACGTTGCCGGTGCGCGGCGTACTCGGCGTCCAGGCTGTCGCGAGACACCACTGAGTAGAAGATCGCGCCGCCGCCGTCGGACTTCGGGCGCAGCAGCCGGCCGAGGCGCTGCGCCTCTTCCTGGCGTGACCCGAACGTCCCCGAAACCTGCACCGCCACATTGGCTTCCGGCAGATCGATAGAGAAGTTGGCGACCTTGGACACCACCAGGGTGCCGACTTCACCTCGGCGGAACGCATCGAACAGCGCCTCGCGTTCGGCGGTCTTGGTCGACCCCTGGATCACCGGGGCGTTCAGCTCCTCACCGAGTTCGTCGAGCTGGTCGAGGTAGGCGCCGATCACCAGCGTCTGATCCCCGGGATGGCGGTCCAGGATCGATTTCACCACCGCGATCTTGCTGTGCACCGTCGAGCAGAGCCGGTAGCGCTCCTCGGGTTCGGCTGTGGCGTAAAGCATTCGCTCGTTGTCGGTCATGGTCACCCGCACCTCCACACACTCGGCGGGTGCAATCCAGCCCTGGGCCTCGATGTCCTTCCACGGCGCGTCGTAGCGCTTCGGCCCGATCAGCGAGAACACATCGCCTTCACGGCCGTCCTCGCGGATCAGCGTCGCGGTCAGCCCGAGGCGCCGCCGCGACTGCAGATCCGCGGTCATCCGGAACACCGGCGCCGGCAGCAGGTGCACCTCGTCGTAGATGATCAGGCCCCAGTCGCGGCTGTCGAACAACTCCAGGTGCCGGTATTCGCCCTTGGTGCGCCGCGTGATCACCTGATATGTGGCGATGGTGACCGGCCGGATCTCCTTTTTCTCCCCAGAGTATTCGCCGATCTCGTCCTCGGTCAGCGACGTCCGGTTGACCAGCTCGCGCTTCCATTGCCGGCCTGCCACGGTGTTGGTGACCAGGATCAGCGTGGTCGCGCCGGCCTTGGCCATTGCCGCCGCACCCACCAGGGTCTTGCCCGCACCGCACGGCAACACCACCACGCCAGAGCCGCCCGCCCAGAACGAGTCGGCGGCCATCTCCTGGTAGTCGCGCAGGTGCCAGCCGTCCTGGTGGAGGCTGATCGCGTGCTTCTCGCCGTCGACATAGCCGGCCAGATCCTCAGCGGGCCAACCGATCTTGAGCAGCATCTGCTTGACCCGGCCGCGCTCGCTGTTGTGCACCATGACGGTGTCGTCATCGATGCGGGCGCCCAGCATCGGCGCGATCTTCTTGTTGCGAAGAACCTCTTCGAGCACCGCGCGGTCGAAACTGACCAGCGTCAGGCCGTGCGCGGGATGCTTGACCAGCTGCAGCCGTCCGTAGCGGGCCATGGTGTCGACGATGTCGACCAGCAGCGGCTGCGGGACCGCGTAGCGCGAGAAGGACACCAGCGCGTCGACGACCTGCTCGGCGTCGTGGCCCGCGGCGCGGGCGTTCCACAGCGCCAGCGGAGTGATGCGGTAGGTGTGGACGTGTTCGGGTGCCCGCTCCAGCTCGGCAAACGGGGCGATCGCGGCGCGCGCGGCGCCCGCTTGTTCATTGTCGACTTCGAGCAGCACGGACTTGTCGGACTGCACGATCAGGGGGCCCTCGGTCATCCCGTCCATTATCCGGACAACGGCGACAGCCGGCGTTAAGCGGTGGGCTGCGGGCTCCGACGCCGGGGACGGGCCCCCACCCGCGCCGGGTAGCGGGACCGTCGGGACGCCCGGTGTGCCGATCTGGCCGGCCAGCCACGGCAGGGACGAGGTGAACACGTCGGCGGCGAACGGCCAGTCGTGTTTACCCGGCGTCGTGACGACCGCACACGTGATGCCGTTGGCGCGGCCCAGCGTGCACAGTGAATTCGCCGCGTCGGTCTGGTCGCCGGGATTACCGGCTGCGTCCTGGCCGCCAAGGCCGACCGCGTTCGGATTGGGCCCGCCGCCGCGGTGCTGAACCGGGGCGTCCGACGAGATCCCGAACCACCCCGAGACGCCCTGGTAAGGGCCGTGTTTGGTGATCACCGTGGTCGGGTCGTAAGTCAGCCATGCGGCGGCATCGCCGCCGAACACCCGGGCGATGGTTTGATCCTTGGTACCGGCGCTGGGTCCCATGTCCCCGGCGAGGTCGACGAAAGTGCTGAACAACTCCGGGTGCATCACTGTCAGGTCGACGGCACACGTGCCGCCCATCGACCAGCCCACAATGCCCCAGTTGGCGGCCCGGTTGCTCACTCCGAACGTGGACTCGACGTACGGCACGACGTCCTTGGTGAGGTGGTCGGCCACGTTGCCGCGGGGTCCGTTGACGCATTCGGTGTCGTTGTTGAACGACCCGCCGACGTCGACGAACACGAACACCGGCGCATTCCCGCCGTGTGCCGCCGCGAACCGGTCGATGGTGGCGATCGCGTTTCCGGTGCGCGGCCAGTCCGACGGCGTGTTGAACTCGCCGGCAATCATCATCACCGTCGGCAGGTGAGGCTGGTTCCCGGCGAACCATGCCGGCGGCAGGTAAACCAGCTCGGTGCGGTGTTTGAAACCCGATGCGCTGGCGGGAATGGTCACCGGTACGAGGGCTCCATGCGAGGGGACTTCGCCGTTCTGCCGCATCGCGGTGACCGTGTCCATATCGGTCTGGTCGGTCAGTGGGCCCGCGGTCACCTCATTCCAGGCGGCCTGAACCGTTCGGAAGTAGCCCACCCACAGGTTCAACGCCACACCCGCGCTGAGGAGGCACAGCGGCACCGCCAGCAGCGACACCGACCGGCGCCACCACCTGCTGCCGCGCCAACCCAGCACCGCGACGGCCAGCGCAAGTCCGGTCAGGCCGACCCATATCCACAGCGCCGACGGCGCAGGGTCCCCGGCGAGGCCCTGCGAATCGACGTACCAGTGCGCCCAGGCCGCAAGGATCACACCAACTGCGACGGCTATCGGCAGCCACACTAGGCGCCACCGCCGCGACCGCCAACCGATGGCCACAACCAGCGCCACAGCGGCCACGGCCTGCACGGTCGGTGGCAGCCAACCGTGCAGCAATGACACACCCTGCCGGTACGCCGGGGCGCCCGCGACTGCCAACACCGTTGTCACAGTGACATATTCACCAACGATCCTGTGAACTTCCTGAAGGGCAACCGGGTCGTTACCCCGAGTCGGCCGACACCACCGAGGTGACACGGTGGATGGCGAACTCTCGAACCCGGCCGGATGCCGGATCGTAGGCCGTGAGCTGGCCGCCGCGGACGTTGATCGGTGCCACCACCCGCCGCGTGGCCACCCCGGCCGGGTCGACGTAGCCGATCACGACCGACGTCTGGTGGTGTGCGGCGTACTGCAGCTCTGAGATCGCCACCGCCGGGTCCAGTCGCATGCTCGAGGATGGGGTGGCCGCCACCTTGCGCAGCACCGCGACGATCGCCGCCAGGGTCTGGCTGGTGGGTGTCGTCACGGGCCGGTGTACGCGGCGGCGCGCCGGCGCGGAGACCCTAGCGCCCCTGGCTCGGATGTCGACGATCGTGCCGGTCGCGTCCTCGGCCGCCGGGGCGAATCCGGCGTCGCGCAGCGCGGCGAGCACCTCGGAGATCGGCGCCTGCGACACCGCGACGGTCGCAGCGAGCAGCCGCATCTCAAGCTGTTCCGCTGCGGGCGCCGCGACGGCCTGAGCCAGCAGAGCCGCGTCCTCACACCGCACAAACGACTGCGCCATGCCCACCCGCAGCTGACCGTGCCGGCGGGCGACGTCGTCGATCAGATACGTCAGCCCTTGCGGCACAGGAGTTTTGGAGTGCCGCTTGAACAGCGCGTGCAACTCACTGGCGGTGCGACCTGTGTCCAGTGCGCGCCGGATCGAGGCCTCGCTGATGCGGTACACCATCGCCGCGCCCGCCGATTCGACGGTCGCCACGGCGGCGAGCTGTTCGGCCAGGTCGCGTTCCAGCGGGCCCGGGACAATGATCGTCAGGTCTGCCTGCAGCAGGAAGTGCTCGATGGGTTCGGGGAGCACCTTCGACATCGCCGCGACGACATCTTCGGGCGAATCGCCGGCCAGCAGGCGCCGCGTCGGGGACGCAAGCGCGCCGCGGCCCACCAGGCCCAGCGCGTGCGCTTCGGTCAGGAGATCGCCCACCGGTTCGGGCTGCAGCCGGACCGCCCAGCGTGGCCGTCGCCAGATCATCGCGCGAGACGCCGAATTGGCGTCGACCCCGGAGCCCGCGGGCAGGTCGGCGAGAACTTCGAGCAGCAACCGGCGGTCCAGCGGCGCCGCGGTCGAGAACAGCGAATCCGACAGCGCCGCATAGGGTTTGCCGTCCGGTCCGCGGCTGCCAACCAGGCCGGGTCTGCCCGGCAGGTCCAGCCACGTCGATGCCAGCAGGCCCCACTTGCCTGCGGTCGGTGATTCGACGAAGCGGTCCGCGGCCACCGTCGGCGCCCAGTACGGCCCGGAGCCGTCGAGCGCATCGGGCTCCGGCTTTCCCACCGCGATCAGGCCGGCCGCCGACGACATCTCCAAGATCAGGCCGAGGCGGCCCTCGTCGATGCCGGTGAGCTTGGTCAGTCGCTTGACGTCACGCACTCCCAATCCCCCGCTGCGCAGCTCGGGAACCGGTGTAGCGCCCATGGTCTCGAGCGCCAGCTCGACCTCCCGCAACAGGTCGATCGCGGCGCCGGCGGCCACCGCATCGACGTCGGCGACGGTCGTCGTCGACACCGCCGGATCGGGCCGGGTCAGCTCCACCGGTCCCGGCAACTCGCCGCGCATCACCTGACCGACAGGGCGGGGCAGGATCACGGTTTCGGCGTCCACCTGGCGCAGCAGGCCCGCCGCCAGCAGCCGTTGCACCGGCCGGTCGGGCGGCGTGCCGGGAGAGGCGTCGCGGGTACGGCCCATCGGCGAGCCCTCCAGCAGCTTGCGCAGCAGTTCGAGCTGTGCCGCGTCCAGCGCCTCAAGCCGCGCAGCGATCTCCGCCGCAGTGTGGTCGGCGCCTTCGACGGTGGCTTGGCCGGGATACCAGGGCAGGCCGGCCGCGGCCTCCGCGGCCACTCGTATCGAGGAGTCGCCCCACACCAGCGCGCGCTCGCGCAGATCCTCGAGCGCGGCGTTGACGGTGTCCTCGTCGGAGCGCTCGCCGATCAGCGCGATCAGCTTGGCCAACGGGACGGCGGTGGTGTCGGCGTGCAGCACCAGGAGCGCATCCAGCACCGTGAGCCGGAGAAAGTCGAGCTCATCGGTGGCGGCCTTGACCGACTGCCGGGCCTGGGCGCGGGCCGCCAGCGCGGCGATCGTCCCGGGCGGCGGCTGGGTGAGGTCGGGCCGCACCTCCAACAGCCGGATGAGCCGCTCGTCGGGAAGGTCGGCCAACCAGGCGCCCAGCGGGACGCCAGGAGTCTGTTCGGTCATTGCTGACCAGCGTAAAGCAGCCGCCCAGGCTCGCCACTGCTCGCGGCGCCTGCCACAATATGGGCGTGGCTGAGAACAAAGGCGGCAAGGACCAATACGTCGACCCGGGCTGGCCCGAGCTCGACGGCGACGACGATCACGCGGTGAGCGAGCTGGCGACTGACCGCACCGGTGCGCTGTCGCCATTCGGTGAGCTCGAGTTCCCGCAGCCTGCTGACGAGCTCCCGTACGTCCACCCGATCACGGTCGTCAACAAGTAACAGTGTCTCAGGAGCCCGAGGCTTCTCTGCCCGGCTCGGCCGGGGTGGCTGGTCTGCCCGGCTCGGCCGGGGCCAGCCTGTCGCACCTAGACGAGTCGGGCGCGGCGCACATGGTCGACGTGACCGCCAAGGACGTCACCAATCGCACTGCTGTCGCCGCGGGCGCGCTGCTGACCCGGGCGGACGTCGTCGCCCTCATCGCGTCGGGCGGCTTGCCCAAGGGCGACGCCCTTGCCACCGCGCGAGTGGCCGGCATTCTGGCAGCCAAACGCACCAGCGACCTGATCCCGCTGTGTCATCCGCTGGCGCTGACCGGTGTCGACATCGACTTTGAGATCGGCGAAGCCCACGTCGGCATCACCGCCACGGTGCGCAGCACCGACCGCACCGGCGTCGAGATGGAGGCGTTGACGGCGGTGAGCGTCGCCGCGCTGACGATTTACGACATGATCAAGGCCGTCGACCCCGCCGCCTGCATCGACGACATCCGGGTGCTGCGCAAAGAGGGCGGCAAGACGGGAACGTGGACCAGATGACGCACTCCGGGCGGGTCGTCATCGCCTCCACCCGGGCGGCGGGCGGCGTATACGAGGACCGCTGCGGACCGATCGTCGTCGACTGGCTCAACCAGCGGGGCATCGCCGCGCCCGAGCCGGTGGTCGTCGCCGACGGGGTCGAAGTGGGCCGCGCGCTGATCGCCGCGATCGGCGAAAACGTCGACGTGATAATCACTTCCGGCGGTACGGGTCTTTCTCCGACCGACGCCACACCCGAGGCCACCGCCGATCTGCTCGACTACCAAATCCCCGGTTTGGCCGACGCGATCCGCCGCTCGGGGCTGCCGCAGGTACCGACCTCGGTGCTCTCCCGTGGCGTGTGTGGGGTCAAGGGCCGCACGCTGATCGTGAACCTGCCAGGCTCGCCCGGCGGCGTCAAGGACGGCTTGGCGGTTCTCGGCGACGTCCTTGAGCACGCGTTGGATCAGCTGCGCGGAAAGGACCACCCACGATGACGATCGTGCTGCGTGCGGAGTTGACCGAGCACACCATCGAACTGGCCGAGCACGAAACCCTGGTCGCCCACCATGCTGCCGGAGCGGTCGTCGGGTTCGCCGGCGTCGTCCGCGATCATGACGGCGGCCGCACCGTGACGCGGCTGGAGTATTCCGCGCACCCCTCGGCGGAGCAGACTCTCGCGGACGTCGCCGCCGAGATCGCGGCGGGCTGCCAAGGTGTGCGGGCCATCGCGGTCAGCCACCGGATCGGCACGTTGGAGATCGGCGACGCCGCTCTGGTGGCTGCCGTCGCCGCGGAC
>DATARY010000134.1:0-8582 GCA_036263935.1 Mycobacterium sp.
CGATCTGCCCGCAGTTTCGACGGTGAAACACGCGGTGGCGGAGGGATTTGAACCCCCGGACGGTTTTAGCCGTCTCTCGCTTTCAAGGCGAGTGCATTAGGCCGCTCTGCCACGCCACCGCCGACAAGAGTACGGTGCCGAGGAGCGCCGGCGCGAAGAGGAGACGACTAGACGCGCCCAAGCTTCGCGGGCGGGGTCCCGCTCTTCAGCGCGACGCTGATCCGTCGGCAGTTCTCCCCCATCGCGGCGATCTGCGGCCGCGACAATCTGCCCAAGAAGTGTGTACGAACCCCCTCGCCGTACGTCACCATCGCCTCACGCACCGCGGTCCGGCCGTCCTCAGTGATCATTGCCAGCACGCCCCTGCCGTCGTCCGGGCTGGCGCCGCGACGCACAAGGCCCTGCAACTCCAGCCGGCGGATCTGACGGGTGACCCGGCTGGGCAGCGACATCAACCCATCCGCCAGATCCCCCATGCGTGCGGACCCGGACGGCGACTTTTCGAGTATGTCGAGAAGGCGCACATCATTGAGTGTCAGGTGATGCGTGTCCACCAGCGACCGGTTCAGGGTCGCGTACAACCGCAGGGCCGAGTCGAGGAAGTTTTGCCACGACCTCTGCTCGGCGATATCCAGGCCTGGCATATCACTTGCGGTACGACCGGCGATGATCCCCTCCATCTGCGTCATAGTAGAGTACAGAAGCATTGCTGGGGGAGGAACCTCGGGCGGTTTTTGCAGGCTAGTACCGTTAGTTGAATGCGCACAATCGTGGCCGAAGCCGCCGATCGGCTCACCTGGCAAGACGTCCCGGACGTTGCACCTCAACCCGGGGAAGTCCTCATAAAAGTTAGCGCGGCAGGGGTCAACAGGGCCGACCTGCTGCAGGCCGACGGCCTGTATCCGCCTCCCCCCGGGGCCAGCGACGTCCTGGGGCTCGAGGTGTCCGGGACCATCGATACTGTCGGCGACGGCGTCACACAGTGGTCGGTCGGGCAACAAGTCTGCGCTTTGCTGGCAGGCGGCGGTTACGCGGAATATGTCGCCGTCCCCGCCGGTCAGGTCATGCCCATCCCCGGCGGTGTGCCGCTGCATTACGCCGCCGGACTTCCCGAAGTGGCGTGCACGGTGTGGTCAAACCTGGTGATGACGGCGCATCTGTCAGCGGGACAGCTCCTGCTCATCCACGGCGGCGCGAGCGGCATCGGGACCCACGGCATCCAGGTGGCGCGCGCACTCGGCGCCCGGGTGGCCGTGACGGCGGGCTCGCAGAACAAGTTGGACCTGTGTGCCGAACTGGGCGCCGAGATCACCATCTGCTACCGCGACGAAGACTTCGTCCAACGGGTCCGAGCCGAATCCGACGGAGCGGGTGCCGACGTGATCCTCGACATCATCGGTGCGGCCTACCTCGACCGCAACGTCGACACGTTGGCCGCAGACGGCCGGCTCGTCATCATCGGCATGCAGGGTGGCGTGACGGCCGAACTCAACGTCGGCAAGCTACTTGGCAAGCGGGCCGGGGTTATCGCCACGGCGCTGCGGTCTCGCCCGGTCACTGGCCGCGGCAGCAAGAGTGAGATCGTGACCGAAGTCGTCGAAAATGTCTGGCCGATGATCGCCGACGGTCGGGTGCGTCCGATCATCGGCGCAGAGTTCCCCATTGAACAGGCCCGAGCCGCGCACGAACTGCTGGCATCCGGTGAGGTAGCCGGGAAAATCCTTCTACGCGTAGCGGATTAGCGCGTCAGCTCGATGGAGGTTAGCACGTCGGCCGAGCCGACAAGACTAGCCCAGCGACGCGAGAGCGCGCACCAGCTGATCGACTTCCGCCACCGTCGTGTAGTGCGCAAGCCCGACAGTGACCGCGCCGCCAATGTCGTTGACGCCGATGAGATCGAGCACGCGCGAGCTGATATTCGGTATGGCCAGGATGCCGTTGTCCGCCAACCGCTGCACCACACGTTCGGCGGGCACGTCACGGACGGCAAAGCTCAACACGGGAATTCGCACCTCTGGCCGGCCAATCACCATGACCGCCGACAGCGAGCGAAGCGACATCAACAGGTAGTCGAACAACCGACTCATGTAGGTTGCCGCCGAATGCATTGATATAGCTAGTCTTTCGCGTAGCGTACCGCGCGCCGACTCGTCAAGTGAGGCCAGGTATTCGATGCTGGCCACCATTCCGGCAAGCAGACCGAACTGATGCGTGCCGATCTCCAGACGCTCCGGCCCGGTGGCGTACGGGTTCAGCGACACTGAACTGAACGAGTCGATGACAGACGGGTCACGGAAGACCAGCGCGCCGATCGGCGGCCCGCCCCAGGCGATTGCGTTCACCGCCACCACATCCGCCTCGATTTCGTCGATGTCGATCAGACGGTAGGGCGCTGCGCCCGAGTGGTCGACGACCACCAATCCACCGATGTCGTGCGCCAGCTTGGTGACGGCGCGCAGGTCGGTGACGGTGCCCAGGGTCGATGAGGCCGACGTGATCGCGACCAGTCGCGTGGGTCGGGTGACAAGACCCTCCCATTGCCAGGTCGGCAGCTCCCCGGTTTCGATATCGACCTCGGCCCATTTCACTTTCGCGCCATAGCGATTCGCGGCACGCAACCACGGCCCGACGTTCGCTTCGTCGTCGAGCCGGGTGACCACAACCTGGTAGCCGAGGCCGACCCGAGCCGACGACGCGTCGGCCAGCGACGTCAGCAACACCGCGCGGTCCGCCCCCAGCACAACGCCGCTCGGGTCGGCGTCGACCAGGTCGGCGATGGCCTGGCGGGCAGCGGCCAACACCGCGGCGCTCCGTTGCGCCGACGGATGCGGTCCGGTAGGGGTGGGCATCGACCCCCGGAACGCGGTGGACACGGCCCTCGCAACGGAATCGGGCAACAGCATGCCGTTCTGCGCGTCGAAGTGCACCCATCCATCGCCCAGAGAGGGATGCAAACCGCGCACCCGGGCGACGTCGTATGCCATGCCAGTCCACCTTAGAGCGTCTGTGAATTCCACAAACCGACACGATTTTGGCGGATGCCCAGTCGCACCCATGCCGTGCGTGCCGGACCGGGTCACCTGGGCAGCCATACTAGTCGAGTGAGCTTGGGGTTCGGAGTGCTAATCGCATCGACGTTGCTAGTGATCCCCGGGGCAATCATCGCGCGGACGGGCCGGCTGAGCTGGCCTGCCGCAATCGCTGTGGGGCCGGCATTGACCTACGGCGTCGTCGGTCTGGCGATCGTTCCGTTTGGCGCACTTGGCGTCCCGTGGAACGCATTGACGGCGTTGTTTGCTCTGGTGGCGGTTACCGGTATCGCGCTTTGTTTGCGGATCGTGCTCGCTCGATATCGCGACGCCGATGCTGAAGCGCGGGCGATCTCGCCTGGACCTGCGCTCGTGGTGGCCGCAGGCGTTGTGCTCGGCGCCGTGCTGATCGGGTTGGCGGCGGTTCGCGGCATGCCCCACTGGCAGTCCATCCCGAGCACCTGGGACGCGGTGTGGCATGCCAACACGATTCGGTTCATCCTCGACACCGGCCAGGCGTCGCCGACCCACATGGGCGAGCTGCGCAACGTCGAAACTCATGAGGCGCTGTATTACCCGTCGACGTTTCACGCCCTCGCGGCGGTGTTCAGCCAACTCACCGGTGCCGCGCCGACCACCGCGTACACGATCAGCTCCCTGGCGGTGTCGATCTGGCTGTTCCCTGTCAGCGCCGCGACGCTGACCTGGCAACTTATGCGCACCCGGCACGACGAGTGGCGCACGGCGGGAGCGGCCGCCACCGCGGGGGCACTGTCGGCATCGTTCACCGCGATTCCGTACGTCGAGTTCGACACCGCGTCGATACCGAACCTCGCCGCCTATGGCATTGCGGTGCCGACCATGGTGCTGATCGTATCGGCGATTCGGCACCGTGACCGCGTCCCGCTGGCGGTGCTGGCGCTGCTGGGCGTGTTCTCCGTGCACATCACCGGCGGTGTGGTGACGGTGATGTTCGTCGTCGCCTGGTGGGTGTTCGATGCGCTGTGGCATCCGATCCGCGGCCGGGTCGCCGACTTCGTCACGCTCCTGTTCGTCGCCGTCCCCACGGTCGCGCTGCTGCTGCCACAGTTCCTCGGAGTGCTGCAGCAGACCGAGATCATCGTCGGGCACGCGTTTGTCACGCACGAGGGGAAGAAACGCGCCCTGATCGACGCGGTTGTGCAGCACACCCGCCACCTCAACGACTTCCCGATCCAGTGGTCGCTGATCGTCCTCGCCGCGGTCGGCGCGATCATCCTGCTGGTCCGGCGCATCTGGTGGCCGCTGGCGGTGTGGTTCTTGTTGGTGGCGGCGATAGTGCACTCGTCAGCGCCGTTCCGCGGCCCGATCGGCTGGCTCACCGGCAGATTCGCCAACCTGTTCTATAGCGACCCGCGCCGGTTGTCGGCGGTGGTGACGATGCTCGTGACGGCTGCGGCGGGCATCGGGCTCTTCACCCTGGTGTCGGCCGCCGTCACGGGCGCACGACGACTGATCGATCGGGGCAGTGCGCGGGTGTGGCATGGTGTGACCGCGGCTGCCCTCGCCGTCGTCTGTGTCGTCTCCGCGTGGCATTACTTCCCACGGCACAAGTACCTGTTCGGCGACAAGTACGACTCGGTGATCGTCGACCAGAAGGACCTGGACGCGTGGGCATACCTGGCCACCCTGCCCGGCGCGCGGGACACCCTGATAGGCAACGCCAACACCGATGGAACCGCATGGATGTACGCCGTGGCCGGACTCCATCCGCTGTGGACCCATTACGACTATCCGGTTCAGCAGGGGCCGGGCTACCACCGGTTCATCATCTGGGCGTACGCCGACGACGCCGACCACGATCCGCGCATCGCCGAGGCGGTCAAGGCGCTCAACATCCGCTACGTAGTCACCAGCACACGAGTGGTCCGCGGGTTCGTCATGCCCGACGGACTAGTGTCGCTAGATACGTCGCGGTCGTGGGAGAAGATCTACGACAACGGCCAGGCCCGTATTTATGAGTGGCGCGGAGAGGGGAAATGACTACGAACTCCGACGACGACAACATCGAAATCATCGGCGGCGATACACGGATGCCCGTCGACGAGGATGCCGACGGCAAGTCCTTGACCGACCTCGTTGAGCAGCCGGCGAAGGTGATGCGGATCGGCACCATGATCAAGCAGCTGCTGGAGGAGGTGCGGGCGGCTCCGCTCGACGAAGCGAGCCGCAACCGGCTGCGCGACATCCACCGCACCAGCATCCGTGAGCTCGAAGACGGGCTTGCGCCCGAGCTCCGAGAGGAACTCGAGCGGCTCACGCTCCCGTTCACCGAGGACGCGGTCCCGTCGGACGCCGAGCTGCGAATCGCGCAGGCACAGCTGGTCGGCTGGCTGGAGGGCCTGTTTCACGGCATCCAGACGGCACTGTTCGCTCAGCAGATGGCCGCGCGCGCTCAGCTCGAGCAGATGCGCCAAGGCGCGCTGCCGCCCGGCATGAGCGTGCCGGGTCCGCAGCGGGGCGGGCCGTCGCATCCGGGCACCGGGCAGTACCTGTAACAACGACTTCGCATGCCGGTCCCGCATATCGAGACGCGCAACGCGTGGGTGGAATTTCCCATCTTCGATGCAAAGACGCGCTCGTTGAAGAAGGCTTTTCTCGGTAAGGCCGGCGGCGCGATCGGGCGCAACGCGTCCAACGTCGTGGTCATCGAGGCATTGCGGGACGTCACGATGTCGCTGGAGCTCGGTGACCGGGTCGGGCTTGTCGGGCACAACGGGGCGGGCAAGTCGACACTGCTGCGCCTGCTGTCCGGAATTTATGAGCCCACCCGCGGAGTCGCCTCGGTGACCGGACGGGTCGCCCCGGTGTTTGACCTCGGGATTGGCATGGACCCGGAGATTTCCGGGTTCGAGAACATCATCATCCGCGGATTGTTCCTGGGGCAGACCCGCAAGCAGATGCTGGCCAAGGTCGACGAGATCGCCGAGTTCACCGAGCTCGGTGACTACCTGTCGATGCCGCTGCGGACGTATTCCACCGGCATGCGGGTGCGGCTGGCGATGGGGGTGGTGACCAGCATCGACCCCGAGATCCTGCTTCTCGACGAAGGCATCGGCGCGGTGGACTCCGATTTCTTGAGGAAAGCGCAGACGCGTCTTCAAGGTCTGGTCGAGCGATCCGGAATACTGGTGTTCGCCAGCCACTCCAACGAGTTCCTGGCCCGGCTGTGCAAGACCGCAATGTGGATCGACCACGGCACCATCAAAACGACGGGCGGCATCGAAGACGTGGTACGTGCCTACGAGGGTGTAGATGCCGCACGCCATGTCCGAGAGGTACTCGAGGAGACCCGGCGAGAGTCCGTGCCACATGACTGACGCGGTGTTCGCCGTGGTCGTCACGCATCGGCGGCCCGACGAGCTCGTAAAGTCTCTGGACGCGCTTACGGCACAGACCCGCCGCCCGGACCATCTAGTGGTCGTCGATAACGACAATGATCCGCGGGTTCGTGATCTTGTTGCCGGCCAACCGATTCCGTCGACCTATCTGGGATCGCTGCGCAACCTGGGCGGCGCGGGCGGATTCGCACTGGGCATGCTGCACGCGCTCGCGCTCGGCGCGGATTGGGTCTGGCTCGGCGACGACGACGGCCGGCCGGCCGATTCGGAGATGCTGTCGACATTGTTCGCCTGCGCCGAACGGCACGCACTGGCCGCCGTGTCGCCGATGGTGTGCGACATAGCCGACCCGAAACTGCTGGCCTTCCCCCTGCGCCGGGGTCTGGTCTGGCGCCGCCGGGTCGACGAGCTGCGCACCAAGGGGGCGGGCCAGGACCTGCTTTTCGGCATCGCGTCCTTGTTCAACGGGGCGTTGTTCCGCGCCTCCACGGTGGAAGCCATCGGCGTGCCTGATCTTCGGCTGTTCGTGCGCGGCGACGAAGTTGAGGTGCACCGACGTCTGGTGCGGTCCGGGCTGCCATTCGGTACCTGCCTGGACACGGTCTTCCTGCACCCGCAGGGCTCCGACGAGTTCAAGCCGATCTTCGGTGGGCGGATGCACACCCAATACCCGGACAACGAGACCAAGCGGTACTTCACCTACCGCAACCGTGGTTACCTGCAGAACCAGCCCGGGCTGCGCAAGTACATCCCGCAGGAGTGGGCTCGATTCGGCTGGTACTTCCTGATCACCCGGCGCGATCGTAAAGGCTTTATGGAGTGGATTCGATTGCGGCGCTTGGGTAAACGCGAAAGATTCGTCCGATGACGTTCACCGACGCGGCGGCACAGTCCAGGACGTTCACGCGCGCCTGGGGCGACCTCGTCGCCGGGTTCGGCAAGCGTGAGCTGTGGCTGCACCTGGGCTGGCAGGACATCAAGCAGCGCTACCGCCGCTCGGTGCTGGGGCCGTTCTGGATCACGATCGCGACCGGCGCCACGGCGGTCGCGATGGGGCTGCTGTACTCGAAGCTGTTCAAGCTGCCGCTCGAAGAGCATCTGCCCTACATCACGCTCGGCCTGATCGTCTGGAACCTCATCAACGCCGCGATTCTCGAGGGCGCCGACGTGTTCGTCGCCAACGAAGGTTTGATCAAGCAGCTGCCGACGCCGCTGTCGGTGCATGTGTACCGGTTGGTGTGGCGGCAGATGATCCTGTTCGCGCACAACATCGTCATCTACGTGATCATCGCGATCATCTACCCCAAACCGTGGAACTGGACCGACCTCGCATTCATCCCGGCGCTGGGCCTGATCGTGCTCAACTGTGTGTGGGTCGCGCTGTGCTTTGGCATCCTGGCCACCCGCTACCGCGACATCAGCCCGCTGTTGTTCAGCGTGGTGCAGCTGCTGTTCTTCATGACGCCGATCATCTGGAACGAGTCCACCCTCAGACAGCAGGGCGCCGGTTCGTGGGCCAAGATCGTCGAACTCAACCCGCTGCTGCACTATCTCGACATCGTGCGGGCTCCGCTCTTGGGCGCCGATCAGGCGTTGCGGCACTGGGTGGTGGTGCTTGTGTTGACGGCGATCGGCTGGGTCTTCGCCGCGTTCGCGATGCGCCAGTACCGGGCCCGCGTGCCGTACTGGGTGTAGAACGTCGGCCTTAGCGCTTGGGCAACGGCAGTCGGGTTGTGACGCCGATGCGGTTCCACGCGTTGATGGCCAGCGCCATCGCGATGACCTGGCCCAGCTCCCGCTCGCTGAAAGCATCGGCAGCGCGGGCATATACCTCGTCGGAGACGTGCCTGCGGGTGAGATCGGTCATCTCCTCTGTCAACGCCAGCGCGGCCTGCTCCTGCTCGGTGAACATGCCCTTGGCCTCCTCCCACGCCGGCAATAGCGCCAGTTTCTGCTCGCTGATCCCGCGCTTGCGGGCATCGTGCGAATGCATGTCGAGGCAGAACGCGCATTGGTTCATCTGTGACGCTCGGACCTTGATCAGCTCGGCCAGACCCGGGTCGATGTCCTTGGCGGCGGCTTCGGTCAGGACGAGCATCGCCTGATAGACCTCGGGCGATACCCGGTTCAGGTTGATGCGACGGTCGACGGTACTGGTCATTTCGGCTCCTCA
>DATARY010000151.1:0-2925 GCA_036263935.1 Mycobacterium sp.
AGCCGTATTTCGGTGCCGCGCTCGGGTCCGCTGTGGTACTCGGCGTCCTCCACCGTCACCCGCAGCGGCGCGGGCGTCCGAAGGTTGGTGAGTAGCCGGTCGGTGGAATACCCGACCGCCGAGGAATCCCGGGCCCCGGGCCTGCCGAGAGCACCGCGGATGTCGTGCTCATGACAGGCGATGTCGCCGAGCGGGGGTTCGACGCCTGCGGTTTCGGCCATGCGGTCCAGCTGTGCGGCGGAATCGGCCCAAGCCGCCAGGATCTCTGTCACATCACGGCCGCCGAACCGGGCGATCTGGGCTGCCGTCTGTTCGTCCGTAGGAGGCCCAGACCGCCGCCCGCCCACCCAGTCCTCGGCTACCGCCGCCAGATGGGCCACCACGTCACGAACCGTCCACCCGGGACATGCCGCGACCGCGGCGCCCCATGCCGCATCGTCTGCCGCCAGCGCGATGATTCGTTTCCGTGTTTCCTGATAGGCCTGGGCGATCAGGCACGGATCTGTCGATACGCGTGTCTCCATGCGTCTCTCCTTCGGTTCCTATCATTCAACATTCCAGTTGAATATCTCTCCACCAGGACATCACGACAGACCGCTATAGTCAACAAGATGGTTGAAGATCAGGTGTTGGATCGCGCGTATGCCGCGCTCGCCGATCCGACCCGCCGCTGGCTGCTGGAGACGCTGCGCCAAGGTGATGCCCGCATCACCGACCTGGCCGCGCCGCTGCCGATGACTTTCGCAGGCGTATCGCGTCACATCGGAGTGCTGGAATCGGCCGGACTCGTGCAGCGCGAGGTACGCGGACGCGAGCACTGGCTTTCTCTGCGTCCGGACGGGTTGACGATGGCCCAGCAGTGGATCAACGAACAGACGGACTTCTGGTCGACACGCGCGGACGCGCTGTCGGCGCGGCTGCGCCGGACGGGACGTAACCGATGAACGATGCGTCGACGGTCCGCGTGCAACGCGTGATGCCCGCCGCGCCAGACGTGGTGTTCGACCAATGGCTCGATCCGGAGTCGTTGGAGGAGTGGATGTGTCCACGCCCGGCCAGATGTGTCGCGATCACCGTCGAACCCCGCGTCGGGGGGACCGTGCGGTTCGATGTCGACGATTCGGGCGCCAGCGTTCTGATCACCGGACGGTTTCTGGCCATCGACCGCCCGCACCTTCTGCGTTTCACGTGGAGCAACTCGAATTGGGTTGACCCGACGGCCGTCACCGTTGTCAACGTCGCCTTCGAGCCGTTCGGCGACGATGAGACGCTGATGTCCATCGAGCATTCCCTTGTGCCTCCAGAGGAATTCGACAGTTTCCACAACGGGTGGACGCTGACGTCTGATCAGCTCGCAGATTTCCTGACCGGTGGATAGCACATGCGCTGGATCGTCGACGCCATGAACGTGATCGGTACTCACCCGGACGGCTGGTGGAAGAACCGCCACGGCGCGATGGTTCGGCTGGTGGATCAGCTCGAACGTTGGGCTTCGGCGCAAGGCCACCAGGTAACAGTGGTGTTCGAGCGGCCGACGTCACCGCCGATCGAATCATCGGTGATCGAGATACGACACGCGCCCAAGGCCGCCGCAAACTCAGCCGACGATGAGATCGTTCGGCTCGTCAGGGCATCCGATCGCGCTCGCGAGATCACTGTGGTGACATCGGATCTCACTTTGTCTGATCGGGTCCGAAGCGCGGGCGCCGCCGTTTATCCCGCGGCGAGGTTCCGTGACCTCATCGACCCGCATTCGTGATGAGCTGCCCGTGCCCGATCAGCAGACGAGCAGTGTTCCCACGACTCCGAGATCAGACGATGTCGGAGTTGGGATCGAGCCCCGCCAGCACACGCCCGTAAACCTCGTCGCCGCTGTTGGGCTGTATGGCCGCGTGCTGATGCAGCACGTTGATGTCGCGGAAGTACCGCTGGATGTCGGCGGTAAGCAGGGTGTGCGACGCGCTGCTGGCCTCGAAAAGCTGGTTGACGCAGGCCCGGGACAGGCTGGCGATGTGGCCGATGTAGGCACGCGCCTGCACCCGCTCCATGATCGTCGGGGGCCTGTGCAGGGCTCCGTGATACAGCGCGCTGAGCCGACTCGTGAACATCTCGGCGGCCTCGAGGTCGTACTGCGCCTTGGCCAGTTGGTGATGCAGCAACGGGGCCTCGGCGGCCTTGGGCCACGGGGTGTAGGTGATGGCCCCGCGCGTCGGCAGCGTGTGCATGAAGCAGTCCATCGCTCCGCGTGCCATTCCGAGCAGCGCGGGTGCACTCCCGGCGTTGATGTACATCACAAAGGGCCGGCTGAAGTAGGGGAGATGTGAGTAGCGTCGGGTCGGATAGCGGCCCTCGGCAAGGTCTTTGACAAGGATGGTGCGCACCGCGGGGACGAACACGTCGTTGACAACTGCGATGTTCGTTGCCGTGCCTGCCATTCCGGCTGAGCGCCAGTTGTCCTGATGCTCCACCTCGGTGGTGGGCAGCAGCATCACGCGTAGCCCCGCGTCCTCATCGCCGGGCACGACGCACGCGGCGGCGAACCAATTGCCGTGTACGCCAGCGGTGTTCCATGTCCACTGACCGGTGACGCGATAGCCACCCTCGACGGGCACCGCCTGGCCGGTGGGCGCGATGGTCGTGGTAATCCTCAAGTCGGGCGTCGCGTAGATCTCGTCCGCGGCGTCATCGCCCAGAAGCGCTGGAATGGCATTGGAGATCACCATGATCGTGCACATCCAGCCGGTGGAGGGGCAGCCCCGCGCGATCTGCGCGAGCACTTCGGCCACGATGTCCTCGCCCGCCTCATAGCCGCCGACGTCGGTGGGCATCGCGAGCCGGAAGACCCCGGCTTCGGTCAGGTCGCGCAGGTTGTCGGGATGCATGCGGCGAAGCCGTTCGGTCTCGGGCGCTCGCGCACGCAACCGG
>DATARY010000218.1:0-3084 GCA_036263935.1 Mycobacterium sp.
GGCAAGATCGACAACTATCGCGTTTTCTTCGATGTGGCGCCCATCCATGCCTGAGTGGATGGCTTCGGCTCGGCGGTGAACGCCTCGGTCCGCTCGCGCTATCGCCTCGCCGACAAGTCGGTCTGGCGGATCGGGTATGGCGCCATGCAGCTCGCCGGAGACGGGGTCTTCGGCCCTCCGCGAGACCGTAATGAAGCCCTCGCGGTGCTGCGGGCCGCCGTGGATGCCGGTGTTGATCACATCGACACAGCGCAATACTACGGACCCGGGGTGGTCAACGAACTGATCAGCGAAGCTCTTCGGCCCTACCCCGAGGACCTGGCGTTGGTAAGTAAGGTAGCGGCCCGCCGCGACAAGACCGGAGCCGTGCTGCCCTACGACGACCCGGACCAACTCCGGGCCGGGATTCACGAGAACCTCACGACGCTGAGGGTCGACCGACTCACCACGGTCAATCTGCGGGTGCTGGATAACGCCGTGCCCGACGCCCGCTTCGTCGACCAACTCGGCGCGCTGATGACCGCGCGGGACGAGGGACTCATCCGCGGGATCGGGATCAGCAATGTCAGTCACAACCACCTGATGCGTGCACTCGAGGTCACCGACATCGTCTGCGTACAAAACTTCTTCAATCTCGCGGCGCGTGATAGCAAACCCGTTCTCGACGAGTGTCGCGCACAGGGCATCGCGTTCGTGCCGTTTTGCCCCTTGGGATTTCCGCGAGCGCAGCGCGACGCGATCCTCACCAACCCGGCGGTCACCGCAGTCGCGGCTGCGCACAATTCCGGCCCTGGACAGATCGCCCTTGCGTGGCTACTTGCCGTCGCGCCCAACGTGCTGCTGATTCCGGGGACACGCAGTCGCGGCCACCTCACCGAGAACCTCGCCGTAGGCGATCTGCAGTTGACCGACGAGGACATCACCCAGCTCAACAATGAATTCCATTGATTCGCAAACAAATTAAACCATTACGACCATGAGGAGATCTGGATGAATCTCGCACTGTGGATTGTCGCCGTCGTCCTGGCGGTCGCATTCGCCGGTTCTGGGCTTATGAAACTGTTTGTACCCAAGGACAAACTCGTCACGTCTGGCCAGGGTTGGGCGCAGGACTTCAGCCCGTCGTCGATCCGGCTGATCGGAACCGCTGAAATTCTCGGTGCGATCGGGCTGATCCTTCCGGCGGCGCTGCATATGGCACCCATCCTGGTACCACTGGCTGCGGTGGGGCTTGTGCTGACGATGGTCGGCGCTTCAGTGGTGCACGCCCGGCGTAAAGAAGTCCCGATGATCGCGATAAACGCGGCGTTGCTCGTGCTCGCCCTGTTCGTCGCCTGGGGCCGTTTCGGGATGTATTCCTTTACGTCATAACAGCGTTCAAGGAGAACGACGATGACGATGCCCGCCGTGGTGCTCACCCCAGATGGACGGATCGCACTGCAGGAACGGACACGCCCGAGCCTGCGGCCCGACCAGGTCCTGATCGAAGTCGACCTGTGTGGCATCTGCGGTAGCGACCTGCACGCCTCCCAGCTGCCGCAGGTGTACCACGGCGACTGCATCCTCGGCCACGAGTCCACCGGTCGGGTCGCCGCGGTGGGATACGGCGTCGCCCAATGGGTCGTCGGCCAGAGGGTGGCGGTCAATCCCAACGGAAACGTCGACGGCACCTGCGCGTACTGCCGGTCGGGCCGGCCGAATTTCTGCCGACAAGCGACGCACGAGACGGCGCTCGGCCTGCAAGCCGATGGAGCGCTGGCACCGCTGATGGCCGCCTTCCCCGGACACCTACGCCGCATCCCCAACGAGCTGGGCACCCTCGAGGCGGCCTGGGTCGAACCCACGGCCACCGCACTGCGTGCCGTGGAACTCGCCGGTGAGCTCGCCGGGCGCACAGTGCTAGTGACGGGCGGCGGCCCGATCGGTCAGCTCGCCTGCAGGATCGCCCACCTCAAGTCGCCCGCACGGATTCTTCTGATGGAGCCGGCCCCGCACCGAGCGCAGTTCGCGGCGGAGTCCCACGCCGTCGCCGTCGCCGCGGAGGGCTACTCCGGTGCACCGGTGGACGTCGTGCTGGAGTGCTCGGGCAATGCCGCCGCTACGTCGTCGGCGTTGGAAATGCTTGCTCCCGGCGGCGTTCTGGTGGTAGTCGGGGCGGGGCCCGAGCCTGGCCTCGACTCGGCAACCATCGTGCTCAAAGAGATTACGGTGCGGGGGTCGTACATCTACACCGACGAGTTCGACCGCGCGATCGAGCTCCTGGCCGCTGGGCGCGTCAAGGTCGCCGACCTCACCACGGTGGTCAGTCCGCTACCCGATGCGCTCACGGCCTTCGACCAGTTGCGCGCCGGCCAAATCATGAAGGCCCTCATCGCACCTCAGCCACACACGAGCCTCTGACGTGGGAATACCCTGCGGCACAACAGAATAAAGATTGCGCTAGTTTACGGCGAAAACGACTGGAGCCCTGTTCTCGTCCGATACGGAAAGGGTGAGAGTTGTCGTTGCGTTGGGTGATCCACAACGAGGTCCAACGGTTCTCTCGTCGCGGCGACGGTTCGACCCGGGCCAGGTTGTAAGTAGGTGGATCAGATTGCCACGCCAAGAATCTCGGATGCAGAGCGAATAATCGATGATGCCAGGCACGGCACGCCTCGCAGCCGACCGACCCTCCGCGGCATCGGCATCGCACACGGTGTTCGTCACTGTGACGCTCGTTCCCTTGCCGTACAACGGTAAGGACACCGTCTCGTATCGGTTTACGACCGATTCGATGGATAAGCGTGGTTATCCACATTTTCTCGGTCACCCTCGGATCATGTCACGCCGCTTCATTGATGATGCATCGCCGACCGCGGACACCGCGGACCGCGCCGGCCCTGTGGGGTCGCGATCGACGTCGAGCGCCCACGCGGTGACTGCCGGACCGAGCACCTTCGAGGGGACCGCCGTGTGCCCCCCCCCGCCGGGGTCGCCACCAACTAGCCGTCAAGGAAATCCTGCACTGCCCAAGGGAGAGTCGTGTCGAAATTCCGTCCTCGATTGTCAACCACGGCGCGACACGCCTTCACGGCCGCGGTCGCT
>DATARY010000158.1:0-17724 GCA_036263935.1 Mycobacterium sp.
CGTAGAGCGCCGCAGCCTCGAGATCGTCTCGACGACCTTCGTCGGCCAAGCCGTCCGCGGTCGGGATGTCCCAACCGTTTTCGCCGTCGTACCACTCGTCCCACCAGCCGTCGCGGATGGACAGGTTCAGCCCGCCGTTCAGCGCGCTCTTCATCCCCGACGTGCCGCACGCTTCCAGCGGGCGCAGCGGGTTGTTCAACCAGACATCGCAGCCGTAGTACAGCTGGCGGGCCATCGACATGTCATAGTCGGGCAGGAACGCGATGCGGTGCCGCACCTCGGGCCGGTCGGCGAACTTCACGACCTGCTGAATCAACGCTTTGCCGCCGTCGTCGGCGGGGTGCGACTTGCCCGCCACGATCAGTTGAATCGGGCGCTTGTCGTCGAGCAGCAGCTTCTCCAACCGGTCAGGGTCCTGCAGCATGAGCGTCAGCCGCTTGTACGTCGGGACACGACGGGCGAATCCGATCGTCAGCACGTCTGGGTCGAAAGCCGTTGCAATCCAGCCCAATTCAGCGTCCGAGGCACCGCGCTCCAGCCACGACCGGCGCAGCCGGACCCGGACGTCCTCCACGAGTGCCTGGCGCAACTGCGAGCGAATCCACCACATGTGGCCGGTGTCGACCTGATGCAGCCGCTGCCACGTGTCGGGCTCGGTCAGCGAGCCCAGATCGTCGCTGCCCAGCAGCTCGCGGCCCAGTTGCAGCCACTGCGGCGCCGCCCACGTCGGCCCGTGCACACCGTTCGTGATCGACCCGATCGGCACCTCGTCCGGGTCAAACCCCGGCCACAGCTCGTTGAACATGTGGCGACTGACGCTGCCATGCAGCAGCGACACTCCGTTGGCGCTCTGCGCGAGCCGCAGACCCATGTGGGCCATGTTGAACTTCGACGGGTCGTCCTCCTCGCCGAAGCCGACGATCCGGTCCAGCGGTACGCCGGGCAGCAGCCGCGACATCGCCCCCGACGGGCCGTCCGTCGAGCCGCCGCAGTACCGCTTGACCATTTCGACCGGGAACCGGTCGATGCCTGCGGGCACCGGGGTGTGGGTGGTGAACACCGTGGACGACCGCACCACCGTCAGCGCGGTGTCGAAGTCCAGGCCCGCGTCAATCAACTCCCGGATACGCTCGACGCCGAGGAACCCGGCGTGGCCCTCGTTCATGTGGAAGACCTCGGGTGACGGCAGCCCTTCGATTTCCGTGAATGCCCTGATCGCCCGCACACCGCCGACGCCTGCCAGGATCTCCTGCTTGATCCGGTGCTCCTGATCGCCGCCGTAGAGCCGATCGGTGACGCCGCGCAGCTCGTGTTCGTTCTCCGGAATGTCGGAATCCAACAGCAGCAACGGGATTCGGCCAACCTGGGCGACCCACACGCGCGCCCGCAGCTGCCCGGACTCCGGCATGGCCAGCTCGATCAGCACCGGATTGTCCTCGGAATCGGTGAGCAGTCGCAGCGGCAGGCCCTGCGGGTCCAGCGACGGATAACTATCGTGCTGCCAACCGTCCGCCGTCAGCGACTGCCGGAAGTAACCCGAGCGGTACAACAGCCCGACCGCGATCAGCGGCAGCCCCAGGTCGGAGGCCGACTTCAGGTGATCGCCCGCCAGGATGCCCAGGCCGCCGGAGTAGTTCGGCAACACCTCGGCAACGCCGAACTCCATCGAGAAATACGCGATGCCGTTCGGCAGGGCAGAACCGTGTTCGATCTGCTCCTGATACCACAGTGGCCGGGTCAGATAGTTGTCCAAGTCGGCCGCCAGCGCGTCGAGGCGGCTCAGAAAGCCGTCGTCGACCGCGAGCTCGTCGAGCCGCTTCGGGGTGACCTGCCCGAGCAGTGCGAGCGGATCGAATCCGACCTGCTGCCAAAGTGCGGGATCCACGACCTCGAACAGGTCTTGGGTGGGTGTGTCCCATGACCAATGCAGGTTGATTGACAGCCGTTCAAGCGCGGCCAGACGATCGGGAAGATGGGTGCGGACAGTGAACCGGCGGAGGGCTTTCACTGCGTCAACCTTACTGACAAATTGCGCAGCGCTCATCGCCGCGAAGAGCAGATCGCACCGTTGCAGCCGTGACCGCTTCACGCCCGTTGGATTGGGCCCCGCACTACGGTGGGTATAGGGCCCGGCGAGGCTGTTGATGAGACCAGACGACGCAGTGTGAGGAGTGGGCGCGGTGGCCGGTCGTATCGAGATCGATGACGTCCAGCCCGTCGTTTCCGGCGGACGGTTTCCCGCCAAGGCCGTCGTGGGTGAGATCGTGCCGGTCCGGGCGACGGTATGGCGTGAGGGCCATGATGCGGTCGCGGCGACGCTGGTCGTGCGCTATCACGGCACCGCCTACCCGCATCTGGCCGAGGCGCCTGCGGGCACCACGGTGACCACCGAGCCGGTGCCGATCGAGCAGGTTATCGGCCAGGCGCAGCGGGTCAAGCCGCAGGTGTTGGCGATGTCGCTGGGCCGGGCACCCGACGTCTTTCACGGCCAATTCAGCCCCGACAACGTCGGGCTGTGGACATTCCGGGTGGACGGCTGGGGCGATCCGATCGCCACCTGGCGGCGCGCGGTCACCGCCAAACTCGATGCGGGACAGGGCGAAGTCGAGCTCTCCAACGACCTGCTTCTGGGCGCTCGGCTGCTGGAGCGTGCCGCGACCGGTCTGCCCCGCAAGCTGCGTGACCCGCTGATCGAAGCGGCGACGTTGCTACGCAAGCCCGGCGATCCGTTCACCCGCGCAGGCGCTGCGCTTTCGTCCGAAGTGAGCGAGTTGCTGGAGCAGTATCCCCTGCGCGAATTGATCACCCGCGGAGAGCAATACGGCGTGTGGGTGGATCGGCCGCTGGCCGGGTTCAGCGCTTGGTACGAGCTGTTTCCCCGGTCCACCGGCGGGTGGGACAAGAAGGGCAAACCCGTGCACGGCACGTTCGCCACGGCCACCAAGGCGCTGCCGCGCGTCGCCAACATGGGATTCGACGTGGTGTACCTGCCGCCGATCCACCCGATCGGCAAGGTCCATCGCAAGGGCCGCAACAACTCGGTGGCCGCCGCGCCCAACGACGTCGGCTCACCTTGGGCGATCGGCAGCAACAGGGGCGGCCACGACGCCGTGAATCCGAAGTTGGGCACCATCGACGACTTCGACGACTTCGTCGCCGCCGCCCGAGACCAGGGCATGGAGGTGGCGCTGGACCTGGCTTTGCAGTGCGCACCCGACCACCCGTGGGCCAAGGACCATCGCGAATGGTTCACCGTTCTGCCCGACGGCACGATCGCGTATGCGGAGAATCCGCCGAAGAAGTACCAAGACATCTACCCACTCAACTTCGACAACGACCCGGCCGGCCTGTATGAAGAAGTGCTGCGGGTGGTGAGGTACTGGGTCTCGCACGGCGTCAAGGTGTTTCGCGTCGACAACCCGCACACCAAGCCGCCCAACTTCTGGGCCTGGCTGATCGGGATGGTGAAAAACGACGATCCCGATGTGCTGTTCTTGTCCGAGGCGTTCACTCGGCCCGCCCGGCTGTACGGGCTGGCCAAGCTGGGCTTCACCCAGTCCTACACCTATTTCACTTGGCGCACGGCCAAGTGGGAGCTCACCGAGTTCGGCGAACAGATCGTCAAGCACGCCGATTACGCGCGCCCCAACCTGTTCGTCAACACGCCCGACATACTGCACGAGAGCCTGCAGCACGGCGGGCCTGGCATGTTCGCGATCCGGGCCGTGCTCGCGTCGACCATGAGCTCGTCATGGGGCGTGTACTCGGGCTACGAGCTCTACGAACACCGTCCCGTCCGCGAAGGCAGCGAGGAGTACCTCGATTCCGAGAAGTACGAGCTGCGCCCGCGTGACTTCGAGGCCGCGCTCGCCGACGGCGAATCACTGGAGCCATTCCTGAGCCGGCTCAACGAGATTCGCCAGCTGCACCCCGCGTTGCGCCAACTTCGCACGCTGAAGTTTCACCACATCGACAAGGACGGGCTGCTCGCCTACAGCAAGTTCGATCCCGTCACCGGCGACACAGTGCTGGTGGTGGTGACGCTCAACCCGTTCGGCCCCGAAGAGGCCACCCTGTGGCTGGACATGGGCGCCCTCGGCATGGAGTGGTACGACCGATTCTGGGTGCGCGATGAGCTCACCGGAGAGGAATACCAATGGGGGCAATCGAATTACGTGCGCATCGATCCCGCCAAGACCGTCGCGCACATCTTGAACATGCCGCTAATACCGTACGAGAAACGAGTGGAGCTGCTGCGCAGGGAATGAGGTCGACATGACGCGAACCAATCAACTGACCAGCCCACACCTGCGGCCCGACCCCGTCGATCTGCAGCGTCTGCTTGCGGGCGTCCATTACAACCCGCACTCGGTGCTGGGCGCGCACGAATACGGTGACCACACGGTGGTTCGAGCGTTCCGCCCGCACGCGGCGAAAGTGGTCGCGCTGGTGGGCGACGACCGCTTCGACCTCCAGCACATCGATTCCGGGGTGTTCGCCGTCGCACTGCCATTCACCAACCTGATCGACTACCGGCTCGAGGTCAGCTACCACGGTGCGGACGGTGAGCTCGACGTGCACACGGTGGCCGACGCATACCGGTTCCTGCCCACGCTCGGCGAACTCGACCTGCACCTGTTCTCCGAAGGCCGCCACGAGCGGCTCTGGGAAACCCTCGGGGCGCATCCGCGTTCATTCACAACGGCAGACGGTGTGGTGAACGGGGTGTCGTTTGCGGTGTGGGCGCCGAACGCCAAGGGCGTCAGCCTAATCGGTGAGTTCAATCACTGGGACGGCAACGAGGCGCCGATGCGTGTGCTCGGCTCGACGGGAGTGTGGGAGCTGTTCTGGCCCGGGTTCGCCGTTGGTGGGCTGTACAAGTTCCGTGTGCACGGCGCCGACGGCTCGGTAACCGACCGCGCCGACCCGCTCGCATTCGCCACCGAGGTGCCGCCCCAGACGGCGTCGAAAGTCACCACGAGCAATTACACGTGGGCCGACGAAGCCTGGATGACCCAGCGGCCCAGGCAGAACCCGGTGTTCGAACCGATGAGCACCTACGAGGTGCATCTCATGTCGTGGCGGCCGGGTCTGAGCTATCGACAGATCGCCGAAGAGCTAACCGAATACGTTGTGGCCCAGGGTTTCACACACGTCGAACTGATGCCGGTCGCCGAGCATCCGTTCGGCGGATCGTGGGGCTACCAGGTCACGTCTTACTACGCCCCGACGGCACGGCTGGGCGCACCCGACGATTTTCGGTTCCTGGTGGACTCGCTTCACCAGGCCGGCATCGGCGTGATCATGGACTGGGTGCCCGCGCATTTCCCGAAAGACTCGTGGGCGCTTGGCCGGTTCGACGGCACCCCGCTCTATGAGCACTCGGATCCGCGCCGCGGCGAGCAACTCGACTGGGGCACCTACGTTTTCGACTTCGGCAGGCCGGAGGTGCGCAACTTTCTGGTCGCCAACGCCCTGTACTGGTTGCAGGAATTCCACATCGATGGCCTGCGTGTCGACGCGGTCGCATCCATGCTCTATCTCGATTACTCGCGCCCCGAGGGCGGCTGGACGCCGAACATCTACGGCGGCCGGGAGAACCTCGAGGCCGTGCAGTTCCTGCAGGAGATGAACGCAACGGTGCACAAGGTCGCGCCAGGTATCGTGACCGTCGCCGAGGAGTCGACGTCCTGGCCCGGGGTGAGTCGCCCGACAAGTCTTGGTGGCCTTGGCTTTTCGATGAAGTGGAATATGGGCTGGATGAACGACACGCTGGACTACATCAGCCGTGACCCCATCCATCGCAGTTATCACCACCACGAGATGACCTTCTCGATGCTGTACGCGTTCAGCGAGAACTACGTGCTACCGATCAGTCACGACGAGGTGGTACATGGCAAGGGCACGCTGTGGGGCAGGCTGCCCGGCAACGATCATGTGAAGGCCGCCGGACTGCGCGGCCTGCTGGCATATCAGTGGGCCCACCCGGGCAAGCAGCTGCTGTTCATGGGCCAGGAGTTCGGCCAGCGCGCGGAGTGGTCCGAGGAACGCGGGCTGGACTGGTTCCAGCTCGACGAGAACAACTTCTCCAACGGCATCCAGCGAATGGTGCACGACATCAACGACATCTACCGAAGCCGGCGCGCCCTGTGGTCGCGCGACACCAGTCCCGAGGGCTATTCCTGGATCGACGCCAACGACTCCGCTAACAACGTGCTGAGCTTCCTGCGTTTCGGGGACGACGGCTCGATGCTGGCATGTGTGTTCAACTTCTCCGGTTCCGAGCACGCTCGCTACCGGCTCGGCCTACCCCATGTGGGCACCTGGCGCGAGGTGCTCAACACCGACGCGACGATTTACAACGGCACCGGTATCGGCAACTACGGTGCGGTGGAGGCGGCCGACGAGCCGTGGCACGGCCGTCCCGCATCGGCGGTGATGGTGCTGCCACCGCTCGCGGCGCTGTGGTTCGAACCGGCCTGATTTCGCGCGACGCGGTTAGTACAGCGCGTTGGCGAGATTGCGACGGCCCGCGATCACCTCAGGATCGGAAGGGTCGAACAGGTCGAACAGTTCAATCAACCGGGTACGTACCTTCGTGCGGTCATCGCCTGCGGTCCGCTTGATGAGTTTGATCAAACGGTCGAAGGCCGCCGCGATGTTCTGCTGGAGAACCTCCACATCGGCTGCGGCGAACGCGGCGTCGATGTCATCTGGCGCGGCGTCGGCCACGGCGACCGCGTCTGGCCGATGGGCGGTAGCGCGCTGCAGGAAGCCGATCTGACCTACCGCACCCTTTGCCTCGGCATGGTTGGGGTTGGCAGCGAGGATCGCTTGGTACGCCTTCAACGAGGCATCGAAGTCACCCTCGTCGAGATGTGCGCGTGCCTGCGCCAGCTCCGGGTCGACCTGCTCCGGTTCCTCACTGTCGGCGCCTCCCTCGAGCTTTCCGGCGGTCGCACTGAGCAGTGAGTCGACCCACCGGCGCAGCTGATCGGGTGGCTGCAGACCCTGGAAGCTCGACAACGGCTGTCCGGCAGCCAAAGCCACGACCGTCGGCACTGCTTGCACGCCGAACATCTGGGCCACTCGCGGCACCGCATCGACATTCACCGTCGCCAGTGACCACTTGCCGCCGTCAGCGGCGGCCAAGTCCGCCAGGACATTGCCCAGCTGAGCACTGGCTTCGCTGCGCGGCGACCACAGCAGCACGACGACAGGCACCTGGCTGGACCGAACCAGCACCTCGGCTTCGAGATTGGCATCGGTGATCTCCACGCCGCCGGGCGCCACCGCGCCCTCGCCCGCGGCGCCCTCGGGGGCTGCTGCTGGCTGCTTGAGGGCCGACAAGTCGACCGCACCGGCCATGGACGCCGCAATAGGAGGTCGGGGACGAGTCACGCCCACAAGTCTGTCACGTTGTTTCGGGCGCCGACCGCCCCGGTTGGGCGAGGGTGGCAGGACCACTCGCGACCCCGATTCGGCCGGTCCGATCGGCCCGTATGAGAAAGATCACACTGCAAAGTGGCACGATGCTCGCCAGCAACGCCAGCAACCATGTTCCGGCCGCCCACTTGGAGGCGATTCCGACCAGAAGACCGAGCACGACGAACGCGATGAAGATCAACCCGTGAGCCATGCCGAACACCCTGACGCCCACCTCAGTTCGCGGGCTGCCCAGGTACTTGAAGTACATGCCGACCAGCAGGCCGACCCAGCTGACGGCCTCAAGCAGGGCGATTAACCGGAACCAGCCGGCAACCGACCGGCGATCAAATGCGCTCGTCATGGGCGCCATTGTGCCCGAGCGCAGCGCCAGCTACTACGTGGCGTCGTAGTGATTCAGCGCGCCCGCAGGATCAGGGCATCACCCTGGCCACCAGCGCCGCACAGCGCCGCAACACCGTAGCCCGAGCCGCGTCGTGCCAGCTCAAGGGCGACGTGCAGGGTGATCCGCGCGCCAGACATGCCGATCGGATGCCCGATCGCGATCGCTCCGCCGTTGAGGTTGACCTTCTCCGGATCGACGCCGAGTTCGTTCATCGAAGCCAGCGCCACCGCGGAGAACGCCTCGTTGATCTCGATGACGTCGAGCGCCTCGACCGAGATGCCTTCGCGGGCAATCGCTTTCTTGATGGCGTTGGCCGGCTGCGACTGCAGGGTGGAGTCGGGCCCGGCGACGACGCCGTGCGCACCGATCTCGACCAGCCAGCTCAGCCCCATCTCCTGGGCCTTGTCCTTGTTCATCACGACCACTGCGGCCGCACCGTCGGAGATCTGCGACGCCGAACCGGCCGTGATGGTGCCGTCCTTGCGGAACGCCGGCCGCAGGCCAGCTAACGACTCGGCGGTGGTGTTAGCGCGGATGCCCTCGTCCTCGGTGAACTCCAGCGGGTCGCCCTTGCGCTGCGGGATCTTCACCGGCACCACTTCGTCGGCGAAGACGCCGTCTTTCCATGCCGCGGCCGCCTTTTGATGCGACCGCGCAGCGAATTCGTCTTGCTCGGCGCGGGTGAACTGATCGACCTCGTTGCGCTGCTCGGTCAGCGCGCCCATTGGCTGGTCGGTGAATACGTCGTGAAGGCCGTCGTAGGCCATGTGGTCGAGCACCGTGACGTCCCCGTATTTGTAGCCCGACCGGCTGTCCATCAGCAGGTGCGGCGCCTTAGTCATCGACTCCTGCCCACCGGCGACAACCACGTCGAACTCACCGGCCCGGATGAGCTGATCGGCCAACGCGATCGCATCGATCCCGGACAAACACATCTTGTTGATCGTCAGCGACGGCACATCCCAGTCGATGCCCGCCGCCACTGCCGCCTGGCGGGCGGGCATTTGCCCTGCCCCCGCGGTCAGCACCTGGCCCATGATCACGTACTCGACGGCCGAGGCCGGGACCTGGGCTTTTTCCAGCGCCCCGGCGATGGCGATGGCGCCAAGGTCGCTGCCCGAGAAATCCTTCAGCGAACCCATCAGTTTGCCGACCGGCGTGCGGGCTCCAGCAACGATCACAGACGTCGTCATTCCAGCCTCCAGGGGTTCCGAGACGGCCGATCCAGCTGATCGGCGAAGCGCAATGTTTCTCGTTAGGTTACCTTTACGTTATGACCGCCGAGCAGGTTGATACCCGTCCGATCCTCGCCAGCGCGCTGGTGACAGCAGTCGACCACGTCGGTATCGCGGTTCCCGATCTTGACGCCGCGATCAAGTGGTATCACGACCACCTCGGCATGATCGTCATCCACGAAGAGGTCAACGAGGACCAGGGCATCCGCGAAGCGATGCTTTCGGTGCGTGGCGCGCCCGTCGGCAGCACTCAGGTCCAGTTGATGGCTCCGCTCGACGAGACGTCGACGATCGCGAAGTTCCTCGACAAGCGCGGCCCCGGCCTACAGCAGTTCGCCTACCGGGTCAGCGATATTGACGCACTGGCCGAGCGGCTGCGCGAGCAAGGCATTCGACTCATCTACGACGCACCGCGGCGTGGCACCGCGAACTCCCGCATCAACTTCATTCACCCCAAGGATGCCGGCGGGGTGCTGGTCGAGCTCGTCGAGCCGGCCACCGATCACTGATCCGTCAGGACCACTTGCGCGTGGGGCTGCGCGTCGCCCGGTTCGTCCAACACGACGTGTGCCAATGGCGCCGGTCGTCTACCGCATGCTCACCCAGATCGGTCGGCCACACCACCAAATGCGCTGTGCCGGAGCGGATCTCATGATCGCATCCCGGGCAGCGGTAGGTCTTCGTGGCACGCGAGCCGGCGATCGGCCGTACCTCGTACTCGTATCCGTCGGGTCCCGTCTCAATCCGACGCGCCAACGGCAACGGTGGCAATGCACGTTGCCGTCGAGGCGGCTTGCGGCGCCGGGGCATGCCACCAGTCTAGAACTCAGAACAGCTTGTACTCGTCGCTGTCCATCCCGCGCATCTGGTTGTAGTCCAAAGTCACGCAACGGATCCCGCGATCGGTGGCCAGTGTTCTGGCCTGCAGCTTGATCTGCTGTGCGGCGAAGATTCCGCTGACTGGGGCCAACACGGTGTCGCGGTTGAGCAGGTCGAGGTAACGGGTGAGCTGTTCGACCCCATCGATCTCACCACGGCGCTTGATCTCGACGGCCACCGAGCGGCCCTGCTCGTCACGGCACAACAGGTCCACCGGCCCGATCGCGGTCATGTACTCGCGCCGCACCAGCGTGTATCCGGCGCCGAGAAGCTCGACGTGCTCAGCGAGCAACGCCTGCAGATGGGACTCGACGCCGTCCTTGACGAGCCCGGGGTCGACGCCGAGATCGTGACTGGAGTCGTGCTCGATGTCTTCCACGGTGATGCGCAGTTGCTCGCCGGCCTTGTTCTCGACGACCCAGACGGGTGCCTTGCCGTTGAGTTCCTCGGTCAGCCAGCAGGGCGGGCTCATCCAGTTCAGCGGTTTGTACGCCCGGTCGTCGGCGTGCACACTGACCGATCCATCGGCCTTGAATAACAGCAGGCGGCGGGCTGATGGCAGGTGCGCGGTCAGGCGTCCGACGTAGTCGACGGTGCACTGGGCGATGACAAGACGCACCCGAACCACCTTATGTGCCGGCATCGGCAAATTAGGCTGAGGCCACGATGAACGCCAACAAGAGCGTCGCGCGTCGACTGGGCCGGGTGCTGGAGACGGTCACCCGGCAAAGCGGCAAACTGCGAGAAACCCCTGACTACGGGTCGTGGCTGCTGGGCAAGTCCTCCGAAAGCCAAAGGCGCAGGCGGGTGCGCATTCAGGTCATCCTGACCGTGTTCATCGTCTCGGCGAACCTGCTTGGCATCGCCGTCGCGCTGCTCCTTGTGACCGTCGTGATCCCGGTACCGAGCGTCTTCACCGACGCCCCGATGTGGATCACATTCGTTGTGGCGCCGGCGTACGTCGCCCTCGCGCTGGCGGTCGGCACGTCCGGGATCACGAGGCGCACCGTCGCAGCACTTCGATGGGCGATAGAAGAGCGAAAGCCCACGCGCGAGGACCAGCTCAACACGTTTCTGGCCCCCTGGCGGGTGGCAAAGACCCATCTCGTCCTGTGGGGCGTGGGTACAGCGCTCCTCACCACGCTTTACGGCCTCCAAGACCCGAGGTTCATTCCGCGGTTCTTGTTCGTCGTCAGCTTCGCCGGGGTCGTCGTCGCGACCGCCTGCTACCTGTTAACCGAGTTCGCGCTGCGCCACGTGGCGGCGCAGGCGCTGGAGGCCGGCCCACCGCCCCGTCGGCTCACCGCCGGAATTATGGGCAGGCAGATGACCGTATGGTTCCTCGGATCGCTGCCGGTCGTTGGAATCGCGCTGCTCGCGGTGTTCGCAGGCGCGTTGCAGAACCTCACCCCAACCCAATTCGCTGTTGCCGTATGGATTTTGGCGGTTATCGCGCTCCTGGTCGGTTTCTTGTTGATGTGGATCGTGTCGTGGCTGACCGCGACCCCGGTGCGGGTGGTGCGCAGTGCACTCAAACGCGTGGAACAGGGCGATCTGAACTGCAACGTTGTGGTGTTCGACGGCACCGAACTCGGTGAGCTTCAGCGCGGTTTCAACTCGATGGTCGGTGGGTTGCGCGAACGCGAACGCGTGCGTGACCTTTTCGGCCGCTATGTCGGGCGCGAAGTGGCCGCCGCGGCCGAACAGCAGCGCCCCAAACTCGGGGGCGAGGAGCGCCACGTTGCGGTGATCTTCGTCGACATCATCGGATCAACGCAGTTGGTGACCGGTAGGCCGGCGACGGAGGTGGTTGACCTGCTGAACCGCTTCTTTGCGGTGATCGTCGACGAGGTCGATCGCCGCCGCGGGTTCGTCAACAAGTTCGAGGGCGATGCGGCGTTGGCGGTGTTCGGCGCCCCCAACCGCCTCGACAACCCCGAGGACGGCGCGCTGTCGGCGGCCCGGGCCATTGCCCGGCGGATCCGCGAAGAGGTGCCGGCGTGCGAGGCGGGTATCGGTGTGGCGTCTGGTGAGGCGGTCGCCGGGAACGTCGGAGCCAAGGAGCGCTTCGAATACACCGTGATCGGCGAACCGGTGAATGAAGCCGCCCGATTGTGTGAGCTGGCCAAGTCGACGCCCAACCACCTGCTCGCGTCATCGGACACCGTCGCCAACGCGAGCGAAAGCGAACGTGCCCATTGGATCTTCGGTGACACCGTAAAGCTGCGCGGGCATGACGAGCCGACCCGGCTTGCGCTTCCCGTCTAGCGCGTCAACCGGGTTATGGCTGGGGGAATGGGGCAAACCGGTTGTTGTAACCGGCTTTTCGTGCCGCCAGTTGAAGCGCCCGATCCCCCGGCGTGATGCGGGGAATGTCTGCGGGCAGCTGGTCGGTATTGACCACCTCTGATGTGACCGTCGGAAGGTCCGTCGAATTGGGGTCGAGATCTTGGAATCGAATGGAGATCGTTCCCTGATTCAAGCCGCCGGTGGAGACCCAGTTCGTCACGCCGGGGTCAGTCGGTGAGATCACGATCGTATAGGTGCCATCGGCGTTCTTGACGGCTTGCGAGTTGTTCAGGCTGGTCTGCTGATCCCAGTAGTTGTTGGTGATCGTCCAGTCATTGGTCACCGGAACGACGAAGTATCCGGCATTACCCGGATCGATCGTGATGACCAGGGCCTCGTCATCGGCCAGCTGGAAGTACCCGGCACTCTGTAGTTGTGTCGCAAGGAATTCGGCATTCCTGGTCGGGTTCCTCAGCACGTTGGGCGGAATGCGCTGGCCGGTCTGCGGGTCGGTCGTGGCCACGGCCATGTATTGGGCTTCCCGCTGTATGCCGAGGGCCATGATCACGGCGGTGACCGCACCCCGCAGTATCGGTGGCACGTAGGGCAGGGGCGGGATCAACGAAACCAGCGTGGTCAACAGCGGATTGCTCACCACCAGCGGCCCGATGAACGGGATGGCGAATCCGCCCAGTTGACTGAAGAGACTGTTCGGTGGGCCGCTCACGCGCTGGATCGACAGGCTCATCGGTTGCTGGGTGTTCCAGTCCGACAGCGTGTTCCGCGCCGCGATGAGGGTGGCGTCGTTGGGCAGCTGCAGGTGGTTCCTATCCCCCGGCGCGGCGGGTGCACGGCTCACCGTGATAGTGAAGGTGCCGTCTGGGTTGACGTCGAAGTCTCGAGCGCTCAAAACCTGCGTCGTGTTCCCCGACAGTCCGGTCAGCACACTGAACGTCGTTTCGGCCGGAACGGGGCCGGTGAACTGGCCCCTGATGACGTACGTCGACGCAGCATTGACGCCCATGAAGCGGTAGATGGTGTCCGGGTTGTCGTAAAGAATCCGCGAGCCGGGAACGTCCTGCTCGTACCACGTGTGCGGTGGCGCCACCTGCATCACGACTGTCGGCTCGTTGGAGTTGAGGATCTGCTGCTGGAACGCCGCCCCCATGGCGTATTCGTCAACGGCCGCGCTGAGTCGGTTGAGGTTCTCCTGGTCGGGTCCGCCGACCCCGGCGAACAGCTGATTGGCCGAGCCGAAGAACGTGAGCTGGAGCACGAGCTTCATCAACTGAACAGGCAGTGTGTTCGCGGTCTGGGCGGCCAGCCTTTCGGCGTCGAGCTGCTGCTGGGTGCCCAGCGGGCTGGGGGCGGCGATGGAGGCGGTCGGCTCCACAGCGGACGTCGACGTGGTCGCCACGCCAGTGCTGGTGACCTGGCCGATCTCGCGGCGCACCCAACCCAGCAGGGTCCACAGCGTCGGCGGCTCTGGAGGCGTCACAGGGCCGGTGGCCGCCCGCGGATTCAGCCCCAATGTTGACAGGAGACCCGAGACAACGCCGGTGACCAACCCGATCGTGCCTGTCGCGGTACTAGCGAGCACCTCGGGGGGTTGGACGGGAACCGCTGATGCGATCCTCGCCTCGCGCAGCTGTGAAACATTGACCGGCTTGGGATCTGGCGGCGCGTCGACGGTATCAGCGGCCGGGGGCTTCATCACCGCCGGCGCCGCTTGGGCGGGTGGTTTCTTGGGCTTCGGATCGGCCGGGCTCGTCGGCCCAGCAGTGTCCTGTTTGGAGGCGTCCGGATGATGCCCGACGTCTGCTTTCTTGCCGGACTTTGGCTTGGGTTTCGGCGTCGCGCTGGCCGGACCGGACGCCGCGTCGCCGGCCGCGCCCACATCGGCCATGTGGGGGGTCGAGTCGGCCAGAGCGATTCCAGGACTGTTGGCAATTGCGATGCCGAGCCCAAGTGCGACCCCTAGCGCGCCGACCCGGCCGATGAACTTGGCACACCCCCCGTTCTGTGAACGTGACATCGACATTGAGGCGCGCTTTCTGTGGCGAACTAAACCTGGATTTGGTTATAGCAGCGCGGACAGTGCCGGAACGCGGTTTACATTGCTTCTTCTAGAACGCGGCCGGAGAGATCGGCTGCGTCACCTCACGTAACTCGTGACCGGGTCGGCGAAGCCGGCGTCGGCGATAACTTTCCTGCCTGCGGGGGCCCTGACGTCGTTGATGAACTTCGTCGCGAGTTCAGCCCTGTCGGAGTTCCTCATCAGCGCTATCCAAGAGGTGACCACCGCGTCAGCGGCCTCGGGAAAATCGAACCACGAGACATTGTCCCCGGCGCTCAGCGCGTCGGTCTTGAGCACAAGACCGGCATCGACTCTCCCCGCCGTGATGTCGTTGAGGACGTCGTGCGGTGTGCTGTCGACGGTTTCCGGGCGAAGCCTGACGCCCGTGTGGTCTTCGATCTGCTGTGTTGCCGACGCGCAGGCACCGGTACCCCCGCACAGGGCTACGCGCAGGCCCGGTCGGGCCAGGTCGGCGAATGTGGCGAAGTTGCCTCGATTCCCCGGCGCAGCGACGATCACCAGGCTGTTCGATGCCAATGGCGCTGGATGTCCGTCAACCAAGCCGGCGTTCGCGACGGCCGCCATGTTGTCGTGGTTACCGGACACGAAGACGTCCGCCTCATTTCCGTCGGCCAGCTGCGCCGCAAGATCTGCTGAGCCTGCAAAGATGAATTCGACCGAAGCCCCGGAGTTCTCCGCCTCGAACTGTTTGCCGATCGCGGTCATAATCTTGATCATCGATGACGACGCGAACACGGTAATGGATGTCGTAGTCGTCGGGTTCGACTGAGCGCTACACCCGCTCGCCGAGACCACCAAAAGCATCGCGGCGGCGATCCTGCGCTTCAAACGGCCAGTCATCGGTCTTGACCTTACCGATTCGAGCGCCTCGCACTAAGCCCCTCTCCGCATGTCTGGTGAAGATCTTGCCGAGGCGTCCAGCCGGCTTGTTGTGAACATCCGCCTCATCCGCTGCGAATCGGCTGGTGTAGGGGGCGTTATCCGCTTCTGCACGGCAGGCTGGACAGCGTGCGCCACGCCGAGAAGAGCGCCGCCGCGTCCGTTGAGCGGCAGTCTGGCGTCGTGCGCGCGCAAAATCTCCCGCGGATCTCCGTCACACCGGTGAAGCCGCAGCGGACAAGCTTGCGCGGCGGTGTGGGCCAGGGGTTGCTGCTGGTAGAGGGACTCACGGTCGGTGTGCTCGGGGGCGTGGCGCTGGCCTGGTCGACGTCGCACACCCCCTTCGGCACGGACGGCATTCCGATGCTTGGACTTAAGTGGACGCCGTGGCACGGCGGGCTCCTTCTGGCCGTGGGGGCGGGGACCCTGCTGGCGTGCCTCGGACGGCGAGCAGCACTCGTTTTCAGTGGATTCATAGCATGTGGTTGGGCCGCTTTGGCTGTCGTGTGCGCTGTTGCAGTCGCTCGCCACGCGCCCGGTGTGCTCGGGTTCGATTCGCGTGACAGCGTGGTTTACGGCGTCCTGGGCGTCTACAACCTCATCGTGTGGATCTGCTTGGCCCCGACGCTCTCGAGGACCTACCCGAAACCCAGGAACCTCCAGAATCACTAGGCCGGAGGTGTGGGCACCCAGTTGCCGTGGAACCCGGCGGGGACTCGGTGTGGCAGCTTGACGCTGGCCACGTCCTGCAGGGTTTGCGCATCAAGGATCGCCAGCTCGCTGCGATCGGTCGGCCGGTCATAGATGTAACCCATCAGCACGCCATCGTCCTCGGCGGCATCCGCAGAGGAAGGATGGAAGACGAACTCGCCCAGCGATTTCCCGGCCCCGAAGGAGCGCGTGTCGGTATTGCCACCGACGAGGTCGTGCTTGAGCAGCGTGTCGGTGCCGCTCGCGCCGTCCCCAACCGCGGGCGCATAACCGTACCGGTGTCGCTTGCCGACGAGGCGTTCGTCGACACGTGGGAACTCCTGACCTCGGTCGTCGACCCGCGATTCGCGCACCTTGCCATCGGCGAGGTCCACCGTCCATCGGTCCAGCGTCGGCGGACCTTCGTTGGGCCCAAGATGGTCGGTGTCAAACATCTTCGGGTGCCGCACGACATCCAGAACGATGGTGTCGCCGTCGTCGTAGGCGTTCAGCGGGTGGAAGACGTAGCACGGTTCGACGTCGAACCAGCGGACGTCGCGGTTTTCGCCCTCACGTGGCATCACACCGACGCGGGCGGGATACCGCGGATCCCACGAGTACGGGAACCGCCGGTCGGAGTTTTTGGTGCGTGGCTGCCGGGCGGTGATCGGATCCGGGATGCGGACCCGGCCGATCACCGCGGACAACAACAGGCGCGCGGGCAGGCGCAGCCCGCGCGGCACCGTCATCGCCACGGCTTGGCCTGAGTCGAAGGTGACCGGCAAGTCGTAGAACACCACATGGCGCTCCGTCAAGGAGAAGTCATGCATCATCGGACTGCCTGCGACCTCGATGTCGACGGTGCGGCGCGCCCGGCCGTCCACACCGATCACCGAGTACTGCACGGTGTTGCCGCGCTGCATGCTGTACGAAACCGCGTGCAGTTCACGGGTTTCCGGGTCACGCTGGGGATGTGCGGTGTACCCGCCGGTCAGCGTGCCATCGAAGTCGCACACGCCGACGGTGTCCAACTCCTCGGTGAGCTCGTAGTTCGCGACACCGGATTCGACCAGCGCGAGAGTCTTACCGGCATGTCCGATCACGTTGGTGTTGGCGCCGATGCCTGAGACGGCGAAGTGCCCGTCCGGTACCTGCTCACCCAGCGCCATGGCGGCGAGAGGACCGCGCACCCAGCGGTTGCGATACCACTCGGCCTTGCCCGCTCGAATACGGATGCCGTGCACCATGCCGTCGCCGACGAACCAGTGATAGAGCTCGGGATCGACCTCGCCGATCGGATTTGGGCCGTTGCGCAGATACCGACCGTCCAGGTATTCCGGGATCGTCCCGATTACCTCCAGGTCGGTCAGCGTGTATTCCTTGTGCAGCGGCGCGAACTCATCTGCGAGATAACGGTTGGTCATGGTGGAAGCCTCCCATAACAGCGTTATGTACGGTCTCTGTATAACACTGTTATGGCAGGATGGCAAGCATGAGCGGCGGTGTACGGCAGCAATTGATCGAGGCCGGTATCCAGCTGCTGGAACGTGACGGCGTTGGCGCTCTCAACGTGCGCAATGTGGCTGCGCAAGTCGGCACCTCGACGATGGCGGTGTACACGCACTTCGGGGGCATGGCAGGCCTTACCGAGGCCATCACCGGCGAGGTGTTCGTGCGCTTCACCGAGGCTCTGACTCAGGTTCCTCAGACCGACGATCCCGTGGCTGACTTCCTTGCCATGGGAATCGGCTATCACCGTTTCGCGCTCGCGAACCCGCAGCGCTATCAACTCATTTTCGGCATCTCGTCTCCGGCAGCGATCA
>DATARY010000050.1:0-2388 GCA_036263935.1 Mycobacterium sp.
GTTAAAACGGTCGGGCTGACACCGTTGATCCGGATGCCGCGGGGCAGCTCGGTGGCGGCGGCCTTGACGAATCCTTCCACCATCTTGTTGATGGTTGCTCCCAGTGTTGATGCGGGGGTGACTTCGTCGCCGAGCACACCGCCACCTGCTCCGGCCTGCTCGCCTCCGCAACATCCGGGTAGGAGCAACGGTTACTCGCCCACCGGGATTGTTATGCGCAGCGATGTTCCGGCTCCCACCTCACTGGTGAGTTGAATCGTTCCGCCGAGCGCCTCGACGCGGTCTTGCAAGCCGATCAGCCCCGACCCCTTGCGGACATCAGCCCCGCCGATGCCGTCGTCGGCGACGCAAAGGTAGAGATTGTCGTCAGCGCATCGCGCTGACACCGTTACCGCGGAGGCTTGGGCATGCTTGGCGGCGTTCGTGAGGGCTTCGGCGACCACGTAATAGCTCGCCAGCTCGATGGGTTCTGGGAATCGACGGTCGATGGTCAGGTCCAGGTTGACGGGGTGTACCGACCGGCGGGCGAGTGCTCTAAGGGCCGGACGAAGCCCCCCTTGCGTCAGGATCGCCGGATGGATTCCACGCGAGAGCTCTTGCAGATCGGCCAAAACGTCGTTCAGGGCAGCGACGATGTCTGACAACTGCCGTCGCTGATCGGCCAGCTCTGACGGCAGCGATGCCTCTGCGACGCGGACTTGCAGCCCCAGGGACACCAGGCGTTGCTGAGCTCCGTCGTGCAAATCGCGTTCCAGGCGACGTCGCGCCTCATCAGCGGCGGAGACTATGCGCGCGCGTGAAGCGACCAGTTCCGCGCGGGCGGTGGCGGCGGCTATCCCGGTGGCGATCAGGTCGGTGAACTCGGCGACGCGCTCCTCGGTGTCCAGTGGTAGCGGCTCCAGTCGCGTCGAGCCGACGACAGCCGCGCCCCACACGTGCCCGTCGACGGTGATCGGGGCTCCCGCCGCCGAGTACATGTGGAGCCCACGGATGCGCCCAGCGTGGGGACCCGGGGCATCATCGTCTCTGTCCATTCGGGCGGTCCGCCCGGTGCGCAATACCCTCGCCGCGATGTCGTCGGCGTTTAAGTTGAGGCGCAGGCCGTTGGGCATTGGCTGCAGCCGATCCTCGTGAAAGACGGCCAGGGGGACCAATGCATCGACGCCGTCATATCGGTAGACCGTCGCGTGGCCCACGTGAAGGCAACGGGCCATTTCCTCGGCCACCGCGGTAAATACCTCCGATTGTCCAACGCCGCTTGCGACCAGGGTGGCCACTCGCCGCAGCGCGGCCTGCTCGCTGGCGAGTACTTCGAGACTGTCGCGACTGGCTTGCAGTTCGCCACGTGTGGCGGCGCTGGCTATCGCGGTCGCGACCAGCTCGGCGAAGTCGCTCATCCGCGTCTCGACGTCGGGGGGCAACGTGCCTGGCTTGAGCAGGCACACGGCCGCCATCCCCCACACCCGCCCCCCGACGACGACTGGCACCCCCACCGCGGTGCTCAAGCCCACCCGGCGGGCCAGTACGGCGATCGAACCCTCGGCGGTGGCGTAGCTGTCCATGCGCGCGGGCCGCCCCGTGGCGATCACCTTCGACGCCAGGTTGTTGCCCTGGATGGGCGAACGGGTGCCCAGCGGCCACTTCGCCAGCGCCTCGGGCTCTGTGGACGTGGCGACGAGGGTGATCTCATCGGTTGTCTCAAAGCGCCACAACCCGACGACGCCAACCTGAAGGCAGTGCCGCATTTCGTCGGTCACCGCGCCGAAAACCTCGGCCGGTTCTACCCCGCGCGCGACCAAGGTCGCCACCCGCCGCAGCGCGGCCTGCTGGGTGGCAAGTACTTCGAGACTGTCGCGCCGCAGCGCGGCCTGCTGCTCTGCCAGCCCGCTTAGCTGGTCACGGATCGGCTCAGCCGTTGCCTCCGGTCGTCGCGGCTGGTGATCGCTATCGGCGTCGCCGGTCATCAACGGGGACGACCGAAATTCTCCGGACGCCCGATCGGCGTCCGACCCAACCGCCGCGACACGTGCGCGGTCACCAGACAAGCTCACACGAACCATCAACAATGCGCAATCCATGCTGTTGCAGGAAACAGGACTCCAGATGTTTTCCAGCATTCGACGGCGCGCTCCAAGACCTGCTCCGTTACCCCATTCCGCAGGTGACCGGCCACGTTGGACACCCTGCGTTGCCTCTTATTCAGGCCAGCTGTTGGTGCGGATGATCTCGACGAAATCGTCACGGACAAACGATGGGTCGTAGTGTTCGAGCACGTCGGCGTTGACGGTGCCGAAGGTGCTGGCAGGCCGGTGCCTGAAGCCGTCGGTGAACGCCTGCAGTATCCGGCGTTTGAAGTCAGGCCGCGGATGTGCGGCGGTGACGGCCGCA
>DATARY010000117.1:0-7343 GCA_036263935.1 Mycobacterium sp.
TGCGTGTCATCGACCGCGGTGTCGGCGGCGTCACCGAGACCAACGTGAACCTGGCGTCGGCCTCGGACGCGATCATCATCGGGTTCAACGTCCGCGCCGAGGGCAAGGCCACCGAGCTGGCCAACCGCGAGGGTGTGGAGATCCGCTACTACTCGGTGATCTACCAGGCCATCGACGAGATCGAGAGCGCGCTGAAGGGCATGCTCAAGCCGGTCTACGAGGAGCGCGAACTGGGCCGGGCCGAGATCCGCGCGATTTTCCGGTCGTCGAAGGTCGGCAACATCGCGGGCTGCCTGGTCACCTCCGGTGTCATCCGGCGCAACGCGAAGGCACGGCTGCTGCGCGACAATGTCGTGGTCACTCAGAACCTCACCGTGCAGTCGCTGCGGCGGGAGAAGGACGACGTCACCGAGGTGCGCGACGGGTACGAATGCGGTCTGACGCTGACGTACTCCGACATCAAGGAAGGCGACGTCGTCGAGACGTACGAGTTGGTCGAAAAAGAACGCGCCTGATGAGCGCGGCGAAGAAGACCAAAGGACAGGGCTAGGAGTCCATTCATATGCCTGATCCGGCACGAGCACGCCGGCTGGCCAAGCGCATCTCCACCATCGTCGCCTCGGCGATCGAGTACGAGATCAAGGATCCGCGGCTGGCCGGTGTGACGATCACCGACGCCAAGATGACGGGCGACCTGCACGACGCCACGCTGTACTACACAGTGATCGGCCCCACGCTGGCCGACGAGCCGGACTTCGCGGGCGCGGCGGCGGCACTGGAGAGCGCGAAGGGCGTGCTGCGGACGAGGGTGGGCGCCGCGCTCGGCGTGCGGTTCACTCCGACCTTGGCGTTTGTCCGTGACACCGTGCCCGATGCGGCACACCGGATGGAGGAGTTGCTGGCCCGCGCACGCGCCGCGGATGAGGATTTGGCAAAAGTTCGGGAGGGTGCCAAGCACGCGGGCGATGCGGACCCGTACCGTGGAGCGCTGGGGGTATCTCCCGCTTGCGGGGGATGATTCGGTGGGGACCTAGACGACGAGCTTGACGCTGAGGACGCCGATGACCGCGATCGACAAGGCGACTGACGCCCCTTTGGCGGGCGATCGAGTCGATGCCCGCACGGCGGCTGATCTGTTGTCCGCCGCGGCGACCGTCAGCGTGGTCTGCCACGTCTATCCCGACGCCGACACCATCGGCGCCGGCCTGGCTTTGGCGCTGGTGCTCGACCACGCGGGCAAGGCCGTCGAGGTGAGTTTCGCCGCGCCGGCCACGCTGCCCGAATCCCTTCAATCACTGCCGGGCGGTCACCTGCTCGTCAGCCCGGTCGCGATGCGCCGCGACGCCGACCTGGTGGTCACCGTCGACATCCCGAGCATCAACCGGCTCGGCGCGCTGCGCGAGCTCGCCGAACCCGGCCGCGAGGTGTTGGTGATCGATCACCACGCCTCCAACCAGCTGTTCGGCACCGCCAACTACGTCGACCCGTCCGCGGATTCGACCACCATGCTGGTCGCCGAGCTTCTCGACGTCTGGGGCAAGCCGATCGAGGCCGCGGTCGCGCACTGCCTGTACGCCGGGCTGATCACCGACACCGGCTCGTTCCGCTGGGCCAGCGCCCGCGCGCACCGCCTGGCTGCGCGTTTTGTGGAGCTGGGGGTCGACAACACGTCGATCAGCCGAACCCTGCTCGACACCCATCCGTTCGCATGGTTGCCGATGCTGTCTCGTGTGCTGGCTTCGGCGGAGCTGCTGCCCGACGGGGCAGGTGGTCGCGGGCTGGTGTATGTCGTTGTCGGTCACCAGGAATGGGCCAACGCGCGGCCCGAGGAAGTCGAGAGCATCGTCGACATCGTGCGCACCACCCAGGAGGCCGAGGTGGCCGCGGTGTTCAAGGAGATCGAACCGCAGCACTGGTCGGTTTCGATGCGGGCCAAGACCTTCGACCTCTCCGGGGTCGCCAGTGCGTTCGGGGGCGGCGGACACCGGTTGGCCGCCGGGTACTCGGCGACCGGGTCGGCCGACGACGTCGTGCAGGCGCTGTATACCGCTCTTGCTTGAACCGGAAGGTGACGCGGCGGTCACTGGTCGCCGGATCGCCGGGCTGGCATTGCCCGCGCTCGGCGTGCTCTCCGCCGAACCGATTTACCTGCTGTTCGACATCGCGGTCGTCGGCCGCCTCGGCGCGCTGCCGCTGGCAGGCCTGGCGATCGGCGGGCTGATCCTCAGCACGCTCAGCTCGCAGATGACGTTTCTGTCCTATGGCACCACCGCGCGCTCGGCCCGGTTATTCGGCGCCGGTGACCGCGCGGCGGCGGTGGGCGAAGGCGTGCAGGCCACGTGGTTGGCGCTTTTAATCGGCACGCCGATCGTTGTCGTGGTTCACACCGCGGCGGTGCCGCTGGTGTCGGCATTGGCCGCAGGCGGAGACATCGCCGACGAGGCGTTGGCATGGGTGCGGATCGCGATCGTGGGAGTGCCCGCGATCCTGGTCTCGGCGGCGGGAAACGGCTGGATGCGCGGCGTGCAGGACACCGCACGGCCGCTGCGCTATGTTGTCGCCGGATTCGCGGTGTCTGCGCTGCTGTGCCCGCTGTTGGTATACGGCTGGCTGGGCATGCCGCGGCTGGAGCTGGCCGGCTCGGCGGTCGCCAACCTGGTTGGACAATGGCTGGCCGCGCTGCTGTTTCTATGGTCACTGTCCGTTGAACGGGTGCCGTTGCGGATCCGGCCCGCGGTGCTGCGCGCCCAGGTCGTGATGGGTCGCGATCTCCTGTTGCGGACGATGGCGTTTCAGGCCTGCGTTGTCTCCGCGGGTGCGGTGGCGGCCCGCTTCGGCACGGCCGCGGTCGCCGCGCACCAGGTTGTGCTTCAGCTGTGGAATTTCCTTGCGCTGGTGCTGGATTCGCTGGCCATCGCCGCTCAGTCCCTGGTGGGCGCGGCGTTGGGTGCGGGACAGCTGGCGCACGCCAAGTCGGTGGCGTTGCGCGTAACGATCTTCTCGATGCTGTCCGCGGTGGTGCTCTCCGTGGTGTTCGCCGTCGGCGCGTCGGTGTTTCCGAGCGTGTTCACCGCCGACCGGTCCGTGCGCGACGCGATCGGGGTGCCCTGGTGGTTCATGGTCGCCCAATTACCCATCGCCGGAATTGTTTTCGCGCTCGACGGGGTGTTGCTCGGCGCGGGTGACGCCAAGTTCATGCGCAACGCCACGCTGATCAGCGCGCTGGTCGGGTTCCTGCCGTTGATCTGGCTGTCGCTGGTGTTCGGGTGGGGCCTGCTCGGGATCTGGTCGGGGCTGAGCGCGTTCATGGTGCTGCGGCTGGCGTTCGTCGGCCGGCGCGCCCTTTCGGGACATTGGCTGGTGCCCGGCACCGGTTAGGAACTGCGATCTCGTGCACGGGCGATCAGCGCCCAGCCGAATTCGTTGGTTTTGACCTGAGCATCGTCGAAGCCCGCCATCGCCAGCCGCTCGGGCAACGAGGCCGGGTCGATCGGGTTGTACGTGTCGCCCTCGTGCGCGTTGGCCAGGTCTTCGCTGCCGAGGCTGTCGCTGGCCACAAGGGCCGCGCCGGGGCGCAGCACCCGGGCCACCTCGGCGAACAGTCGGTCCTGCAACTCGACGGTCGGGACGTGGTGCAGCATCGTGAAACACGCTGCACCGGTGAATGTTCCATCGGCGAATTCGAGTTGTGTGGCATCACCGTTGATGATCTCGACCGATGGGCTGTCCGCGAACCGTTTGCGCAAGTTGGCGGCCAACTCGTCGTCGATCTCCACCGACCTCAGGCGTGGGGTGACCGTGCCGAGGACGTCGGTGGTGGCGCCGTAGCCGGGCCCGACCTCGAGCACGTCATCGCCGAGATCGGTCTCGCCGAGCGCCCACGGCAGGATTACCTCGCGGATCATCTGCCGCCACTCATCGCTACCGCAGAATTCGTGCGCCTCGTTCACATTCGGAGGATACGAACACTCAGCGCACTTGTGCGTGCCCCCTCTGCAACACCGCGTCGTGCGTGCCTCATCGCTTGGCGGAGAACTGGGAGACCAGGACCTCGACGCGGTGGGAGTCGTGCCGTGGGCGGAGCCGGCCGCTGCGGGCAAGGGCGGCCAGTCCGTGCAGAGCCGCCCAGAACACCTCCGTGAACGTGTCCGCGTCCGGCTCGCGTACCACCGCTGTGATGGTCTCACGCAGCTCGTTAAAGGCCGCCGACAACTGTGGTGGGGTGTCGGCGGAGGCGAAGCGGAGCGTCGTTGCGCGGATGAACATGGCGTCGTACAGCGCCGGGTTTTCCCGGGAAAAGTTCATATAGGCCTGTGCGACCTGCCTCAGCCCGTCCTCAGGGGTTTGGGCGCAGGACCTGGCCTCGCGAAGCTTCTCGGCCAGTTCGCCGAATCCGTCAGTAGCAACGGAGTGCGCTATCTCGTCCATCCCTGAAAAGTGCTTGTACAGCACTGGCTGGCTGTACTCGATCTCAGTGGAGAGTCGGCGCGTCGTGACGGCATCCCACCCTTCGGCCTCCGCCAGCTTGCGCGCTGTTCCGATGATCAGTTCGCGGCGGGCGGCCCGGTCACGGGCGCGACGCTCTTCGATACCCATACCCGACTATAGCACCGCTATACAAACTAGCAGTGCTATTGACATGCCGGCGGCCGGGGGTTAGCGTTGCTAGCACCTACGAGTTGATTTGGAGTTTGCGATATGACCGCCTCTGCGCACAGCCTCGCCGAAACCTTCGTGACGATGCTCAACCAGCACAACCCGGACCTGGTCGACAGGTTCGTAGCGCCCGATTACCGGAATCACAACGCCTTCGTCGGCGACGGACGCGAAGCCAATCGACGGTTCTGGGCCGCGTTCTTCACGGCCATGCCCGATCTGACCGCCACCATGGAGGACCTCGTTGTTTCCGGCGACAGGGTCGTGGGGCGTTTCGTTTACCGGGGCACCCATACCGGCGAATTACTGGGGATTCCGGGCACCGGCAACAGCATCGAGATGAAATCGATCGACATCTGGCGCGTAGCGAACGGGATGTTCGTCGAACACTGGGACGAATTGAACACACTGCAGGTGCTCCAGCAAATGGGGGCGTTGCCGCAACTGGCCGACGCGGACACGGGAGGTGCCGCGTGATCGAAATGGCCAGGATTGCCGCGTTGATCGCGGTACTGGGTACCGCGGTCGTCTACGGCACCGATGTCTTCTGCGCGATGGTGCAGCGACCCGCGCTCGCCCGCGTCGATGACCGCGCACTTGCCACGGTGATGGGAAACGTGCACCTGTACGGCGATCGGCGAATGCCCCTTCCCGGGGTGCTTGGCTTCGCCGCCGCGACCACCAGTGCCGTCCTCGCCGCGATCGCCGGTCAATGGATCGCGGCCATCGCGGCCGCCGTTGCCGTCGGCCTATTGTCGGCCTGGATCGTGCTGTATGCACGGGTGAGCGCTCCCATCAACCGACAACTCACCGAGGCGGCGAACTCGGGCGCGGTGCCACCGAACGTGCGTGTGCTGCAAAGCAACTGGGACCGCGTTATCGGCGCAAGGGCGGTGCTGCAGGGCATCGCAGTGGCCGCCCTGTGCATCACGTTGGTGATGTGAGCATGTTCCAACTGAGGATCTACACGTTGAGTTCGGGCGAGGCACTCAAGCGGTATGCCGCGGTTCACTGGGCTCGGCACGTTCCCAGCCTGCAAGCCTTCGGTGTCACGACGCACGGCATCTGGACCGAACACGACGGCCACGCGATCCGGCTGGTTGCGCTGATCTCGTTTGAGGACGGCGCTGACCCCGCGGAGCTCACCGCCGATTACATGGCAAGTGCGGAATTCGCGGCAGACATGGAGGGCTTCGATACCGCAGACATCGTCGCGGTCGAAGCCATCCTGCTCGACTCGACGCCTTCTTCACCCATCCGCTGATTCAGCGCACTTGTGCGCGCCCCCTCTGCAACACCGCATCGCGGTTGGCGGCGATGTCGTTGCCCGTTGCGGAGTTCATCCACTGCTTCGCCGACATCGCTTCGATCCATAGCCCCGCGTCGGTCTGTGCCGCATCGATGCGGTGGTACGACGCGAGCAGCGCACGCACCGCGTTCTGGTTGTTGCCCACGATCGACGCGGCGACCCGTCGCGCCGCAGGCAGGAGCTCATCGTGCGGCACGACCTCGGTGACCAGCCCGGCCCGCAGCGCGTCGGCGGCCGACAGGTAGTCACCGGTCAGGCTCATCCGGCGGGCCAGCCCGATCCCGACCTTCTGTGGCAACCGCACGCTCAATCCCCAGGTGGGTAGGATCCCGACCCGGGCGTGGGTGTCGGCGAAGCGGGCCTGCTCCGACGCGATCAGGATGTCGCAATACAGCGCGAACTCCAGACCACCGGTCACGGCCGCACCGTTGATCGCGCCGATCACCGGCGTGGTCATCGGCGGCCACTGTGGCGAAATGTCGGGCAGCTGGGCGGAGTCGCCCAGCTCCTTGAGGTCAAGACCAGCGCAGAACACCGGGTCGGCGCCGGTGAGGATGACGACGTCGACGTCGTCATCGGCCTCCGCGTCGCGCAGTGCCTGAAAGAAACGCCGGCGAAGCTCGGCCGATAACGCGTTGCGGGCCTGCGGCCGGTTCAGCGTCAGGGTGCGCACCCGGTCTTGCGTCTCGATGAGCAGCACGTCGTCGTTCGCCATGGCACCAACCTATCGTGGGGGGTATGTGCCGAAACATCACCGAGCTTCGCGGCCTGGAGCCCGCGGCGACCCCCGAGGAGATCGAGGCGGCCGCGCGTCAGTACGTCAGGAAGGTCAGCGGCATCACCCGGCCCTCGGGAACGAACATCGATTCCTTCGAAGCCGCGGTCGCCGAAGTCACCGAAACCACCACCCGGTTGCTCGCCGGCCTGCAGCCGCGACGCCAACCGCCCAAGACCGTGCCGCCGCTGCGGCGCCCGGAAGTGCGGGCCCGCATGCAGGCCAGAACCGGATGACGACAACACTGACGCAGCAAGCGCTCAAGGAGTGGAGCGCGGCTGTGCATGCATTGCTCGACGGGCGCCAGACCGTGCTGCTGCGCAAGGGCGGAATTCACGAACGGCGTTTCGCGGTAACCGCTTCACGCTTCCTGCTGTTCCCGACCGTCGCGCATAGCCACGCGCAGAGGGTACGTCCCGAACACCGCGACCTGCTCGACGCTGCGGCGGGCGATAGCACCGAGGACGCGGTGGTGGTGCGGGCGGGCGCCGAAGTCGTTGCCGCCGTGGAGGTTAACCGTCCCGAGGGGCTCGACGAGATTGAATCATTACACATCTGGACGGCGCAATCAGTTCGGGCCGACCGGCTGGACTTCCGGCCCAA
>DATARY010000166.1:0-11619 GCA_036263935.1 Mycobacterium sp.
CGCGCCGGTGCTTGAAACCACTTCCCCCGCTTGGGATGTCGACGGCTACCAACTTGCCCGTGTCGGGGTGGGTATTGCGCAGCCCGGCGAAATCCTTTGCGTCGATTTGATCCGGCAGCGGGCACCGACGTCAGGTCACCCCATGCTCTTTGCAGTGTTGGGTAGTAGCCCAGCCACTTGTTGAGTGAGACAAGACCACAGACCAGAGTCAGCGGAATCGCCAGCAGGGATAGTCCGCGTCGCCACCAATGTGCACCCCCAAACCCCAGCGCCGCCAGTGCGACCGAGCCTGCAAACACCGCCGTCCACACCCAGAGCTGGACGGGCGCTGGATCAGACGAGAGCCCCTGGTAGTTCATATAGGTCCTCGCCGCAAGAGCGGCCACCACACCGATCGCGGCGCTGACCGGCACCCACACCAGTCGCCAGCGCCGCGTACGCCAACCGATGGCTGCGATCAAGACGATGACGGTAACGATCTCAAGGGTGGTCGGAAACCAACCGCCCAGTAGGGAGATGCCGGTGCCCTTGCCCCACCTCGTGAAGTCGGGATCCGGCAACCGCGGCATCGGCGTCGGAGTGGGAAGTGGAGGTAGGGTCGGCGTCGTGCTGCTCGGCGGCACGTCGCCGCGCTAAGGCGTACCGGCCGGAACGATCGGCTTGGTTGTCTCTGTGGTGGTGGGGGTGGCCGTCATGGTCGGAGCGGGCTGGCCGAGGGGCATCACGATCTGCGTCGGCTCGGAGTTGCCCTTGTCCTTACTGGCGAGGTCGCCGTTCATCACGTTGCTCGGCGGCCACGACAAATCCGTCGGCGGCCAGTTCGTGCTCTCGGTGCCCGATGTCGCGCCGGCGCCGCCGCCGCCGAGGTTCGTCACGTCGTTGGTGTTCGTGTTGGAGTTGCTGTTGTCGGCGCTCGTGGGGCCGGCCGAGGCCAGCGCGACGACGGCCACGGCCGCCGCGGCCACCGCCGCACGCAGGGTGTTGTTCATAGGATCAGGATGTCTCCATAGGTGTTGACGCTGTCGTTGCCGTTGTCGGTGTAGATCTGCGCATAGGTGAAGAAGCGGATCGACACCTGGCCGCTGCACCCGTCGACCTTCACGTGCGCGTCATGAACCGTGACCTCGCCGGTGCGGCCCTTGAGTGCCAATTTGCCCAGGCCCAGCGTGTTGATGTTGCCGGGCAGCAGGTTTATCGAACCGTTCAGGCTGAAGTCCGCGTTCGGGCCCAACGCGCTCAAAAGGTTGGCGCCGGAACTGAAGCCTCCCAGGCCGATGCCGATGTTGCCGCTGGCCCCGACGTTGCCACCCTGACTCAGGTCGAGCTGACAACCCAACTGAACGCCCAACAGGAGATTGCCCGAATTCACCGGCGCCTTGCCGTTGCCGTCGATCGCGGCCACCGCTTTCCCGGTGATGAACGCTTCCTTGGTAAAGGTAGTCGCGGCCATGTTGGGTACGGAGTTGATGGTCATTTCGGTCAGCTGGGCGCTCAAGTGCCAGCCGTCGTCGGTGTCCGCCGTGCGCGTCACGTCGGCGATAGGGACCGGATCTGCCGCGGCCACCCCGCCGCTCACAAAAAGAAGAGTGACGGCAACGACGGCGGTTCGGAAGATCTTGCCCACAACACCGCCTCAAGGGGTCTCCGGTTGGTCGCGGTAATGGTATTGAGCCGACCTGGAGATTGCCTGCACGCGACCTTACTGACAGCAATCTCCCAGCAAATTGGAAGACGCTTACGGGTTTTGTTCGGACCCGTGAATTCTTCTTGCACGCTTGGGATCTGGTGCTAGCCGCTTGAAAGCCGGTGGTAAGGTCCGGCATGCGGCAGATCAACGAAAGGCCAGTCATGCCAAAGAAAACGGAGTACGCGCAGGGCACGCCGAACTGGGTGGACCTGCAGACCACGGATCAGCCCGCCGCCAAGCAGTTCTACTCGTCGCTGTTCGGCTGGAGCTACGACGACCAGGCCGCGCCGGGCGACGGCGGCGTGTACTCGATGGCGACCCTGAACGGGGAAACCGTGGCCGCCATTGCACCGATGCCACCAGGGGCGCCCGACGGCATGCCGACGCACTGGAACACCTATATCGCGGTCGATGACGTCGACGCGACCCTCGGGAAGGTGGGCCCCGCGGGCGGGCAGGTGCTGATGCAGGCATTTGACATCGGCGATGCCGGCCGGATGGCGTTCGTCGCGGATCCGACCGGCGCGGCCGTGGGGCTGTGGCAGGCCAACCAGCACATCGGAGCGACACTGGTCAACGAGACCGGGGCGATCATCTGGAACGAATTGATCACGGACAAGCCGGATTCGGCGCTTGCGTTCTATGAGGCCGTCCTCGGGATAACGCACTCGACGATGGAGATGGCTCCGGGTCAGAACTACAGGATCCTGAAGGCAGGGGGAACCGACGTCGGTGGTTGCATGGAACCGCCGATGCCGGGCGTGCCCAATCACTGGTCGGTCTACTTCGCGGTCGACGATGCCGACGCCACCGCGGCCAAGGCCGCCGCGGAGGGCGGGCAGGTCGTCGCCGAACCATTCGACATCCCCTCGGTGGGACGGTCCGCCGTCCTGGGCGATCCGCAGGGCGGGGTGTTCTGTGTGCTGAAACCGAGTCCACAGCAGTAACGGTCAATCGGCTCGCTGGCGCTGCTGCGGTATGGCCTCCCGCGAAGCGGGACGACCGCCACTGTGAGAGGATTGGTTTCAATTCCGCGAGGCCACCACACCAGCTCCTTCGAGTCGGGGTGGCGTCGGCTGGCGCGCTGTCACGCGTAGAGAAGCCCGGAGATACTTGGAGTCCCCATGTGCGCCAATCGAATAGCTGAACCTCGTCTTGACGCCGCACTCACCTGGCTGGGCGGGGGAGAGTGGCGTGAGCTCGGCGAGCGCCACGAACGGTCCACCCACGCGATCGCAGGTGTGGTCGTGCTGCTCGGCGCGGCACTCGCGGCGTTGGTGGCGATCCTCGCGCTTGCCGGATCGACACACTGGGCGACGGCCGCCATCGTCGCAGTAGCCGTTGTCTTCGGGCTGCTCGTCGGCGCCGCGAGCCGCGCGATCGCCAGCGGTCCGACACGGGGCTGGGCCGGCATCGCGGGACGTGCAGCCGTCGCGCTCGCCGTCGGTGTCGTCGTCGGCGAGCTCGCCGCCGTCTCGATCTTCAGCGGCCCGATCGACCGCGTTCTCGACGAACAGGCCGCGCAGCGGGCCGACGCCACACCCGCCGTTGCGCAGGCTTCCACGAAGCTCGACCAAACGCGTGCGGCTCGCAACGCGCTTGACGACGCCGTCGCGCACGCCGGCCAACACCGCGACGAGGCGCTCGTCGTCGCGCGCTGCGAGTACCACCCGACTCCGGGCTGCCCGCAAACCCACATCACCGGCGTGCCCGGTGTCGGGCCCGAAACCCGAACGGCCAACGACTTTCTCGGCGACGCCCAGCGCGAGCTGGACACCGCCGTGGCCGAGCGCGACCGAGGAGCACCCGCACTGGACGCCCAGATCGCCGACGACGAGCGGGCGCTGACGCAGGCCCGCCAGACCGCGACCGCGGACGCGGATCATGGCCTCGGCGCGCGGTGGGTAGCCATGAACGACTACACCCTGACCGACCCGGGCCCACTGGCGCTGCGACTGCTGACGATCGCGTTCTTCGCACTGCTGAGCCTGCTGCCGCTGATCCTCAAGCTCTGGCGCGGCGAGACGACCCACGACCGCGGTGCGGCCGCACGTGCGCAGCGAGAGCGCGCGGAGCTCGAGGCCGACACCGCGGTCGCGGTGAAGCGTGCCGAGGTGCGCGCGACCATCGAAACGATGTGGGCCGACCAGGAGCTGGCCAGTGCCCGGCTCGCCGTTGAGGCGCAGACCGAGATCGAACGCGAGCAGCAGCGCCGTCGCATCGTCGCGGCGACGCAATCGCCTGCCATCGAGGAGAACCCCGAGCCGAAGAACCTGCCGGCCCTGCCGCAGCAAGCCGGCGAGGTCGAGCCCCGCCGCGAGGGCGCGTCGCTGATTCCCGATGTCGCCAAGGCCGCCAGTCGGTGGATTCGACCGTTCGTGCCGCCGATCATCGCCAGCGCGATCGAGACCACCACCAAGCCATTGCGCGGCGCGCGCCAGGTCTTCGAAGAAACAGAAGAGATCCACTTTTCGCTCAAACGCACGCACAGGGTGTCGGTCCAGTCCGAGGAGAGTGCTGAGTCTTTGGAGCAACGCGGTTCCGCGGTCGTCGACGCGGAAGCTGCACCGTTGGCCGCTGGAGACCGTCATCATTTGATGACGGCCCGCGACGGGGCACGTGAACTGCGCGGATCTGACGGTCCGCGGCGCCTGCCACCCGCGGAATAGCCCGGCCTTCCAGCCCGGCGTTAGTCTGGGCGTCTGATGGACCTCGTACTCGGCTTATCGATCACGTCGACAGTCGTTCGATGGGTGCTCGTCGACGGGACGACGGGCGAAGGCGCTCCGATCGACCGCGGAGCGCGTGACGTCGCGACGGCGTTCGACGTCGATGGTCTGCTGGACGAGCTGTACGTCGCGGAAGGCCGCATCCACGCGGTCGGCGTCACCTGGACCCGCGATGCCGAGGACGTGGCGAGCGGTGTCCTTCAGGCCCTGTCGGCCCGGGGTCTCGACAACGTCGTCGCCGTTTCGGAGATCGAGGCCGCCGATGCGCTGGCCAGCGGCATCGCCGACATCGCCGGGTATGACGACGTCGCCGTATGCGTCGTCGAACCCGACGCCGCCGTTGTCGCGTTGGTCGACGCCGGCGGGGTGAACGTCGAGCGCATCGGCCGGCCACTCGACGGAGACGACGCCGTCGAGCTGACCAGCAGCCTGCTCACCGTCCTCGACCTCAACGACCGGCGGCCCGACGCCATCTTCGTTCTCGGGTCGGTCGACCTCGATCTGATCGTCGCGTCACTGGCCGCGACGGGGTCATCACCCGTTATCTCGGCCGCCGAAGCCGACTTCGCCCTTGCCCGGGGCGCTGCGCTGGCATCCGCGCAGGCCGTCAACACCCTGGACGGGGAGGCCGCAACACCGAGGCATCGGATCTCGCGCACCGGCGCGCTGACGTCGGTCCTGGTGGCCGCGGTGGTGACGTTTGTCATCTCGCTGTCCGTGGCGCTCGGGCTTCGGCTGGGGCCGAATAGCGACCGGCCGGAGATGGCCAATGCGGCCGGCGAGCCGGCTCCGGCGGCGGCTCCACCACCCTCCGTCGCTCAGGCCGCGCCTCGGACGCCACTGCTCGCCGCACCGGAACTGCCTACCCCCGAGGCGCCACCGCTGCTCGCGAAGAAGATGGTGGTGGCCGCGCCGCCGCCCCCGGTACCCGAGGCGGTCCCCGCGCCGGCCCCGGCCTACGTTCCGCCCCCTGCGCCGCCGGCCTACGTCCCTCCGCCTCCGCCGCCGCAGCCGCGGCTTCGCGACCGGATCATCGAGCACATCCCGATCATCGGCCGGTTCCACCAGCCGCAATGACCACGCTGCGTGCCCCATGGCCCAAGGCCATCTCGGCGAACGCGGCCTCGACGCCGTCGATATCGATGCGCCGCGTCACCAGCGCCTCGAGGTCAAGCCGCCCGCGTAGCGCCAATTCGGCGAGCAGCGGGATATCGCGCGCCGGGTCGCTCCCGCCGTAGACACTGCCGCGGGTCGTCTTGCCGTCGGCCATCAGCGACAGCGCGGGGAACGTCACCGATTCGTCGAGCGCCGCCGCGCCCACCACCGTCACGGTGCCGCCGCGCCGGGTCGCGTCGTAGGCCGCGCGGATCGCCGCTGGCTTGCCGACGACTTCGATCCCGTGATCCACCCCGGCGCCGCCGGTGAGCTCACGGACCGCGGTGACGGGGTCGACCTCACTGGCATCGATCGTGTCCGTCGCGCCGTTGGCCTTCGCGGTGGAAAGCTGCGCCGCCACGGTGTCGGCGGCGATGATGCGCGCGGCCCCGGCCAGGCGGGCTCCCTGCATCGCAGCCAAACCCACACCGCCGCAACCGATTACGAGCACACTCTGGCCGGGTCGAACGGCAGCGGTGCGCATCACCGCGCCGACCCCCGTCGTCACCGCGCAACCCAGCAGCGCAGCGATGTCGAGCGGCAGTGACGGGTCCACCGGCACGACCGCCGCGGCCGGCACCAACGTCTGTTCGGCCAGCGTCCCCGCACCCATCGAAGGCCACACCGCGCCGTCGGCGCTCACGGCGTACGGCTCGCCAAACGCATGCCCAAGCCCGCTGGGGCATAGGTGCGAATCGCCGCGTAGACAGTCCGGGCACGTCCGGCACGGCACGTTCCAGGTGAGCACCACGTGATCGCCGGGCCGAACGGTGGTCACACCGGCGCCCACCTCGGTGACGATCCCGGCACCCTCGTGACCGAGCGTGCAGGGCAGCAGCGCCGGCATGCCGCCGTCGCGCACAGACAGATCGGTATGGCACACGCCGCTCGCCGCCACCTGCACCAAGACCTCGTGCTCCGCGACCGGTCGCAGCGTCAGCTCTTCCACCGCAGCGGGCCGACCAACCTCGCGCAGCACGACCGCCCTCATAGCGACTTACGATGGCGGGACGACAGCACCCGGTCAAGGGAGACCGCGATGACGACATACACGACCCAGGCGACGCTCACGATCCGTGGCGAGCCGCAACCGGGTGCCGCGGGTAGCTACCCCGTGCACAACCCGGCCCGACCGGCCGAGGTCGTCGGCCACGCCCCCGCCGCCGACCGTGCTCAGCTCGACGCGGCGGTGACCGCGGCGCGAATGGCGGCGCCAGGATGGCGCGCGCTCGACGTCGCCGAGCGAGTCGCCAAGGTCGCGGCGGCGGCGACAACGGCAGGCGAGCAGTTGAAGGAGCGCGACGGCGCGCGGCTGTATACCGGCGAGCACGGCAAGGTGCTCTCCGAGGCGACCTTCGAGATCGACACCGCGCCGATGGTGGCGATGGTGCTCGGGTCGATGGCCGAGGCGGCGCTCACACCCGAGCAGATCGACCCGCAGGCACCATATCCACGGCTGCACCGGGAGCCGTATGGTGTTGCGGCCCTTGTCATCCCGTTCAACTGGCCGATTGCGGTGATGATGACGAAGCTGACGTCGGCGCTGACCGCTGGCAACACAGCGGTCGTCAAGCTGCCCCCGACGGTTCCGCTCGCCGCACTGCAGTTCGGCGCGGTGTTCGCCGCAGCGTTGCCGCCGGGTGTGGTGAACGTGCTCTCGACCCCCGGCGTGCAGCTCGCCCAGGCCCTGGTCACCCACCCGGGCATCGACGTCATCTCGTTGACCGGTGGCCCCGCGACCGGTCGCGCGGTGATGGCCGCCGCCGCGCCGCGGCTCACCCCGCTGTTGCTTGAGCTCGGCGGCAACGACGCGGCGATCATCGCGCCCGACATGACGATCAGCGACCAGCTCGTCGAGCAGTTGGTGACGGCGACGTACACCACCGGCGGACAGGTCTGCATGGCGATCAAGCGGCTCTACGCGCCGCAAGACCGCGTCGGCGAGCTGTCGGAGGCGGTGCTCGCCCGATGCGAGCGCGAGGTCGTCGGCGACGGCCTGGCCGAGGAGGTGACGCTCGGCCCGCTGCACACCGCCGCGGGGCGCCAACGGGTTGACGCACTCGTCAAAGACGCTGCGGCACATGGTGCGACGGTCCGCACCGCGGGACGGCTCCGCGAGGCCGACGCCGACGCCGGCGGACACTTCGTGCTGCCCACCGTCGTGACCGACCTGGCGCCCGACTCGGCGCTGGCCGGCGAGGAGCAGTTCGGCCCGGTGCTTCCGATCCTGGGCTATGACGCCATCGACGACGCCGTCGCCGCCGCAAACGCGACCGAGTTCGGGCTGACCGCGTCGGTGTGGACCGGTGATGACGCGCTCGCCGACAAAGTCACCGGCCAGCTTGTCGCGGGCACGGTCAGCGTCAACTGCCACGGCATGGCGGCCCAGGACCCGCGGGTGCCGTTCGGTGGCGTGGGACAGTCGGGCCTCGGCCGCGAGCTCGGCGCAGACGGCATCCGGGCGTTCACCCAGGCCCGCGGTTACGTGCGCCAGCCGGTGCCGTGAGGCGTGGTTGCGTTGTCGAAATCAACGAATTGCAGAGGCTCACTCGCACTTTCGCTGCATAACGTCGATTTCGACGAGGCCATAGCGACTATGGCAGCACGGTTTTCATCAGCATCACGTTGTATGCGGACCAATTCGACAGATTGAAGTACAGCTCTCTACCCGTCGACCAGGGATGGAGGAACGGCGCGTAGATGCCGCCGGGAAATTGCATGGACGACACGAGCAGTTGCTCTGGTCCCCACGGCCCCTGCGGCGCCGGCGCAGTCCGTGTCACGACGTCGTTCATACCGTTGCAATACAGCACCAGGTATTGCTTGAGATACGTGTTGAACTGGGCCGACAATTCGCCCACCGGCCCAGGGATCACCGGCGTCGCAGCCGCCGGATTGCCTGGGACCCAGGAATTGTTGTCGGAGTTCCAGTACTCGTACTTGGTGAGATCCGGCACATAGCCCGGGGGCACTCGCGACAGAAACGCCGGACCGCCGCGTCCTTGCGGAGTTCCGAACGAGTAGATGTACGGGTCGCCGGGCCCCGGCTTGAGGAACGCACCCTGCTGGAAGTTCTCATTTCCCGGAAGGAAGCGGGCTCCCGGGACGCCGTTCGGTGTGGGTGTGCGGACGGTTCCGGGGTAGATGCCCCAGTGCTCGCCGTTGTCGGGGGAGACGGCGATTGCCGAGTAGTTCGTCGTCCATGCGCCGTTGGCGTCCCAACTCTTGATGGACATGAAGTTGAGGTATTGGTTTCCGCCCACCGAGATGCCGGCGGTGGGAATGATTGCCGTCTCCGATGGCGCCCACCTGGTGCTGTTGATGATCTGTTTGGAAATGCCCGGCGCCCATAGCGGTGAACCGGAGTATTTGTTGGAGACCACGCCATTCGGCACCCCGATGGTTTTGGACAGAGCACCGTCTTGGCTGCGCATCAGCGTGTTGTACCGCCATTGGTGGCCGGGGACGCTGCAATAGCCGGACGTGTCGCCGAAGGCCATGAGCACCTGGTGGCTGGCGGGATCGCCGTTGTCCCACATGATCCCGAGGTCGGTCCCGGAGATGGCGAAACGTCCGAGGGTGTCGTTTGGGCTGTCCGGTCCGGTCACCCAGCCGATGAGCGACGTCCCAGGCGGATCAGCCGGCGCCGGCGGCGGAGCCGCGGCGGCATCCGGAACTGGCTGCGCGGCGTTGGCCGCGCCGGGAGGATTGGCCCCGCCGGGCGGCACGACCGCCGCTTGCTGCTGCACCCGCGCGGAGCGTGGAGCAATCGCGTTGAGAATGGCGGTCGGCAGCTGGCCCAGCCTGGGTAGCGGCGCGCCCGCATTCGCATTGGGTGGCCTGTGCCCTGTCGGTAGGCCGCCGGACGGAGGCAACGGGCTGGGGGCGGCAGGAGGTTGGGCCGCCGCGGCCCCTGTGCACCCCGGCTCGGCGGTCGCCGGTGGCGCGACCCCGATCGTGATGCAAAGCCCGATAGCGGCCGCCGACGCCACCGATATCGAGGCGATTCGAGGGCGCGCCGGCATGTCACACCTTTCCAGGGGCACGACGTCGCATTGACGTCAGGAGCTGACCGATGTGACGATAGTGAGCGGTGGGACATTTGTGACCGCTGATATACGGATAGGTATGCATCCGTGACCGTGTCGCAACCCACGGGTCCGGATCCGGCCCGCCGCCACCCGGTCGGGCGAAACTTGCTGTTTTTACACAAATAGCATTGACAGCGACCCAAAACCGACGATAGTCCTGAAGTATGGCGCTGCTGCCCGACCCGAGCCCGCGGGAGCGACAGCACATCCTGATCTCGGTCGACGACCACGTCATCGAGCCGCCCGACATGTTCGACGGCCGCCTTCCCAAGGCACTGGCCGAGCGCGCGCCGAAGGTCGTCGAGACCGGCGACGGGCGCCAGGTGTGGCGCTACGAGGATCGCGAATATCCCAACATCGGGCTCAATGCGGTCATCGGGCGGCCGAAAGAGGAATGGAGCATGGAGGCCGCCCGGTTCGATGAAATGCGGCGCGGCTGTTGGGATATCGACGCCCGGATCGCGGACATGGACCTCGCGGGCATCTGGGCGTCGCTGAACTTCCCGTCGCTGATCGCCGGGTTCTCGGGCACGGTGTTCTGGAGGAGCGACGACCCCGAACTCGGGCTCGCGGTGTTGCGGGCATGGAACGACTGGCACCTCGACGTGTGGGCCGGCCCCTACCCGGACCGGATCATCCCGCTGCAGCTGCCGTGGCTGGCCGACCCCCAACTCGCGGTCGAGGAGCTCCGCCGCAACGCCGAGCGCGGCTTCAAGGCCGTCAGCTTTCCTGAGCTGCCCGCGCAGTGCGGGCTGCCGAGCCTGCACACCGGCGTGTGGGACCCGTTCATCGCCGCCTGCGAGGAGACGGACACCGTCATCTGCCTGCACACCGGCTCCGCACAGTGGGCGCCGATCCCCGCTCCCGACACCCCGTTCGAGACCATCACGACGCTGTTCCCGGTGAATGCGCTTGTCGCGTGCGCGGATTGGCTGTGGTCGGGCATACCGGTCCGCTTCCCGAAGCTCAACATCACGCTCGACGAGGGCGGGCTCGGCTGGGTGGCGATGCTCGGCGACCGCGCCGACTACGTCCTCGCGCATTCCGCGTCGGGCCACGAGGGCGGGTCGTGGAAGGGGGATCTGCTGCCGAGCGAGGTGCTGCGCCGCAACTTCTGGTTCTGCTCGATCGACGACCCGTCGGCGTTCGGCGCGCTGGACGCGATCGGCGCCGAGCGGATCCTCATCGAGAGCGACTACCCGCACGCCGACTCGACGTGGCCCGACACCCAAACGGTCGTCGCGCGAAACGTCGCGAACCTATCGGCGGACGACGCGGCCCGCATCACCCACCGCAACGCCGCAGAGCTTTTCCGCCACCCGCTGCCGGACACGGGATGGCTGGCCCACAGTGCGTAGGAGTCCGCAATGTTAGACCTGTTGATCCGTGACGCCCAGATCGTCGACGGCACAGGCGCTCCCGCCCGACATGGCGATGTCGGCGTGCGCGACGGGAGGATCGCCGCGGTCGGCGACATCGATGAGCCGGCGACGAAAACCGTTGACGCGGAAGGGCAGACGCTCGCACCGGGCTTCGTCGACCTGCACACCCACTACGACGCGCAGCTGTTCTGGGACCCCTCGGCAAGCCCGTCGGTCCAGCACGGCGTCACAACGGTCTTCGGCGGAAACTGCGGCTTCACGCTGGCGCCCGCTCGACCCGACCAGCAGGACTACCTCACCCGGATGCTGGCCCGGGTCGAGGGCATGCCACTCGACGCGCTGCGCGCAGGCCTTGACTGGCGATGGTCGTCGTTCGGCGACTGGCTGGCACGCCTCGACGGCCGCACCGCCGTCAACGCCGGATTCCTCGTGGGCCACAGCGCGATTCGGCTGGCGGCGATGGGCGACGACGCGGTCGGCGGCGACGCGACTCCGGAGCAGATCGAAAAGATGGCCACGCTGCTCGGTGCTGCATTGGCGGACGGCGCGCTGGGGTTGTCGACGTCGCAGTCGAA
>DATARY010000190.1:0-2263 GCA_036263935.1 Mycobacterium sp.
GGGTGAGGTACCCGGTGATGGGGCTCATGCCGTCGATGTCTTGGCGGCCAATCACGATTCCGCGGCGTCGGGCGCGGTCGTGGTCGGTGAAGTCGCCGTCGGGGTTGAGGCAGTCGGTGAGTTTGTCGGCCAGTCGGGCCAATTCGTCGGGGCGGTGCTCGCCGGCCAGCCGGGCCAGCTGGGCCTCGGCTTTGTGCCGGGTCTCGATGTCGACGACATCGGGCAGCCGGTGGATGAAGCCGCGGATCACCGCGACGTGGCCGGTGCCGATGTCGCCGTTGCGTTGCGCCTCGGCGGTAGCCGGTAACACGGGCGGCAACGGCTCACCGGTCAACGCGCGCCGCTCGCCGAGGTCGGCGGCGTCGTGGATGCGCCGCGATGCTTCGGCGCGGGTGATCCGCAACCGGTTGGCCAGTGCGGCGGCCAGTGTGCCGCCCAACTCGGCGGGGTCGGCTTGCTCGGCGAGTTGGTTGATCAGCGCGTGTTCGACGGCGGGTTGCCAGCGGCGCAGCTGTTCCCACCGCTGCAATACCCGCAGCCGTTCGGGGGTGGTCAGCACATCGAAGGTCAGGTCCAGGGCGCGTTTGTAGCCGGCCTCGAGCGCATCGAGAACCTCGACGACCTCTTCCCGACTACTAGAACGCATGTTCGAATCTTAGCCAACCAGACGGACACAAGCACACCCCGAGACCCTCGCCTGTGGATAAAGGTCCAACTGTGGTGCCTCTCTATTTGTCAAGAGGCATTTGCCGCTGTTTCTGAAACTAGTCGTGGGGTGCGGGTCTCGTCGGCAAGCATGATTCGCCAGAGATGGCCGGCGAGGTGACGCTTGAGCGCACGGGTGGCATATCGGGGGGATTTACCCTCGGCGATCTTCTTGTCGTAGTAGGCGCGGCCGGTGCTCGCGTGCATCCGGATCTGGATCATTGCGATGGTGTAGATCGCGGAGTTCAGTTGCCGGTCCCCGTAGCGGGACAGCCGGTGCCGAGAGGAATCAGCGCTCGCAATTTGGACAGGCGCGGTGCCGGTGTAGTTCGCGTATGCGGCAGCCGAGGCGAACCTGGTCGCCTGGCCGGTGCGGCCCAGCAGGCGGGCGGCCAAGACAGATCCGACACCGTCGACCTCGCGCAGAGTGGTGCCGTGCTCGTCGAGCAGAACGGCGATCTTGGCTTCGTTGGCCTTGATCTGCTCGTCGAACCGCCTGACGTCGGCGATGAGCTCCTTGGCAAGTTCCAGCCGAGTCCGGTCTGGGCCGGTGCGGGGGCGGAATCCACGGAGAGCGGCGGTGGCCTTGGCGGGGGTCAGCGACGTCGGTGCGCCGCCGGCCATCAACTCGCGCAGGAGCGCGTGTAGCTGATTGACCGCGCGGGTTCTGCTGTGTGACAGGTTGACTCGACGTTCATCCAGCAGCGCCAGCGCGTCGGTGGTGGTTTCGGGGTAGACCTGACGGGCATCGCCCTGCAGCGCCGCGACACTGGCCGCCGCCGCGGCATCGATGCGGTCGTTCTTACGGCCACCGCCTCGGGAGAGTTCCCGGACCCGCGCAGTCGCTGTGGTCGGAATATCGACAACGACCTCGCCGCGAGCCAGCAACCAGAGCGCCAAGTGATGCCCCAGACCGTCGGCGTTTTCGATCGCCCAGGTGCGTTCGGGCCATGGTTTCGCCCAAAGGATCAGACGCTGGTATTCGGTCAGGGATGCCTCGATGCGCACCGACCCGACATCAGAGTTGGTGGCCGGGTCCAGTGCGGTGCCGGTGTGAGTGGTCTTGTGCGGATCGATGCCGATGACGATCATGGAATACGGGTTCCCTTCGCTCATGTGGGTGGGGAATCCGCGGCGGACAATCCGACTTCAAGTACCTCTCACAGCAACTTGCGGTCACGCCTCTCTTCAGTCACGCCGCGAACGCAGACCGCAAGGGTGACACACCACAGTAGGGTCAACCCGAACCACGGGCGACAGGATAACTCTGAGTCATCCCTGCGGCCTGCTACGAGACGCTAATGGGCTGCAATCCCACACACCGTCCCATGACACCCACACAAGTCGGATAACTGTTCAGGCGAGGAGGTTGAACTGCACCCCGCACGGCGTCGTACTACGAATCAGTCCGTCCGTCGCACGCATATCCACCGCGCACACCCCATCACCCCGGTCGTCACCGGGTGAGACGAAGCGCAGCACACCTTCGTCGAGGGGTACGTGGTATTCGCCGCCGATTTCGGCGGCCTCACGCCCAAGCAGCGCCGCCCACCGGTTG
>DATARY010000222.1:0-14003 GCA_036263935.1 Mycobacterium sp.
CGGTATCTGCGCGGCGACGACCAGGCCACGCTGATCGCGCAGATGCATAGCGTTCATCACCGGATCCAGCGGCCGCTGATGGTGATTCGGCCCGCGCTGACGTCGCGCCAGCGCTGGACCGTGTCGACCTCTGTGCTGTCCGTGATCGGCAGCATCGTCGATCACCGGGCCAAGCTGCCTGCGATCCAGGTACGGGCATTACTTGCCCAGTTGGCCGATGCGGTGTTGTCCGCCGAGCTGCCCGACATCCCGGGGGGCGAAGCCCGCCGTTCTGCGCCGGTGGTTGCCGAGACGTCCAAATACGAGGCGCTGCTGAACGAATCGATGCGATTGTTCAACCTCAAGGGCTACCGCGACACGAGCATGGACGACATCGCATCCGCGGTAGGAATGCCCGCGTCCGGTATCTACCGCTACTTCTCTGGCAAGAGCGACATCCTCACCACCGTGTTCCGGCGGGCGTCGGATCGGCTGTCGGCCGAATTGACGGAGATCACGAGCACGGTTCCCGACCACGAGCAGGCACTGACGGCCGTCATCGACGCGTACGTGAAGCGCTCGTTCGACCATCCAGAGCTGGAGTACGTGTACTACAGCGAGCGACTGAACATGACGCCGGCGGATCAGAAGCTCCTGCGCAACCTGCAGCGGTCGACGGTCGAGTCCTGGGTCGAGCTGGTGCTGCCGGTCCGGCCGGACTGGACGCCTGGGCAGGCGCGGTTCGCCGTCCACGCCGCGATGTCATTGGTGATCGACCTAGGTCGGTTGACGAGCTACCAGAACTCGGCGCGGACCCGCGCGGCCGTCGAACGGCTGCTGGACCTTACGCTGCTGGGCCGCTACCGATTGCGGGCCACGTTGCCGGCCAAATAGGCGACGAAGCCTATCGTCGTTCCTCTCTGATCACGCCATCTGGTAGTCGCTCAACGGGAATTGGGATGCTTCTTTGATCGCCATCCGGGTCGACATCGGCCGCAGCAGGGTCGGCTCGCCCTGCGGATTGAAATAGTATGAACGTGACGTCGCACAGTTGCCGATCGTCCACAGTGAATCGCCCAGCAATTCGGTCATCCGGTCCCGATAGTTCGCGTTGGCGTCCTCGGTCACCTCGAAGGTGGTGGCACCGCGCCGTTTGATCTCACTGAACAACCGGTCCATGTGTCGCATCTGGTATTCCATCGTGTTGAAGAAGTTCAACCCGAGGAAAGCAAACGGGCTGGCGAGGCTCAAATAGTTTGGGAAGTACGGCATCGTCACACCCTGATATGCCTGGAATCTGGTTTCGCGCCACCATTTTCCAAGATTGCGGCCTTCCCGCCCGATGACCTCGATAGCGGGGAAGTTGGCCTCCCACAGGTCGAAGCCGGTGGCCAGTACCAAGGTGTCGATGACGGTCTTGGAGCCATCGGCGTTGACAATGCCATCGGCCTCGATGCGCGCGATGCCGCCGGTCTGCAGGTGCACGTGTGGTTTCGTGAAGGCGCGGTAGTAGCCGTTGGAGAATGTCGGCCGCTTGCAGCCGAAGTCGTAGTCCGGGGTGAGCTTGCGGCGCAGGTCCTTATCGCGAATCGACGCGAATCGGTGGATCTTCGACAGGTCCGCGGCGGCGATGTTGAGCCGGCGGAAGTACCGGTGATGAATCACCGCCGTGTTGATCATGAGTTCGTAGATCGTATCGGTCAGCCAACGAATAGCCCTCTGGGTCAAGGGGATCCGGGCGAACAGCCGTTTGGCTCGCTCACCGAAGCGCACATCGATCTTGGGAACTACCCAAATCGGGGTGCGCTGGTAGACGGTAAGGTCGGCGACCCGCTTGGCCAGTTCGGGGATCAGCTGCACGGCGGTGGCGCCGGTGCCGATGACGGCAACCCTGCGCCCCTCGAGCGGATACTCGTCGTCCCAGTCCGTGGTGTGGATGACCTTGCCCTCGAAGCTGGCGACGCCGGGGATGTCGGGCACCTTCGGCTGCGACAGGAAGCCCGTCGCGGTGATCAGATATTGCGTGGTCAGCGTCTCACCTCCGGCCACGGCGACCCGCCAGACGCTCGCGTCGTCGTCCCACCGGGCACCCTCGACGACGGTGTTGAACCGCATATGCCCCCGGACGTCGAACTTGTCAGCGACGTCGTCGGCGTAGCTCTTGATCTCCGGGCCCGGAGTGAACAGCCGCGACCAGTTTGGATTCGGCTCGAAGAAGTAGGAGTACGTCGTGGTCGGGACGTCGACCGCCAGGCCCGGATAGCGGTTCACGTGCCAGGTCCCGCCCAGGTCATCTTCGCGGTCGAGGATGACGAAGTTCTGGTAACCCAGCCGCTTGAGCTGAATAGCTGCGCCTATCCCGCCGAAACCGGCCCCCACGATGACCGCGTCGAATTGCTCCGAAGTCATGCTCAGACGGTACCTCAGGTACCGGAAACTTTGATGGTCGCCTCAGCCCTTGATCGACCCCGTTCGCGGTGGGTTGAGGGTCGCGATGCAGGTCACGGCCCTGTCGCCCTGCTTCCATGTGTCCTCGGTCGGATACAGCACGTACATCTGGACCGAGTCGTCGGTAATCGCGTTGGGCGAATAGCTGGCCAGCTCCGGTTCGCATTTGTTCTGATACGTCTCGATCGCCGTCTGTCCCGGATAGCCACCTTCAGGCATCAAGAGCACCGCGTAGACCTCGCCGGCGTGGGACTTGTCGCACCCGACCGTATGGACGGTCATCACGCGGGCGCTACTCGGGATGTCCTTGAGGCAGTCGCCGACCTTGACGTCGGTCGCGGTGACCGTGTCCTTGCCGATGACCGCCACAACGACGACGCCGCCGATGGCCAGCAGCGCGAAGACGCCCGCGACCAGCGCGATGATCAATCCCCACCGCGTCTTCCTTGGTGGCGGACCGTAGTAGCCAGGCGGCGGTGGTGCCCCGTACGGCATCGACGGGGGCGGCGGCGGGTACGCACCCTGGGGCGGCGGCGGGTACGCACCCTGGGGAGGCGGCGGGTACCCGCCCTGCGGCGGCTGGTCCCATGGCGGGGGATTGCCCGGGGGTGTGGTCACCTCGTGACACTAACGTCAACCGCGGATCGAGGACCACCGTTCATGCGTCGACACCGCGACGCAGACTATGGACCGGCCAACAGCCGGAGGGCCGCATCGACGGCTAGCACCGGGACGTCGAGGCTCTTCGAGCCAAGGTCGTGGCGAGCGCCGGTGACTTCGACGATCTCAGTGGGGGCCGCGATGAGCGCCGCGGCGGGACGCAGTTCGTCGATGGTCCCGAACGGATCGGCGGTGCCGTGGGTGAACACGGTGGGCACCGTGATGCTGTCCAGATGTTCGGTGCGCGCCCGTTCCGGCTTCCCCGGCGGATGCAGCGGATAGGAAAAGAGCGTCAGCACAGCCACTTCCGCGGCCTTGTCGGCGACAACGATCGACGTGATCCGGCCGCCATAAGAGTGGCCGCCGGCGATGACCGGCCCGCTCGTCAGCGTGTGCGCCAACTCGATCGCCTCGACAATGCCAGCCTGGTCGGTTCTGGCGGATCCGGACGGCGGGCCTTTCGGGCGGCGGCGCCGGTAGGGCAGGTTGTAACGGACCGCGAGCCAGCCGCGGCTGGCCCATTCATCGCAGATCTTCACCAGCAGCGGCGATTCGCGGCTGCCACCGGCGCCGTGGGTAAGCACGACAGCGCCCCTGGCCGTGTCGGTGGGTTCGTGGACGACGCCCGCAATCTGGTCCAGGCTCATGAGCCCAGTCTGAACAGCGCGGAGACGGGCCCGTGGCCGTGGCCCAACGGGTACGCGGCGCGCAGGCATTCGGTCACCCAGCGTTTCCCGAAGGAAACCGCGTCGGGCACGGTGTAGCCGTGTGCCAGCGCACTGGCGACCGCGGCGGCCAGGGTGTCACCGGCGCCGTGATCGTCGCCGGTGTCGATGCGGGTGGCGTCGAACTCGTAGAAGTCGGAGCCGTCGAACAACAGGTCCGGACTGTGCGGGGATGACCGCAGGTGCCCGCCCTTGACCAACGCCCACTGCGGGCCCAACGCGTGCAGGGCGCGCGCCGCCCCGCGCTGGGTTTTTGCGTCGCTGACATCTATATCTACCAGCAGCCGCACCTCGTCGAGATTCGGCGTCACCAGCGTCGCCAACGGGAATAGTTGGCCCTTGAGCGAATCCAGTGCGCTGGGGTGCAGCAGGGGATCGCCGTGCATAGACGCACACACCGGGTCGACGACCAGGGGCACCGTGCCGGCCAGGCCCTGCTCGCGCCAGGCGTCAGCGACGGTGTCGATGATGGCCGACGACGCGAGCATGCCTGTCTTGGCGGCCTGCACGCCGATGTCTTCCGAGACCGCCTCGATCTGGCCGGCGATGACGTCGAGCGGGACCTCGTGAAAACCCTTGACGCCCACCGAGTTCTGCACGGTGACCGCGGTGACGGCGACCAGCCCGTGCACGCCCAGCATGGCGAAGGTGCGCAGGTCAGCCTGGATACCCGCACCGCCGCCGGAGTCGGATCCGGCGATGGTCATCACCCGCAGGGGCGTCTGGCCCTGCGGGGTTAGCGGCAGGAAACTCACGGCGTCAAGGGTAGATACACCCGGTTGCCATGTTCGGCGAACTCCCTAGATTTCTCCGCCATGGCATCGCGAATGTCCTGGGTGATCCGCATCGAGCAGAACTTCGGGCCGCACATCGAGCAGAAGTGGGCGGTCTTGGCCGGCTCGGCGGGCAGGGTCTCGTCGTGGAACTCCCGCGCGGTGTCCGGGTCCAGCGACAGGGCGAACTGGTCATTCCAGCGGAACTCGAAGCGCGCCTGGGAAAGCGCGTCGTCCCGCTCCTGCGCGCGCGGGTGTCCTTTCGCGAGATCCGCTGCGTGGGCCGCGATCCTGTAGGCGATGACGCCGTCCTTGACATCCTTGCGGTCCGGCAGGCCCAGGTGCTCCTTGGGTGTCACGTAGCAGAGCATCGCCGTGCCCGCCTGGGCGATCATCGCCGCGCCGATCGCCGAAGTGATGTGGTCGTACGCCGGCGCGATGTCGGTGGCCAGCGGGCCAAGCGTGTAGAACGGCGCCTCCTCGCAGAGCTCCTCCTCGAGCCGGACGTTCTCCACGATCTTGTGCATCGGGATGTGGCCGGGTCCCTCGATCATCACCTGCACGCCATGGGATTTCGCGATCTTGGTCAGCTCACCGAGGGTGCGTAGTTCGGCGAACTGGGCGGCGTCGTTGGCGTCGGCGATAGAGCCCGGACGCAGCCCGTCGCCCAGCGAGAAGGTCACGTCGTAGCGCTGCAGGATCTCGCACAGCTCCTCGAAGTGGGTGTACAGGAAGGACTCCTGGTGGTGTGCCAGGCACCATGCCGCCATGATCGAGCCGCCGCGTGAGACGATGCCGGTAACGCGCTCCACGGTCAGCGGTACGTAGCGCAGCAGCACCCCGGCGTGCACGGTCATGTAGTCAACGCCCTGTTCACACTGCTCAATCACGGTGTCACGGTAGACCTCCCACGTCAGCGCGACCGGATCGCCGTTGACCTTCTCCAGCGCCTGATAGATCGGTACGGTGCCGACCGGGACCGGTGAATTGCGCAGGATCCATTCGCGGGTCAGGTGGATGTCGCGGCCGGTGGACAGGTCCATGATGGTGTCGGCGCCCCACCGAGTGGCCCACACCATCTTGTCGACTTCTTCGGCGATCGACGACGTGACCGCCGAATTGCCAATGTTCGCATTGATTTTCACAGCGAACGCCTTGCCGATGACCATCGGCTCGCTTTCGGGATGGTTATGGTTGGCCGGGATGACCGCGCGGCCGCGGGCCACCTCGTCGCGCACCAATTCGGCGGGCATGCCCTCGCGCGCGGCGATGAACGCGATCTCGGCGGTGATTTCGCCGGTGCGCGCGCGTTGCAGTTGGGTGCCGCGGTCACGCACAACGCCGGGGCGGGGCGGCAGCCCGGCCGTCAGGTCGATGGCCGCATCGGCGTCGGTATACGGCCCCGACGTGTCGTAGAGGTCCAGGTGATCGCCGGTGGACAGATTCACCCGGCGGAACGGCACGCCGTCGCGGTAGATCTTGCTGCTGCCCGCAATGGGGCCGGTGGTCACGGACGGATTGACACTGACGCCAGTCATTACATTCTCCCTACGCCGGCATTACCCGGTCAGGTTCGTACGGTCGACAGCCCCAGCTGTCCTCTCAGCGCACTAGGCATGCGCTCCCGCGTGGTGTGGACGACTTCCACGCTAGCGCAGGGGGAGCACCAGCGGGACACGGAGGGAACCGACAGGGAATTGGAATTGCCCGCCGATGCTTTGTATAGCTAACGTATGTGTTTTGTGCCCGATACCGCCTTAGGTACGTAAGCGAATACATGACGACTGAGATCGAGATGACAAAGCCCCCGGTTGTGGCGGACGTGGATACGGCCCTCGCCGAGACCGCCCGCCGTCGCCGCCGGATGGACCACGACCACCCGTTCTACAAGTGGATCGCCCTGTCCAACACGACGCTGGGCACGCTGATGGCGACCGTCAACGCGTCGATCGTCCTGATCTCGCTGCCGGCGATCTTCCGCGGCATCGGCCTGAACCCGCTGGCGCCGGGCAACGTCAGCTACCTGCTCTGGATGCTGATGGGCTACCTGGTTGTGACGGCCGTGCTGGTCGTTCTGTTCGGCCGGCTCGGCGACATGTACGGCCGGGTGCGCATCTACAACCTCGGGTTCGTCGTCTTCACCGGCGCGGCGATCGCGCTGTCCTTCGACCCGTTTCACCTGGGCGGCGGCGCGCTGTGGCTGATCGGCTGGCGGGTGATCCAGGGGATCGGCGGGGCGATGTTGATGGCGTCGTCGTCGGCGATCCTGACCGACGCATTCCCGGCCAACCAGCGCGGTATGGCGCTCGGTGTGAACATGGTGGCCGCCGTCGCTGGGTCGTTCCTCGGCTTGCTGATCGGCGGCGTGCTGTCGCAGTGGGACTGGCGCGCGATCTTCTGGGTGGGCGTGCCGGTCGGCATCCTGGGCACGATCTGGAGCCTGCGGTCCCTGAAGGAACTGGGTGTGCGTACTCCGGGCAAGCTCGACTGGGCGGGCTGCTTGACGTTCGGGATCGGCCTGACCGTCCTGCTGGCCGGTATCACCTACGGCATACAGCCCTACGGCGATTCCACCACCGGATGGGGCAACCCCCTTGTGTTCGGTTCAATCGGTTTCGGACTTCTTCTGCTCGTCGCGTTCTGCTTCATCGAACTGCGCGTCGCGGAGCCGATGGTCAACATCCGGCTGTTCCGCTCCACGTCATTCGGGATGGGCAACCTCGCAGGGCTGCTGTCGTCGGTGGGTCGTGGCGGCCTTCAGTTCATGCTGATCATCTGGTTGCAGGGTATCTGGCTTCCGTTGCACGGCTACAGCTTTGAGTCCACTCCACTGTGGGCGGGCATCTACATGCTGCCGATGACCGTCGGCTTCCTTGTGGCCGGCCCGCTGGCCGGATCCCTCTCCGACCGATTCGGCGCGCGGCCCTTCACTGTGGCGGGGATGGGGTTGATGGCGGTGTCGTTCATCGCGCTTGTGATGATCCCGGTCGACTTCAACTACTGGTTGTTCGCGCTTCTGGTGTTCCTCAATGGTCTCGGCGGCGGCATCTTCACCGCGCCCAATACCGCGGCCATCATGTCGAGCGTGCCGGCAGCCGAGCGCGGTGCGGCGTCGGGAGTACGGGCAACGTTCTTCAACGCCGGATCGTCGCTCTCGATCGGCATCTTCTTCTCGCTGATGATCCTCGGGCTGGCCAACACGCTCCCGAGCGCGATGAGCTCCGGGCTTCAGGAACAGGGTGTGCCCGCCTCGGTGGCGCACGATGTTGCCAACCTGCCGCCGGTCGGCAGCCTGTTCGCGGCGTTCCTCGGTTACAACCCGATCGCCGAGCTGCTGGCGCCGTCGGGCGCGCTGCAGCAGCCCGGCGTGAATGCCGATGTGCTGACCGGAAAGACATTCTTCCCCCACCTGATCACCGCCCCGTTCCACTCGGGGCTGGTCGTGGTGTTCACCGCGGCCGCGGTGATGATGGTGCTCGGATTGATCGCGTCGATGTTCAATCCGGGTCGCTATGCAACCGAACTCGGAGCCGATAACGAGGTGTAACGCCCCGCACAACCTGGGTAACCAGGCTTCATGACTTCCACTACCGATCACCGGCCTCGTGCGGTCAAGGAGCAGGCGCAGCAACATGCCGACGAAGCGCGAGCCCGCACGGAGGCGCGGCGCCGCCAGCAGAGTGAGGGCCTCGTCGGCTGGATGAACAAGCGCGCTGGGGACTGGGAACTAACCGGCCAGGACGAGCCGACGATGCAGCGCCAGAAGTACTTCTGGAACTTCCTCGTCGACTACTGGTTCCGGATGGAGTTCGACGGCTGGGAAAACCTGCCGGATCCACCCGTGCTGCTGGTGGGCATCCACTCGGGGGCGCCGTTTGTGTGGGACGCCTGGACGGTCGGTGTTCAGTGGTGGCGACGGTTCGGCCAAGACAGGCCGCTGCACGGCACCGCACACGACGTGCTGATGGCGATGCCGCTGGTCGGCCGGTACTTCCGCGCGATGGGTGTGCTGCCGGCCGCGCCGGACTCGATGGCCACCGCGTTGGCCGAGGGCCGAGACGTCGCGGTCTGGCCGGGCGGTGAGGTCGACTCGCTGCGGCCGTGGCGTGAACGCGACCGTGCGAACCTGGCCGGTCGGAAGGGCTTTGTGAAGATGGCGATTCGCGCCGGTGTCCCGATCGTGCCGATCGCGACGGTGGGTGGCGCCGACGCCATGCCGGTGCTTATTCGCGGTGACCGTTTGTCGCGCATGCTTCGGCTGGACAAGGTGTTGCGGCTCAAGGTGTTTCCGCTTGCCGTGTCGCTGCCGTGGGGCATCGCACCTGCTCCGCTACCGCAATTCCCGCTGCCCGCGAAGATCCGGACAAGACTGATGCCTGCCGTCGAACTCGATCATGGTCGCGCCGAGGACGACGACTACATCGAGGAGAAGTACTGGGAGGTGCAGCGCAGCATTCAGCGCGGCATGGACGCGCTGGCGCGCAAGCGTGCGTTGCCGTTGTTCGGCTAGTGTCGTGAGTCGCTGCGCGCGTAACGTCATGGCGGGGTCCGCCCAGGATCGCCCGCCATGGCGTTACATTCGCGAAGCTCAATGCGCAACCGTGCCGATGGCCGCGCGCAGTCGTCAGTCCCAACCCCCTGGCGCGGTGCTCAGTTTCTTGATCTGTGTTCTCAGGTGATCCTGCAGATAACCGGGGATTGTCTTGAGGCCGCGCTCGTCGTCGAGCACCGCTGTTAGCGCCTCGGCCAACCGCCCCGGCCAGCCGTCACCCGGCATCTCGGGTGCGACTTCGCGCAGGGTGCGCAGGATCAGTTCGGCTCCGTCCAATCTGCCCCAGAGGTAATCGTTTTCGCGTGCCTTCCGGTCGAGGAAGGCCCCGAAATGATGCAGCGGAAGGCCCTGCAGCTTGGGGACCTCATTGCCGTCCTTGTCGACCGCGGTCAGAGCGGAGGCCGCCAGCGGACTGAACTGCGACACCCCAATCGGTGTGAACTGCGGCAACTCCGTCAACGTGATCGTGGGAAATATCATGCCGTCCCACAGGGGGAAGCCCAGGTAGCGGCTGAGCAACGCCTGTTCGGCCTCGTTGTCGGTCCACGTGGCGGTGGCCTGCCGAAACTTTTCCCAGAGCACCACACTGTCGTTTCCAAGCACTTGGGCCAAGCCGGCGCGATAAGCGGCCAACAACGCCTCGAAGTTTTCTGTGTGCTCGTTCGCGAACTCCTCGGGGTTCTTGAGTAGCGTCGCGTTGTCGATGTCAGAGAGGAACGTCACCGTCTCCGGCGGGAGGGCCGCTACGACGCTCGTCGTGTTGGCCCGCAGGTCGGCGAGAATCCTCCACGCTTCCTTCTTTAGGTCGTCCAGTGAGTCCCGCGGCGGGGAAGCGCCGCCTTCCGCGCCGTCCTTCGGGTACAGGTCGTTGATTCCGGCGATGATGAACATCAACCGCCGCTCGCGGTAGGGGACGTCGATCGCCCGCAGCTCTTCGCTGAGCGCCTCGCCGCCGTCGACCCAATCGTCACTCCGCTGAGCCCACGCCAGGATTGCGGCGCGGCCGAAACTCGCCCGTCCTGACTTTCGGGGGAACCGGAAGCGGTCGGCCAACTCCACCGCCAGGCGCCCGACGGTGGCCTCGAACTTCAGTCGCTGGTAGGTCGGCCACGCAGGCCCAAGGGCAAGCTCGGCTTGCTTGTGCATCTTGTTCGACAGTTCCTGCACCTCGTCGGTGTCCGTGAGCATGGTCTTCATCTCGGTGAGGGTCTGCGCCGTCGACGCCCGCTGGGATTCTGCGCTCCCCCTCGGAACGGTCGCACCCACGCGGGGAGTCATCGCTTTTCGCGCCTCGGCGATCTGTAGCTGGACATAGTCCATCTGGCGGTCTGCGATGGCGGCGACTTCGGCGATGCGCCAGTTCATGTCCCGCAGGTTCAACAGATCCAGCACGATCGGGTGGCTGCCGCGGACGCCCGACACGGCCCACAGGTCGGGCAGCCAGCGCCTGTCCTGTGAAACCGTCTGCTTGGTCATCTCGTCGAGTCGCCGACCCGGGTCGGGCTGAATGTAGATCAGCCGGCGGTAGACCTGCGATTCGGCGGACCGCCGAGCGATCGCATCGATAACGACGTCGAATGGGGCGTTGTTGAGCACTCCGCCGTCCACGAAAACCGCGCTCTTCGCGCGCTCGTCGTCGGGATAGTCGTAGCGAAACACGTCGGTGTGCAAGGTCATGTTTTGCTCTCCCGTTTCGTCTCGGAAGGAAGCCTGACCGACGGGAGCAAACGCGCCAGGGAAACTTGCCGTCGCCCGTCCGGCGAAAGCCAGGTCGGGTGTGTAGTCCGGTCCGAACTTGGTGAGGTCGCCGGGTTCACCGTTGAATTCGAATACCTGGGCGCTGAAAGCATCGCGCTGACTCGCACCGCCTGCACCAGAGGGAACCAGCACCTCGAATCCGGTCAAATCGGTAGCGGTGACGAAGAGCTGAAGCTTCCCGTCCGGGCGCAGCAGGGTGTCTGCGTCCGGGTGGTCCATCTTCTTCAACGCGCTGAGAAGCAACTGCGACATCCGTTCGCCACGCAGCGGTGAGCGTGGGCTGAACAGGTTCGCAAGCTGCGCAAGGACATCCATCGCGACCTGGGCGTGCAGACCCGCGAACGACGGGGCGCGCAATAATTTGCGGAAGTCGCCCTCTTCGATCCAAATCTTTGTCAGTGATTCCAATTCCGCGTTCTGCGCGAGCGCCTTGCTAAGGGCGACGCCATTGATGCCGCCCGCCGACGCCCCTGCGATGATGTCGATGCTGACGTCGAGCCGCCTACCCGCAGCGGCCAGCTCCTGCAGCGCATCGAAGTACACCGCCTCGGTGCCGCTGCGGAACGGGTTCTCCGCTGGGCCTTCGTTGAACTTGCGCGAAGCACGAATCAGCTTGTGCAGTTCCTTGGTGACGCCATGCATGTACACGGCCAGCGAGACGCCGCCATAACACACCAGCGCCAATCGCAGTTCGGCTTCATTCTCGTTGTTCATTTGTCCCCCTCGTCCCAGCGGCTCCATGAATAACCGGCCGGTAGAGACGTGAGCTTAGTCGTCGACAGAACGCAAATTGCGGGTTTGAATTGCTGTCGAGGAAATTAAGTGCGACCCAGCTCCACCAGCACAGGGGCATGATCGCTGGGCGTCTTGCCCTTGCGTTCTTCGCGCACGATCTCAGCGTGCGTCACGCGCTCGGCCAGCGCGGGCGACGCCAGAATGAAGTCGATGCGCATGCCACGGTTCTTGGGGAACCGTAACTGCGTGTAGTCCCAGTAGGTGTAGATCGCCGGGCCGGGCGTGAAAGGCCGGACTACATCGCTGAATTGGGCCCGTACGATCGCGTCGAAGGCCGCCCGCTCGGGCCCGGTGACGTGGGTGCTGCCCTGGTAATACTCGACGCTCCACACGTCGTCGTCGGTGGGTGCGATGTTCCAGTCGCCAACCAGCGCGATCTGTGCCGATGGGTCCTCGGCAAGCCAGTGGCTGGCGGTATCCTTCAGCGCGGTAAGCCATTCCAGCTTGTAGCGGTAGTGTGGTGAGCCGACGAATCGTCCGTTGGGCACATACAGGCTCCACACCCGTACGCCGTTGCACGTTGCACCCAAGGCCCGCGCCTCAGCCGCGGCCGCGATGTCGGGTTTATCGCTCCACGTCGGCTGGCCGTCAAAGCCGATCTGGACGTCGTCGAAGCCGACCCTGGAGGCGATCGCCACCCCGTTCCACTGGTTGAACCCGCAGTGCACGACGTCATAGCCGGCCGCAAGAAACGGCATGGTGGGGAACTGGTCATCGGAACATTTGGTCTCCTGCATGGCCAACACGTCGATGTCCGCGCGTTCCAGCCAGTCCGTGACCCGGTCGACCCGGGCGCGGATCGAGTTGACATTCCAGGTGGCCAACCGCATGGGCTTCACCCTACGGTCGGCTTGCCGCCAAGTTATCCGCGCGCACGTAGCGCGAACGGTGGTGAACACTGAAGCCCATCGACTGAAACAGCTGGGTCGCGGGGACGTTGTCGGCGAGCACCTGAACGTACCCGCGGGTCGCACCACGTTCAGCCGCCCGGCTCAACAACGCGGCACCGAGTGTGCGCGCCACGCCACGACCTCGCGCCTCCTCCACCACATGTATGGCTGACAGTCCCGCCCAGCGAATGCCATCGGGAGACGCAGTGATGGCTGCTCGTCCGACCCCGGCTCCGGCGATCGTCGCGAACGCGACCTCGCCGTCGACGACCGCGGTCAGGACATCGACGGGCACCTCCCGTCGGTAAATTCGGAGCCACTCGTCGTCCGGCACCGAGGCAACGGCCACCTGAGATGGCGCCACATTGCCGTCACCGAGGTAAACCGCGCTATTCGTCAAGTCGGTTGTCATGACCAGGTTTTCGGCGTCGACCGGCACACCTGGCGGCACTCGAAACAGTCGGTCCGGGGCGGCCACCAACGGCGGCACTCCGCGGCCGGTGTACCAGTCGACGATCTCACGTACGTCATCGGCAAACGAAACATCCAGCGGAACAGCGGAATTCGCGCGCCGCGTGCTGCCGTGTCCGAAGCGGAGCAGCCAACCACCCAGCCACTCATGCTCAACACCCGGCCACGCCAGCGCCGCGGCGTGCTCGAGGTTGCGGATATCGGCGGTCCGTACCGGTGCGGCCGACAACTCTTTGATCGCGACGACGTCGGCGGCGTTGACGTCAACCACGTCACCGCGTTTGGTGCGCACCCGCAGCGTCGTGCCGGTCTCCACGAGGTGTCCGACCACGTCGGTCAGCGGCGGCACCGAACCGGCCGGCAGCCGGTACCGCACCACGACCCGGGACCCGACATCAGGCATGACTAGTGACCGAACGGGTCGGGATCCTCGCCGGGCATCCAGGACAGCCCGGGCACCCCCCAGCCGTGCGACTTCACCGCTCGCTTTGCGCTGCGGGCGTGCCGGCCCACCAGCCGATCGAGATACAGCAGGCCATCCAGGTGGCCGGTCTCGTGCTGCAGCATCCGGGCGAATAGATCGGTTCCCTCGATCGTGATCGGATTGCCGTCGGCGTCCAGACCGGTCACGCGTGCCCAGGTGGCCCGGCCCGTGGGAAACGACTCGCCGGGCACCGACAGGCAGCCCTCGTCGTCGTTCTCCGGATCGGGCATCGTCTCTGGTACTTCGGATGTCTCCAGCATCGGGTTGACGACGACACCCTTGCGCCGGGTGGTGCGGCCGCGCTCCTCGGCGCAGTCGTAGACGAACACGCGCTTGGACACCCCGATCTGATTGGCCGCGAGGCCCACGCCGTTGGCGGCGGCCATCGTGTCGTAGAGGTCCTTGATCAAGTCGGCGAGATCGGCCGGCAGCGAACCGTCCTCGGCGACGGGTACCGGCTCGGTCGCG
>DATARY010000010.1:0-3824 GCA_036263935.1 Mycobacterium sp.
GCGGTGACGCCGATGCCCAGTTCGCGGCAGGCGTGCAGGATGTCGCCTTCAAGACCGCGGGATATCAGCGAGTACTCGATCTGCAGGTCGCTGACCGGGTGGACGGCGTGGGCGCGGCGGATGGTGTCCGCACCGACCTCAGACAGACCGACGTGGCGGACATAGCCCGCCTTGACCATCTCGGCGATCGCGCCGACGGTGTCTTCGATCGGCACCTCGGGATCGAGGCGGGCCGGTCGGTAGACGTCGATGTGGTCGGTGCCGAGGCGCTGCAGCGAGTAGGCGAGCGATGTCTTGACCGCGACGGGGCGCCCGTCGAAACCAAGGAATGACGAGTCGGGGCCGCGCTGGCCACCGAACTTCACGCTGATCTGGACCTGTTCGCGGTCACGCCCGCGCAGCGCTTCACCGAGCAGCATCTCGTTGTGGCCCATGCCGTAGAAGTCGCCGGTGTCGAGCAGGGTGACGCCGGCGTCGAGCGCGGCGTGGATCGTCGCGATGCTCTCCTCGCGGTCGCTGGGGCCGTACATGTAGCTCATGCCCATCAGGCCGAGGCCCATCGCGGATGTCGGCCCGAGGGTCCCGAGGTTCTTGGTGTTCATGACTCGACTCCAGGCTGCGTCGCCGCGGCGAGAGGTTTCGGTGACGCTGGACCGCTCACGCTGAGTAGATCGGTGAGTCCGACCCGCTGGTAAAACGTCTCGCGGATGCGATCCCCGACACGGAAGACCTCTTCGGCGCCGTCGTCCGCGGGGTCGATGTAGACGCGAAACGGCCGCGATCCCTTCGGCGTGTCCACCACGTGCACGATCTGGCGAGCGACTTCGGCCGGGTCGGCGTCATCGGGGGCCAACTCCGCCAGTTTCTGACTCACCTGGTCCATCAGGCCCGCGTAGTGCTGCTCGTAGGCTGCGGCGACGCCGTCGTCGGCGGCGTTGCCGGCGTTGGCGAAGTGGTTGGTTCCCGTGGTGAACGAGCCCGGCACGACGATGGTGGTCTCGATCCCGAACCTGGTTAGTTCGGCGGCGTAGCTGACCGCCATCGCGTCCTCGGCGGCCTTCGCGGCGAAGTAGGGCCCCAGGTAGGGCGGTGTCCCGCCGCGCGAGCTCGAGGACCCAACCCAGATCACCAAGCCGTCGCGTTGCGCGCGCAGGTGCGGCAACACGGCCCGGTTGACGCGTTGCGTCGACAGGACGTTGGTGTCATAGACCGCGGCGACCTGCTCGGGGGTGAAGGCTTCGGTGGGCCCCAGGACCATGTGACCGGCGTTGTGGATGAGAACGTCCACGTGTCCCGACTCGTCGAGTACGGCCTGCACCGCGCCGTCGACCGACGCCTGATCGGAGACATCCATCTCAACCGGCCGCAGCGTGACCATGTGGTCGGCTGCATATGCGCGGGCCAGCTTCGCCGCCTCTGCATTGCGGCCGGTGATGTCCCGCATTCCCGCATAGACAACGTGTTTGGCGTCGGCGAGCGCGCGGACGGTCATGGCGCCGAATCCGCTGGATGCCCCGGTGACGAGGATGACTTTCTGGTTCGTCATGGTTCTTTTCCTTCACTTCAAGGCAAGCGATTTAGATCACGCCGCCGTTGGCGTAGATGACCTGGCCGTTGACCCAGCGGGCGGGACCGGCCAGGAAGGCGACGGCCTCGGCGATGTCCGCCGGTTCACCGAGGCGTTCCAGTGGCGCCATGTTCTTCAAGGTGTCGATAACCTGCTGCGGCTTGCCGTCGAGGAAAAGCGGAGTGGCAGTGGGCCCGGGGGCAACCGCATTGACGGTAATGTCGCGGCCGCGCAGCTCCTTGGCCAGGATCAGCGTCACCGCGTCGACGGCGCCCTTGGTCGCGGCGTAGGCGGTGTAGCTGGGCAGCGCCATCTTCACCACCGAGCTGGAGAAGTTGATGATCGCGCCGCCGGCGCGGACCCGTCGAGCGGCCTGCTGATCGACGACGAAGGTACCCCGGACATTGGTGCGGTGCATCCGGTCGAAGTCGTCGAGTTTCAGTTCGGCCAACGGCGACAACAGCATGATGCCCGCGGTGTTGACGACCACGTCGACACCACCAAATTCCGCTTCAACCTGGTCGAACATGGCCGCTACCTGGTCCTCTTCGGCGACATCCGCCGTCACCACCAAGGCGCGGCCACCTGCCGCCACGACGTCGTCGGCGGTCGTGTTGGCGCGGTCGCGATTGCCGGCGTAGTGCACGGCCACGGCCATACCCTCTTGCGCGAGCCGGACGGCGACGGCGCGGCCGATGCCGCCGGAAGCCCCGGTGACGATGGCGACTCGGGGGCCGATACCGTCACCTGCTGGCATCATGACTAGGCCTTCCGTCAAATTTCAGTCCTGATGACAACGATTCTGCGCGCCGCACCGCCATTTGTCACATGCATGTTTATGATGACATTCATGCTCACGACACATATTGAGCGAGTTGACCTCAACCTGTTGCCACCGCTGGTCGCGTTGCTTGACGAGCGGCACGTCTCGCGCGCCGCCTCCCGCGTCGGCCTCAGCCAACCCGCGATGAGCCGAGCGTTGCAGCGGCTGCGCCGTGTCCTCGACGATCCCTTGCTGATTCGGAATAGGGAAGGCTACCGACTCACGCCACGCGCCAACCAAATCCACACTCAGCTCGCAGCGATCGTTCCTGCCCTCGAAACGCTCTTGGCCGCCGAGGAATTCAACCCGAGCGAAGTATCTCAATCGATCCACCTTGCTGGCAGCGACTACGCTGTCTGCGCCCTCGGGCCCGCCATCTGCCGCGAAATACTCGCTCACTCACCGCATTCCACCGTGCAGTTTCACAGCTGGCGTGTCGGCGTCGCCGACGAGATCAAACAGGGCCGCGTGGATCTCGGCTTCTTCGGCGGCTACATCCCTAGCGATCTCAGTACCGCGGACCTCTACGTCGAGAAGTTCGTATGCGTGGTCGCCAAAGACCATCCCCTGGCCCAGAAGTCATCTATACGACTCGCCGACTACCTGGAGTTCAACCACATCATCATCGACGTTGTGGATGGACAACAGCCCGACATCGACAATCCACTTCAAACGCTTGGGACTCCGCGCCAGTTGGGGCTGACCGTGCCCTATCACCCCGCCGCGCCGCTGATGCTGCCCGGCACGACGTTGATTGCAACGCTTCCCAGCCGCTTCATTGCTTCCTGCGTCGACACGAGATCCCTTCGCGTGCTGCCGGCGCCCCGGGAAATCGCATCGCTGCGCTACCGAATGACCTGGCACCCAGGCCTGGACAACGACAGCAGACACCTGTGGTTGCGTGAACTGGTCCGGGCGACAGTCGCAAAGCAGCCAAGCACCGTCTAGCAGCACCATGCGCCGGCAGACAGTTGATCAGCGAGTTCGCGGCGGGGCTGGCGGCTTGTCCGGCTTACCGGATGGTGCCTTCTCCTGGAATGAGCGGCAGGTCCAGTGGGGTGACCCATCCGGGTGGGAGTGCGTTGACTGCGGGAACGGCGTTCAACGCGCGGAGGCCGGTAGCCAGACAGCCAGCCGTAGCGGGGTCGCGACCGCTGCCGTCGGTGAATCGGAATGCGGTTTCCTGGATGATTGATGGAGAACCGTCAATCTCGACTCGGTACACGTCGTTCTGGTTGCCGGTGGGCCAGTGCGGTGCCGCATCCAGGCCAACACGGTTGACGTGTTCGAGCTGGATCCTGGTTTCGCCGCGGTAGATACCGTTGATGGTGAATCTGATCGCAGCGACATTGCCTGGTTCGATCGTTCCCTTGGCGCTGTGACGAGGCACGTCGGTGACCCATTTGTCCCATGTGGTGGTGATCTCGTCGAGTT
>DATARY010000037.1:0-3442 GCA_036263935.1 Mycobacterium sp.
CGGCCCCGATGGACTGGCCACCGACATCCCGGCCGCATGCGCGGCGTACGAGGACGCCATCCGCGGTGCGGGCGGCGTCGATCTGCAGATCCTCGGGATCGGCACCGACGGGCACATCGCGTTCAACGAGCCGGGCTCCTCGCTGGGCTCCCGAACCCGCATCAAGACGCTGACCAGGCAGACCCGTATTGATAACTCCCGCTTCTTCGGCGGCGATATCGAATCGGTGCCCACGCACTGCCTGACCCAGGGACTGGCGACCATCATGGAGGCCCGCCACCTGATTCTGGTGGCGACCGGTCACCGCAAGGCCGAGGCCGTGCATCAGCTGGTCGAGGGCGCCGTCAGCGCACTATGGCCGGCAACCATCCTGCAGCTCCACCCGCATGTGGCGGTGCTGCTCGACGACGCCGCGGCTCGCCGCCTTCAGCTCGTCGACTACTACCGCGAGACCTACCTTTCCAAGCCGGAATGGCAGGGCATCTGAGTGTTATTGACCGCTGACACCCTGCTCACGGGCCGAGAACTGTTGCGGCCCGGATGGATTGAAGTTTCACAGGCCAAGGTACGTGGGCTCGGCGCGGGTGCCGCACCCCGGCCCGCGGATTTCGGCGCGGTGACGATAGTGCCAGGCTTCGTCGACACCCATCTGCACGGCGGGGGAGGGGCGAGCTTCTCCACCGCGTCCCACACCGACACGTCCACCGCTGTTGCATTGCACCGCAGCCACGGCACCACCACACTCGTCGCCTCCTTGGTCACCGCCGGGCCCGACGAGTTGGCTTGCCAGGTAAGGGAATTGGCCCACGACGTTCACAGTGGCCTGATCGGCGGCATCCATCTCGAAGGACCATGGCTTTCCACCAAGCGGTGCGGCGCCCACCAGCCCTCCCTGATGCGTGACCCCGACCCCGCCGAGATCGACCGCGTGCTTGAGGCGGGCGGAGGAGCCATTCGAATGGTCACCCTGGCGCCGGAACGCGACGGCGCCGTGGCGGCGATCGGGCAGATCGCCGATGCGGGTGTGGTGGCAGCGGTGGGCCACACCGAGGCGACCTATGAGCAGACGCGGGCAGCGATCGAGGCGGGCGCGACGGTGGGCACGCACCTGTTCAATGCGATGCGTCCGATCGATCGTCGTGAGCCCGGTCCGGTCGTTGCGCTACTGGAGGACGACCGGGTCACCGTCGAACTGATCACCGATGGTGTGCACGTGGATCCCGCCATCTACCGACACGCCACCCACAGCGCCGGACCCGACCGGGTGTCGCTGATAACCGATGCGATGGCCGCTGCGGGTATGGCCGACGGCGAGTACTGGCTGGGGCAGCTGGCGGTGGACGTCGTGGACGGGGTGGCTCGTGTGGCCGGCGCAGAAACCATCGCAGGCGGCACCGCGACCATGGACAGGGTGTTCCGGTTCGCCGTCACGCACAGCGGGCTTCCCCGCGATGAGGCCCTGATGCAAGCCGTCCGTCAGGCGTCGATCAATCCCGCCCGGGCGTTGGGTCTGCCGTGCCCGGCGCTGGTCCCCGGGGCCGCCGCCGACCTGGTGGTGCTGGACGGAGAACTCGCAGTGATTGGGGTGCTGCGGCAAGGATCGTGGGTCATCGAACCCGACCGGCGCGGTCGCTCGTGAATCCTCGGTCGCGCGCAGCAACTCTCAGCGCCTCGTTCCGAGCCGAACGGGCATGCGTTTGACACCGGGCACCATGGTTGCGCGCATCCTGTCGACGTCGCCGACCAGCTCGATCTTGGCGTATCGGCCCAGCAACACCTCGAAGAAGACGCGGGCCTCGAGTCGGGCCAGCTGAGCCCCGACGCACGAGTGCTCGCCGCAGCCGAACGCAATGTGCGGATTCGGATTGCGCGTGATCCTGAATTCCTCTGCGTCGGAACCGAAGATCTCCTCGTCGCGGTTGGCAGAGCCGTAGAGCATCACGACCATGTCGCCCTCGCGGATAAGCTGCCCGCGGATCTCGACGTCGACCGTAGCGGCCCGCGCCATGTGCGTCACCGGGCTGGTCCAGCGCAGCATCTCCTCCACCGCGGCGGGGATAAGCGTGGGGTCCTCGACGAGCTTGCTGCATGCGTCGGGATGATCGATGAGCGCCAACGTGCCGAGCGCAATCAGGTTGCGGGTGGTTTCGTTACCCGCGACGAGCAACAGGAATGCGAAGTTCAGGAGGTCTTCGTCGGTCAGCCTGGCGCCGTCGACCTCCGCTGTGGACAAGACCGACAGCACGTCGTTTCTCGGCTCGGCGCGCCGCGCGGCGATCAGCTGCTGGAAATACTCGAACAGTTCGCCAATGGCCGCAACCGAATCGAGGTCGATCTCGGGATCGGCGGTTCCGGTGAACGCATCGGACCACCGGCGGAACTTCTCCCAGTCGTCGGGGGGAGCGCCGAGCAACTCGGCGATCATCCGGGTCGGTAGCGGCGCCGCGAGCTGTTCGGCGAAATCATGGGTGGCTCCGGGCCCGAGGTCTTCCAGAACCCCATAGACGACCTCGCGCACCTTCGGCTCGAGGACGGCCACCTGCCTGCGGGTGAACCCGGTGTTGATCAGCTTGCGCAGCTGGCGGTGCCGCGGCGGGTCGGTGAAGATCAAGGCGCCCTCCTGAACCGGGTTCGGCATCACCGGGTCAGGGATGGTGATGCCCTTGGTCGACGAGAACGTGTCCGGGTTCGTGGACACGTACCGGATGTCCTCGTACTTCAGCAGCGCCCAGAACTTTGTGACGTCGTTCCAGCACACGGGCGCAGTCGCGCGCAGCTCCTTGTACGCCGGGTACGGGTCGCCGGCGAAGAAGTCGGGGGAGTGGAGGGGGAATCTCGTGCGCAGGGCAGCCTCCCTCGACACCATCGAGCATCAGACATATTCGATCAATCCGTCCGACGTCCAGTCAACGGCCGACCCGCGCCGCGGGAGCTGGCATTCTGGCGATGTGGGCTTGTTGATCCGTCTGGCCGAGCTGCTCATCGTGATCGTGCCGCTCGTGGGCGTCATCGTCGCAGCGATCAAGGGCCTCTCAGCGGCCAGCAAGCAGCGAGGGCAGCAGCGCGACGAGTCCGCGCCGCCCGCCGTCGGCAGTCCCGCCGTTCTGTGGCAAACCATCACCCGAGTGCTGGAGGAGCACTCCCGAACAGATGCACGGTGGCTGGAATACGAGCTCGATTCGGCCAGGCTGCTGGACTTTCCGCTCATGACCGACATGCGCGATCCGCTGACCATGCAGTTCCACAAGGCGAAGCTCAGGGCGGACCTACTGCGTCCGTCAAGAGCCGAAGACCTGCTCGACGACCGCGACTCCGCCGAGCGGTACCTCGCCGCGGTCGAGGATTACGTGACCGCGTTCAACGCTGCTGAGACGGAAGCGGCCCGCAGGCGTCGCACCGGCTTCACCGCAGATGCGCAACAGCGACTTGCGCGCGCGCAGAG
>DATARY010000061.1:0-14910 GCA_036263935.1 Mycobacterium sp.
CATAAGCTTTGGGATCAGCTCCGGGTCCATCATGTCGTGCAGCGCGTCGTACAACGGCCGCAGGTACGGGTCGATCTTCTCGCTCAGTGTGCCCGGCAGAAAACCGAGGCTCTCACCGGCTTCCACCGCCGGCCGGGTGAGAATGATTCTGTTGACCTGCTTGGTCTGTAATGCGTTGACGGCCTTGGCCATTGCCAGATACGTCTTGCCAGTTCCTGCCGGGCCGATGCTGAACACGATGGTGTGCGCATCGATCGCATCCACGTAGTGCTTTTGGTTGAGTGTCTTGGGCCGAATCGTCTTTCCGCGCCGCGACAGGATGTCGAGGGTGAGCACCGCGGCAGGGGACTCGTTACCGGTGCCGGTGAGCATGGAAACGCTGTGGCGCACCGCGTCCGGTGTGAGGGGGTGACCGCTGGCCACGATCGCGATCAGTTCGGAAACGACGCGCTCGGCCAGCGCGACGTCGGCCGGCTCGCCGGACAGGGTCAGCGCGTTGCCGCGCACGTGGATGTCGGCGGACAGGATGCGCTCGAGCGCGCGCAGGTTTTCGTCGGCGGAACCGAGCAGGCCCACGACGAGGTCGGGCGGAACACTGATGCTGCTGCGAACGGGTGTGTCGGAGTCAGCGTTGGTCTCGCTGGGCGTCACGTGGGGTTTTCTGCCTGCTTTCGGTGTTCTTGCCTAGTTCTTTGCTCTTCAGCAGCCAGTTTACCGCCGGGCACCGTCACGACCCAACGGTTACGCCTCAGGCCCACCGCTGCGTGAGCACTCCCAGCGCGCCCAGCGCGACCGCCGCGGCGCTCGACGTGCGAAGAACCGTCGGCCCCAGCCGCACCGGCGAAGCGCCGGCATCCGACAAGGCAGCGATCTCGTCGTCGGCGATGCCGCCTTCGGGCCCCACCACCAACATCAGCGAATCGGCCTGGACCACCGGCATTTCGGTGATCGGCCGGGTGGCCGATTCGTGCAGCACCAACACGAGTGTCGAGGTGAAGTCGCGGATCCGCTCGACGAGTTCGGCCGTTGACACCACACCGCTGACCGACGGGATGTGCACGCGTCGCGACTGGCGGGCGGCCGAGCGGGCGACCGCACGCCAGCGGCGCAGCCCCTTGTCCACCTTGGTCTGCCCATCCCACCTGGCCACACAGCGCGACGCCTGCCAGGCCACGAAGGCATCGGCCCCGGCCTCGGTGGCCAGTTCGATCGCCAGTTCCGAGCGGTCGGATTTCGGCAGCGCCTGTACGACGGTGACGGCCGGCCATACGGGTGCGATGGTCCAGCGGCTGTGCACCCGCGCCGACAACCGGCACTTGCCGACGTCCTCGATGACACAGTGCGCCATGGTGCCCGCGCCGTCGCCCAGATCGATGTTTTCACCCGGCCGGATCCGCCGCACGCTTGCGGCGTGGAAGCCCTCGTCGCCGTCGACGATCGCCAGTTCACCGACCTCGGGCAGGGCGTCGACGTAGAAGACGGCGCGGTGTGCCGCGCCGTCGGGATCGGCTTCGGTCACGACTTGCTAACGGCCACTGAAGGTTTCCCGCAGCCGGCTGAACAGCCCGCCGCCGGCAGAGGTTGCCTGGGTCGACCGCACTTCTGCCGCATCGCGGGCGCGGTTCTCCTTCAGCTTGCTCAGCAGTTCGATGTCCTGCTGGTCCAGCCGCACCGGCACCACGACGTCGACGTGCGCGTGCAGGTCGCCGCGCACCCCGGAGCGCAGGTGCGGCATCCCGTGGCCGCGCAACGTGGTGACCGAGCCGGGCTGAGTGCCCGCGGGGATCGTGATCTCGGTCGGGCCGTCGAGGATCGCATCGACCGTCACGGTGGTGCCCAGCGCGGCGTCGACCATCGGCACCGAGATGGTGCAGTGCAGGTCGTCGCCGTCGCGGATGAAGATGCCGTGGGCCTTCTCGTGTACCTCGACATACAGGTCGCCTGCCGGACCGCCACCGGGCCCGACCTCGCCCTGCGAGGCCAACCGCACCCGCATGCCGTCGCCGACGCCGGCGGGGATCTTGACGCTGATCTCGCGTCGCGCGCGAACACGGCCGTCGCCGCCGCAGCGATGGCAAGGGTCGGGAATGACCTCGCCGACCCCGCCGCACACCGGGCACGGCCGTGACGTCATCACTTGGCCGAGCAGGGACCGCTGGACGGTCTGGATCTCGCCGCGGCCACCGCACGTGTCGCAGGCGACCGGGGTCGACTTGCCGTTGGTGCCCCTGCCCTGGCACAGGTCGCACAGCACGGCGGTGTCGACCGTCACCTGCTTGGTCACACCGGTGGCGCATTCGGCTAGGTCGAGCCGCATCCGCAGCAGCGAATCGGAGCCCGCCCGGACCCGCCCGATCGGCCCGCGCGAGGTGGTCCCCCCGCCGAAGAAGGCCTCGAACACATCGCCAAGGCCGCCGAATCCGGCGAAACCGTTGCCCGCGGCGGCCGCTGACTCGAGGGGATCGCCGCCCATGTCGACGATGCGGCGCTTCTCCGGATCGCTCAGCACCTCGTAGGCGACGCTGATTTCCTTGAACCGCGCCTGCGCCGCCTCGTCAGGGTTGACGTCGGGGTGCAGTTCGCGGGCCAGCCTGCGATAGGCGCGCTTGATCTCCGAATCACTGGCGCCCCGGCCTAGCCCGAGCATCCCGTAGTAGTCGCGTGCCACGCCTGACCTTTCGATGCCGGATTACCGGCTGCCTAGAACTTCACCGATATATAGAGCAACCGCAGCGACATTAGCGATAGTTCCCGGATAGTCCATCCGGGTGGGCCCCAACACCCCCATGCCACCGTAGACCTTGCCCGAACTGCCATAGGCCGTGGTCACCACCGAGGTGCCCGCCATCTGCTCGGCCTCTGTCTCATGGCCGATGCGCACGGTGACCTTGCCCGCCTCCTGCTGTGCCGCCAACAAACGCAGCACCACGACTTGTTCCTCGAGCGCCTCGAGCACCGACCGCAGCGAACCGCCGAAATCGGCGGTGTTGCGGGTCAGGTTGGCGGTGCCGCCGAGCAGCAGCCGCTCCTCGCTGTGCTCGACCAGGGATTCGACCAGCACGGTCGCCGATCGCCCGATCGCGTCGGGGAGGCCGCCGTGACCGTTCAGCTGCGACGCGAGATCGGCCACCGCGATCGACGCTGCCGCCAGTGGCTTGCCCTCAAGCGCCTGTCCGAGCAGGTCGCGCAGCTGCGAGAGCTCGTGCTCGCCGATGGCGTCGCCGAGCTCGACGATGCGCTGATCGACACGGCCGGAGTCGGTGATCACCACGAGCAGCAGCCGCGCCGGGGTCAGGCCGACGACCTCCAGGTGCCGCACGGCGGACGTCGACAGCGTCGGGTACTGCACGACCGCGACCTGACGGGTCAGCTGGGCCAACAACCGCACCGCACGGCGCAGCACATCGTCGAGGTCCACGCCGGACTCCAGAAAGCCCAGAATCGCGCGCCGCTCCGACGAGGAAAGCGGTTTGATGTCCTCGAGCCGGTCGACGAACTCCCGGTAACCCTTCTCGGTGGGGACGCGGCCGGAGCTGGTGTGCGGCTGGGTGATGTAGCCCTCGGCCTCCAGGACGGCCATGTCGTTGCGAACGGTGGCGCTGGAGACACCGAGGTTGTGGCGCTCGACGAGCGTCTTCGAACCGATTGGCTCCTTCGTCGCCACGAAGTCGGCGACGATGGCACGAAGCACCTCGAAGCGACGATCGTCGGCGCTGCCCATCTGTTCACCTCCCATCGCGTTCATTTTACGGTCATCAACAGGGCGGATCTCTCGCGAGCAAGTCTTCGCGTGGCGGACAGCGCCGTTGGGACTAGCCTTTGCAGGGTGACGCCGACGCCTTCGAAGACGCGAGGGATCTCTCGTCGATGATCTTCAAGGGTGTCCGTGACGGCAAACCGTACCCCGACCACGGTCTTTCGCACCGGCAGTGGGCGCAGATTCCGCCCCGGCAGATCCGGCTTGACGAATTGGTCACAACCACGACGGTGCTGGCGCTGGATCGGTTGCTGTCGGAGGACTCGACGTTCTACGGCGACCTCTTCCCCCATGCGGTGAAGTGGAGGGGCATCGTCTATCTGGAAGACGGGTTGCAGCGCGCGGTGCGCGCCGCGTTGCGCAATCGCACGGTGCTGCACGCACGGGTGTTCGACATGGACATGCCCCTGGCGCCGCAGACCTAACCCTGCAGACCTAACCCTGACGACACCTGGCCGTCGTCGAAAACCACTTTTTGCAGACGTCTTCTCGAACTTTCTGTGCGGTTTGTTGATTTCGGTGTGATGACCCGTGACGTCACGAGACTGGCCCTCACGCTCGCGGCGGTTTACCGCAGTGTGGTGATCGCCAGCGGTTCGCCGCTTCCGGTCGCCCGGATGTCGACGCTGCGGATCTGCGATGTCGAGATGCTCGTCGCCGCCGACAATCCCGTCGCCTCGTCACCGGCGGGCTTCCACGAACCCACCGCTGCCTGCGCACCGTCGCGTGTGGTCACCACCAGGTCGTAGCTCGCGACGTTTTTCGACCAGTCCTTGGTGTAGGAGCACGCCCAGTTCAGTTCTGTGCCCCACTTCTTCTCCGTCACCGCGAGCTGTGCCGTGAGACCTCCACGCGGAGTCGGCTGCATCGGTTGCATCGCCACCGCTTGCACGGGCGCCTGCGACCGCGGAAAGACTGTCGCGCCAACGACACCGCCCGCGATCAACAGCGCCGCAGCTGAGGCGACCGCCGCTGCGAGCCATGTCCGCCGTGATCGCTGCTGCCGCTTGGCCGCCGCCTGGGCCAGCGATGCAACGTCGTCGGGCCGGGGCTCGGCCGGCGGGGCACCGGCGAGGTCGGTCAGTGCGACCGCTTCGTCGCGGCTCAGCGCCTTGAGGATGCCGGGCATCCCCGCGAGTTCGGTCAGCTCCGTGGCGTGTGCCGGGTTGACCGCGAGGTAGCCCTCATAGGTGCGCCGGTCCTCCATGCTCAGCGCACCGAGCACATAGGCGGCATCCCATTCGGCAATGTCGTCGTCGGGTGTGTAACTAGTCACCGGACAACCCCCCTTTCCTGCAGCGCAATCCGCAGCGCGCGAAGCGCGTAGTGAAGCCGGGATTTGACGGTGCCCTCCGGGATCTGTTCCTGCTGCGCAATATCGGCCACGGTTTGACCGAGATAGTAGGCGCGGACGATCACGGTGCGGTGGTCCGGACTAAGCGACAGCAATGCGTCGGAGAGTATCCATTTGTCGAACGCGGGGCCGATCGCGTCGGGCGATGGCCGTTCGGGAACCTTGTCGGTGCGCAGTTCGCGGGTGTAGCGGGCGCTGCGCCGGTCGTCGATCACCTGGTTGCGCGCGACGGTGAACAGCCAGGCGCGCACCGACTCGGTCGGCTGCCGCAGGACCTCGGGCTTGCGCCAGAGCCGAAGCAGGGACTCCTGAACCACGTCCTCTGCGAACGGCATGTCGCCGCGAGTCAGCCGCAATACGTAGCGCAGCAACGCCGGGCTGTGCTCGTCGTGCACGGCCCGCAGCAGCGCTGCCTGCTCGGAATCGTCAGTCATGACTCATGCACCGCGTATCCTTGCCTTCGGTCGGCCCTTCTGAGCACAACGATGCGACACCCGGTAATCGTTCAATCCGTTTTGCCCGGATTTCCCGAATGTGTGACCGGCCGCTTTAATCGAGCAGCGTGCGAACCACGGCGTCGGCGAGCAGCCGGCCACGGTCGGTCAGCACGTACCGATTGGCCGAGAACGCCAGCAGGCCGTTGTCGACCGCGGTCTGCGCGCGCCCGCGTTCACCGTCGCTCAACGCCGACGTCGGCAGGCCGGCGCGCAATCGCAGCCGCAGCATCACGTCCTCGGTGTGCCGCGTCGCGTCGTCCAGGCATTCGTAACCGGCCACCGGCAGCACGCCCTCGGCCAGCGATTGCGCATAGGCGGTGGGATGCTTGACATTCCACCATCTGGTGGAGCCGAGGTAACCGTGCGCGCCCGGCCCGGCGCCCCACCATTCGCCGCCGCCCCAATACCCGATGTTGTGTCGGCACTCGCCGCCCGGCCGGCTCCAGTTGGACACTTCGTACCAGTCGAAACCGGCGTGCACCAGCCGCTCGTCGAGTAGTTGGTAGCGGCGGGCCATCACGTAGTCGTCCGGTGCGGGGATCTCGCCGCGCCGCACGCGACGCGCCAGGGCGGTGCCGTCCTCCACGAGCAGTGCATAGCCGGACACGTGGTCGACCTCGGCGTCGATCGCCGCGTCGACGGAGCGGCGCAGATCGTCGTCGGTCTCCCCCGGGGTGCCGTAGATCAGGTCGAGGTTGATGTGATCGAACCCCGCCGCGCGGGCTTCCGCGGCCGCGTCGAGCGCGCGTCCAGGCGAATGCACGCGGTCGAGCACGGCCAGCACGTGCGGGGCGACGGACTGCATGCCGAGCGATACCCGGGTGAATCCGACCGATCGCAACTGGTCGAACAGCCGGGGCGAGGTGGACTCGGGGTTGGCCTCGGTGGTGACCTCCGCGTCGGGAGCCAGGCTGAAGTGCTCGCGGACGCCGTCGAGCACGGCCGACAACCCGGCGCCGCCCAGCAGCGACGGCGTCCCACCACCCACAAAGACGGTGGCGACATCAGAGTTGGGAGCCGCTCGGCCGGCGACATCGGAGTTGGGCGCTCCGAGGTGCGCGGCGGCCAGGCCCAGCTCGGCGCGCAGCGCCGCCAGCCATCCGTCCGGGGTCGCGCCGCCCAGCTCGGCGGCCGTGTAGGTGTTGAAGTCGCAATAGCCGCAGCGGGTGGCGCAGAACGGCACGTGGATGTAGATGCCGAACCGACGGCCTGGCGTTGCAACAAGGCCGGGCAGTTCAGCAACCGCCGTTCGAATCGTCATAGAGCCAGCTTCCCAGAATGACTTTTGCTCAGCGTGCGCCCAAATCTGTCCCGGTTAGGGCCGGTGCGGGTGTACATGGCAGAATTGGGGACGTGATCGCCGCCCGTAGCCTTACTCACCGCGTCTCGCTGGTGGCTCGGCGGCATGTCGACTTCAAGCGCGTTTGTACCTGTTGTTGTCTGCCTTGATGCGCTGATTTCGGACCCAGCCCACCCCCTACTTTCAGCTGGCCGCCGGATCTGCGCCGCCGGACAGCCCACCGGTGACACGCGCGATCCGGCTCCACGGAGGAGCCAACCACATGACCACCGCGAAGCCCGTCAAGCGCCCGCGCGGCGAGGGCCAGTGGGCCCACGGCTACCGCGAGCCCCTCAACCCCAACGAACAGTTCAAAAAGGATGACGACGCGCTGAACGTGCGGGCGCGCATCCTCGACATCTACTCCAAGCAGGGTTTCGACAGCATCGACAAGCAGGACCTGCGCGGCCGGATGCGCTGGATGGGCCTGTACACCCAGCGTGAACAGGGCTACGACGGCACCTGGACCGGCGACGAGAACGCCGACATTCTCGAGGCCAAGCACTTCATGATGCGGGTGCGCTGCGACGGCGGCGCGCTGACCACCGCCGCACTTCGCACGCTGGGTGAGATCTCCATCGAGTTCGCCCGCGACACCGCCGACATCAGCGACCGGGAGAACCTCCAGTACCACTGGATCCGGATCGAAGATGTCCCCGAGATCTGGGAGCGCCTTGCCGCGGTCGGGTTGCAGACGACCGAGGCGTGCGGCGACTGCCCGCGAGTCGTGCTGGGCTCTCCGCTGGCCGGTGAATCGCCGGACGAAGTGCTCGACCCGACCTGGGCGATCGAGGAGATTGTCCGCCGCTACATCGGCAAGCCCGAGTTCTCCAATCTGCCGCGCAAGTACAAGACCGCGATCTCGGGCCTGCAGGATGTCTGCCACGAGGTCAACGACGTCGCCTTCATCGGCGTCAACCATCCCGAGCGCGGTCCCGGCCTGGACCTGTGGGTCGGCGGCGGGCTGTCCACCAACCCGATGCTGGGCCAGCGCGTCGGCGCCTGGGTGCCACTGGAGGAGGTGCCCGACGTCTGGGAGGCCGTCACCACGGTGTTCCGCGACTACGGCTACCGCCGGCTGCGGTCGAAGGCTCGACTGAAGTTCCTGATCAAGGACTGGGGCATCGAACGATTCAGGGAAGTTCTCGAACAGGAATACCTGGGGCGCAAACTCATCGACGGCCCGGCGCCCGAACCGATCAAGCACCCGATCGACCACGTCGGCGTGCAGCGGCTCAAGAACGGGCTCAACGCCGTCGGCGTCGCACCGATCGCGGGCCGAGTCTCGGGCACCATCCTGTCAAGGGTGGCCGATCTCGCCGAGGCCGTCGGCTCGGACCGCGTCCGCTTCACGCCCTATCAGAAGCTGATCATCCTGGATGTGCCGGACGACAGGCTCGACGAGCTGGTCACCGGTCTGGACGCGCTCGGCCTGCCCTCGCGGCCGTCGGCCTGGCGGAAGAACCTGATGGCCTGCACCGGCATCGAGTACTGCAAGTTGTCCTTCGCCGAGACCCGCAACCGGGCTCAGGTGCTGGTACCGGAGCTGGAGAGGCGGCTGGAGGACATCAACGCACAGCTCGACGTGCCGATCACGGTGAACATCAACGGCTGCCCCAACTCCTGCGCCCGAATCCAGGTCGCGGACATCGGATTCAAGGGCCAGATGGTCGACGACGGCCACGGCGGGTCGGTCGAGGGGTTCCAGGTTCATCTGGGCGGCAGCCTGGGCCTGGACAGCGGGTTCGGCCGCAAGTTGCGTCAGCACAAGGTGTTGTCCACCGAGCTGGGCGACTACGTCGACAGGGTAGTTCGGAACTTCGTGAAACAACGCGAGCAGGGTGAGCGTTTCGCTACGTGGGCGGTACGAGCAGACGAGGCGGATTTGCGATGAGCGCTTGCGCGAAGAGCGGAGAGCACCGATGAGCGAAGCGATGACCGAGGCGAAGCTGCAGGATCTGGCCGAGCGCGGCGCGGCCGAGCTCGACGGTGCCAGCGCCGCCGAGCTGCTGGCCTGGACCGAGCAGTACTTCGGCGGCAACTACGTGGTGGCGTCGAACATGCAGGACGCTGTGCTCGTCGATCTGGCCGCGAAGGTGCGGCCCGGCGTCGACGTGCTGTTCCTGGACACCGGGTACCACTTCGTCGAAACCATCGGCACCCGTGACGCCGTCGAGGCGGTCTATGACGTCAACGTGCTCAACGTCACACCGGAGCACACCGTCGCCGAGCAGGACGCGCTGCTGGGCAAGGACCTGTTCGCCCGCGAACCCAACGAATGCTGCCGGCTGCGCAAGGTGGAGCCACTGGGCAAGGCGCTGCGCGGGTACTCCGCGTGGGTTACCGGGATTCGCCGGGTCGAGGCGCCGACGCGCGCCAACGCGCCGCTCATCAGCTGGGACAAGGCGTTCGGCCTTGTGAAGGTCAATCCGCTGGCCGCGTGGTCCGACGAGGACATGCAGAACTACATCGACGCCAACGATGTGCTCGTCAATCCCCTTGTGTTCGAAGGCTATCCGTCGGTCGGTTGCGCGCCGTGCACGGCCAAGCCTGCCGAGGGTGCCGATCCGCGCAGCGGACGCTGGGCGGGGCTGTCGAAGACGGAATGCGGGTTGCACGCTTCGTGAGCTCACTGGTTTTGACGGCGCACGGCAGCGCGGATCCGCGTTCGGCGGCATCGGCACACGAGGTGGCGCGCACCATCCGGAGGGTGCGACGCAATGTCGATGTCCGGGTGGCGTTTTGTGAGCAGAACACCCCCAATCTCGGCGATGTGCTGGCTGAGTCTCCCCGCAGCGCCGTCGTGGTGCCGCTTCTGCTGGCCGATGCCTATCACGCCCGCGTCGATATCCCGAAGATGATCGGCGCATCGGGGTCCGCCGCGAGGCAAGCCGGCGTCCTTGGCGAGGACGACAGGCTCATTCACGTCCTGCGCCAGCGCCTCGCGCACGCGGGAGTGTCGCGTCTCGACCCCGATGTGGGTGTTCTCGTCACCGCCGTTGGTTCCTCACGCCCCCAGGCGAATGCGCGCACCAAGTCGGTCGCCGAATACCTGGTGCTCCACACCCGCTGGACAGCGACCACCGCGTTTGCCACCGGGCCGCATCCTTCTCTGGCAGAGGCAGCCGACGTGCTACGCGATCGGGGCGCAACCCGACTGGTCATCGCGCCCTGGTTCCTCGCCCACGGCCGGATCACCGACCGTGTCGCTGAATACGCACACGCACAACGGATTCTGGTGGCCGAGCCGCTCGGGCCGCACCGTCTGGTAGCAGAGACCGTGCTGGATCGTTTCGACGAGGCCCTCGAGGACCGCGCGGCGGCCTGAGGCCGATGGCCGATGGTCGCCATACTGTTGCGAACGGTGGTGAGCGTCGCGATCATCGCGGCGGGATGTGCAAACCAACCGCAGGCCGATTCGAGATCAGGGCTACCGCTGCGGCCGGTCGGCGAAATCCCGTTGCCGGGAGACAATTCCCGGTTTGACTATGCGAGCCTCGACGCGCCTCGAGGATTGCTGTTCGTTGCGCATCTGGGTGCCGGCGAGGTCATCGAGATCGACACACGCGGTGAGCGGGTCCTCCGGACGGTGCCCAACGTGTCACAAGTGCACGGGGTTCTTGTCGTTGACCCCCTTGAGCGCGTATTCGCCACGGCAACAGGTACAAACCAGATCGTTGCGATCGACGAGAACACCGGAGCAGAGCTCGGTCGGGCCCCCACCGGTGAGTACCCCGATGGATTGGCGTATGACTCCCGGCGCAACGCGATCTGGACGACCAACGAGGTCGCGGGCACAGAAACCGTCGTCGACGCCGGCAGCCTGCATCCGCGCGGAACCATCGACCTTGGCGGTGAGGTAGGCAACGTCAGCTACGACTCGATGACCGATCGGATACTGGCCGCCGTGCAGGGTCGAAACGATGTGGTGGTCATCGACCCCGGCACGATGACGGTCGAAAGGCGGGTGGAACTACCCGGCTGCGAGCATCCGCACGGGCTGACCGTGGATCCCGCCGACGCCCTCGCATTCGTGGCCTGCGATCAGAACGCCACACTGGTCACCGTCGATGAGACCAACTGGCGCGTCACCGGAACCGACCGGGTCGGCGACGATCCGGATGTCCTCGCGTATGACGAAGCGGCACACCGACTCTATGTGGCCGCAGAGAGCGGCACGGTTACCATCCTCGAGCTTCGTGATCATGCACTGGCCCCGATGGGCTCGGGCCACTTGGCCGATGGCGCACACGTCGTGGCGCTCGACCCGACTACCCACCGAAGCTATTACCCGGTGCCGAGCGGATCCGCCGGGCGTCCCGCACTCCTGATCCGAGCGGCCACCACGTGATCACGGCGTGAGAACGAGACGCCCACGCACGCCGCCCTTTCGAGCCGAGCATGCGCCTGCGCCGCGTCGTGAATGGCGTAGGTCTGCGACGCGAAGGGTCAGTTTCCCTTGCTCGGCCAAGGTGACCAGCTCGCCAAGGCGGTCGCCGTCAGCCTCCACTTGTACCGAGGACACCTGGATTCCGCGCACGGGCGATGGTGCCAGTTGAGGGACGGTGGCAACGAAGGAGCCCTGGTCGCGAACCGCGCCCACCACCGCCTCGCCCAGTCCCGCGGTGTCCAGGACCGCATCAACCGGCCCGCCCGCGGCGTCCCGGATCGAGACGGCCGGATCGTCCGAGCGCGGCACGAACGTCGCCGATAAGCCACGGATGACGGCCTCGCCCTGAGCGCCCGCGACCCCGTACACCGACTGTCCTTGGTGGACAGCCAGTTCCGTTGCGAACGCACCCACGGCGCCAGCCGGCGCCGATGATGGCAACGGTGTGGGCGCCATCCTGCAGCTGGCTTAAGGCCTGGTCGGCGGTCAATGCATTCAGAGGGAGAGTCGCCGCATCGATCCAAGTAGCGCCCTGAGCCCGCTCCGATACCGTGATCGCTGGTTGGGGCGGGGCGATGACGTCGTGTTCGCACACGCAACACCAGCAGCGGGCATGTCACAGAATTGCCGTTACGAGGTTGGCAGAACGAGAGTGGGTGCGTCCGGGCGGCGTGGAAACAGAGAAGGCGCGATCAGGTGGGACGCGGGCCGCGCGGGCAGACGCGGGTCAGTTCCCCGCGAACCACGCCGTCGTCACCGAGTGTTCCGCGACAAACCCCATTGGGGTGTTGGGCGGACCCAGCTGGCCGACGATCACCGTCCACACCGGTCGCGAGCGATTGATCGCCGCGGCCGGATCCGTGCCGGGAGCCACCACAACGCCACTCGACCACGTCGCCTGTCCACAGCCGTACACCGGAATCCGGCCGTCCGAACCACCTCCGAAGTCGAAGCCGTTCGGCAAGATGCAGCGGGTGCCGTCGTCCAGCAGCAGCGCGAACGGCATCGGGTTGGCGGGCGGATCAACCGCCGGGAGCGCGCCAGGCGAGGGAAACCGTCGCAGCGTCTTCGACCACGGATCGAACAGGCACAACACCGATGCCGGGGCCGGCCAACACACCTCGGCCGCGGACTCGCTCGGGTCGCACGCATAGATGTTGTCGCTCACCGCCGCCGGCGACGGGCTCACACACCTGGACACGTTGGCCGATGGCTGCCGGTTGATCACGCGGTACCCATTGATCGGATCGCCGCTCCCGTTGACCGCCGCCACCGTCACGACATCGGTCGCCCCCGGTGCGGCACCGACTCTCCACGACGTCAGCAGCGGGGCAACGATCATCACGGCCAGCGTGAGCACCGACCACCACGGACGAAACCCGGAACGCCGCGGCTCCATCCGCAAATCGTCCCACACGCCATCACGCCTGGTTCCAAAATTTGTCGCGGCGAACCGGGCAAAGTCGTCGCGCTCGAGTGCGGTCAGGTGTTGGAGACGAGGCGGGGCATGCGCACCGCGGCGAGCTGGGCGACCCCGTTAGCACTTTGACTGTCCGGTCATCGGTGGTCGCGGTAGCGCCGGCGCACCTCCTGGCGGGCACGCTCGACGCGCTCCCGATAGTCGACTGCGCCCACATCATCCGAGAAGTCGATCACCTACAGGGGCGTCGAGATGCAGCTAAGATTGACCGGAATCGCCGGGCTACTTTGACAAAAAGCTCGGAGTGTCGCGGAAGTCTGTCAATCTTCGTTGCAAGCATGGGTGGCTTCCCACGTCACAGCCCGGCCAAAGGGGCTGTGGCGGAGGCAATTCGAGTTGTCGCCGAGTGCATCGTCGAGCGCTCACAGCGTGGCCGCAGGTCCCGTCCAGGTCGATCATCCAGTTGACGTGCCTCGCAGGATTGAACGTTCGGGGGTGCTGGCGTCGACCGCGCCGACTGCTTCCTGTGTGTCCCTATGCGAGAGCTGTGGCTTGATGAGAATTCCGCCTGGAGGCTGGGCGTGCGTGGCGGGACTGCGTAGATTTTAGTTGTGCTTAGTAGTTGTGGCAGGCATGCGTATCGGCCGGAGCCAACAAGCACCTAAGCATCCGAAATCGCGCGGTCGCGAGCGACGCGACCACGGCCACCGGTCGTCGTTGAGGAGGTCGGCATTGCGACTCTGAGTCCCCCACCCGCCCGCGAGAACAACGTTGTGCAGTCGGCCGAGCCGGCGTCGCGGTGGCGCGGGCTCATACCCCGGTCGCGCCGGGGCAAGACGGCCCTCGCGGGCGGATTGGCCGTGTTACTGGTCGCGGGTGTACTGGGCGCAACGTACGAGACCTCACCAGGAGGCGCTCTGTGGGGGGCCGAGAAGGCGGTCTTTCCCGGGCACGCGCAAGACGTTGCCCTGGCCGCCGTCGTCAACGATCTGAAGAAGGCACAGGACATCCTCGGCAGCGGACAGCAGCCCACATCCGATCAGCTGACCGACGCCCGCACGTCACTCAATCAGGCCAAGCAGGACCTGGACTACCTGTCACCATCACCTCAGCGGACCAGCCTGCAGAACCTCTATTTGCAACTGACACAACAACTTCTGCAGTACACGCCCGATTCGGTGCAACAACTGCCCGCGCTGCCCGCACCACCTCCGGCACCGCAGGCCGCCGACCCGGGCGACTCGCCACAGACGCCCGATGTGGCACTAACGAGCGCGACTGCGCCCACCTGGGGATACCCGATCTCGGATGACGCCGGGAGCGTGGCACCCGACGACTTCGTCTCACCGCCGCCCGATGTTCCGGATGCCCCTGCGGCCGACTGGCCGCAGCCCTACGATCCTCCGCTGACACCGAACCTCGACGACCTGGGTTACTACGACCCGTCGTGGGGACAGCTCTACGGCTACGACCCCACCGACTGGTACAACTACGACCTTGGCGGCTACAACCAGTACGGCTTCGACTTCCTTGGCTTCGACCGGTGGGGGTACGACCGCTGGGGCTACGATCGGTGGGGCTACAACCGGTGGGGCTACAACTGGGGCGGCTACAACTGGGCAGGCTACAACCGCAACGGCTGGGACCGCGACGGCCGCAACGAATGGGGCCAACGCCGCGACCACCCCGGTGACCCACGGAATCAGGACTGGTACAACCGCCACCACCCGTACGAGCAGTACTACCAATGGAAGTTCCAGAACGACGACCCGGTCTACCACCGCACGCAGTGGGACCAGGCCCACGGATTCAACCCGAATCTCTACCAAAACTGGAACATGAGCCGGGATTGGCACGATCCGCGCAACCGCGACTGGGCACCGCTGGCCACCGCGTCGACCACCACCAAGTCAGTCACCGATGTCAACATCCACGCCTCATCCCCGGTGGTAAACCTGAATGCCTCACTGGCGCAATTCATCTCCAACGACAAGGCGACAAGCAACTCGGGGCCATTGATGAAGGACCTCGCGGACAAATCCGCCCGCGACTTCACCAACGAACTCGCTCCGCGGACCACCATTTCCATCGGGTCGCCGCCGCCTTCGACGCTTGGGACGCGACCCGCCACGCCCACAGCAGACCACCAAACA
>DATARY010000096.1:0-10694 GCA_036263935.1 Mycobacterium sp.
TCGCTGACCCCCACCGAACTCGACGTGGTCCGGCTGGCCAGCGAGGGGCTCGGCAACAAAGACATTGCCACAAGGCTTTTCGTGTCGCCGCGCACGGTGCAGGCGCATCTGTCGCACGTCTACTCGAAGCTGGGCGTCAGCTCACGGGTGCAGCTCGCGCAGGAGGCAAGCAGGCATTAAACCGGCGCCGGCTGCTTGGCGGCGTCCGTCAGCCACGGCGGATCGATGCCATCCTCGAGCCGGCCCTCGGATTTGGCATCCAGATAGCGGAAGTACAGCACGCAGAACACCACCACCAGCATCAACGACCAGCCGTACGTCACACGCAGGTACTCCAGGGCGCGGCCCGTCGTCGGCCAGTGCCCGAGCAGCCAGCGGTCGGCGCTCATGAACCCGTAGATCGCCACCCATGCCACCCAGCTGCGGATCGCCGAGTTCGCCAGCACCACCGTCATCAAGAACGGGAACAACATCATCGAGTAGTAGCCCTGGCCCAGCGACAGCACCAGCCACGAGGCGATCAGCAGCACACCCGATGAGGTCGCCATCCAGAACAGTGGGTCGCGCTGCCGGTAGTACTTGTACAACAGCCACACGCTCACGACGGCCAATGCCGCAAACGCGATGCGCAGCAACCAGATCAGCCACATCGGCAGGCCGTAGTAGACCCCGTTGCCCTGGATCGAGCTGTTGAAGTAGTCGCGGATGGAGAAGATGTAGGGCAGCGTGCGGGTGACGAAGTTCATCGGGTCGCTGATCAACGGCCATGCCGCCAGGTTGAACGCCAGCGGCACCAAGACCGCGGTCACCAGCGCCCGCCACTGCCGATTCAGGAGCGGTAGCAGCAGCAGCGGCGCCAATACCGGCTTCACCACCAGCGAGAGCCCCACCGCCACCCCGGCCCACCACTGGTGGCCGGTCCTGCCGTCAAGCAGCCACCGGAAGAACAGGATCTCGGCCAGCAGCACGCAGCCGTTGATGTTGCCGAACACCAGTGTGTTGATGACGCTTTCGGTGCAGAACATCGCGGCAAGGAGGGCGGGAAAGGCCACCGAGCCGAACGTGTAGTTGAACAGTCGCACGAGCAGATACGCGGCAATGACGATCGCGATCGTGTTGAAGGTGATGAACCAGTACCGCGACGCGTCGACCGGCAGGTACCCGAACGGCGCCATCAGCAGCGTGCCGCCCGGCGGGTACAGGTAGTGCGGGTCGACGTAGTCGAGGTGCTCGTTGTAGATGTCCCAGCCCCGCTTGAAGTTCACGACCGCCCGGTACACCGGCCCGTAGTCGTCGGTGATGTAGCCGTTGGTGGCAAGGACGTAACTGCGATGAATGATGAACAGGATCGCCAGCGGCCAGAGGATGGAACGCAGAACGGCCGCCGTGGTCGGTGGGGCGGTGCGGGGCCGGAAAGCAGCCATCACAAGATCGCGCACCAGCGCACGGTACACCGTGCCATCGTGCGGGCGGTCAGGCCGGGCAGTACGTGTCGGTGGGCGGCAGGGCGCCGCTGTCCAGGTAGCCGATCACCGGGGGAAGCGCGCAGGGCGAGAAGATGATGGCGCCGTGCCCGGTGCCCTGCCACATCACCCGCTTGCTCGTGGTTCCGGCATTGATCGCGGTCGCGGCGACGGCGGCGACGCCCTGGTTGCCGACGATCGGGTCGTTCTGCGTGCCGAGCAGCATCATGGGGAACTTGAGGTTCTTGGGGTCCTGCGGCGCGGATCCGCTCGGCCAGCTCAGGCACTTGACCAGGCTGAGCGCGCCGACGGCGCCGAACTGCGGGTAGAGCTTGTTCCACGCGACCACGAGTTCGCGGACCCGGTTGGGAGTCGGCCGGTTCAACGCGTCGCTGCAGCCGTTGACGAACTGGCCGTCGGTCTGGCGCAGGGAGGCGGCCTGCGTGATGAGGTTCGTCAACTGGTTGGTGTTGCCGGACCGCGCCGCCGCCACCGCGGTGGCCAGCTCGTTGCCGGCGTTCACCCGGTCGCCACGTGGGTAGCCGAGCGTCGTGGTGATTGCGTCTGCAACCGCGGCCACCGACGCGCGGCCTGGGCCGTTGCCGGTGCGCGCCGCGGCCAGCAGGGAGTCGATGGCGCCCTTGGGGTCCGGCCCCAGCGGGCAGTTCGTCGCGACGCACTGGGCCGCCCAGGCGTCGAGCGCGGCCTGCTCGCCCTTCACGCGTTGTTCCATGGCCGCCTCGGCCGCAATGCCCAGCGGTAGAGGGGAGTCAAGCACCAGCCGGGCCACCTTGTTGGGATGCGATCCCGCATACGCGAGCGCCACCTGTGCGCCGTTTCCGATTCCGAGCAGTGCCAGCGCGGGCACATCCCAGGTGCTGCGCAGCCGTTCGATGTCCTCGGCGGCGTGCGCGTTGTCATACGCGGAATCCCCGGGGGCGATGGTGTCGGTGCAGCTGGTGGTCGCGGCCTGGGTGATCTCGCCGAGGTTGGCGACGGGGTCGTCGCCGGACTGGAACTGCGCCTGGTCGACCATCTCCTGGCGGTTGTAGAGGTCGCGGCAGTCCAGCGCCCCCGACATGCCCATCCCGCGGCGATCCACGGACACGACCGGGTGCGTCTTGAGGATGTCGGCGCCCGCGCGGCCCAGCCAGACCGGCAGCTGCACCGATGACGGCAGGTCCGACCCCGTGGTCATCACCACCGGGCCTGCTCCTGCCGGTGTCTGCGCCGACGTCGCCCGCACAACGCCGATGCTCACTGTCCCGGTGGCGCCGCTGATCGGGTCGAGGTCGGCGTCGTAAGTCGCGCAGTCGAGCTTGACGCCGGGGATGGGCGGCACCGCGGCCTGACCGAACACCCGCGACGTGCAATCGCGCCAGGAAAGGTCGTTCTTGGGTGCTTGGATGGGCGGCGGGCCGGACGGCGGTTTGGTGGTCTGCGGCGCGCCCTGTGGGTGGGCGCCGGAGTCGGTGGCGTAGCGGGGGTTGGCCGCCAGGCCCGGGGCACAGCTGGCGACGAACGTCACGACGGTAGCCAGGCTCACGGCCCGTGCGAGCTGAGGACGCCGACGCATGCTGACCACAGTACTGATGGTGGGACTGGTCACCCCTTGGTGTAACGGGTGTAGAGATAGCCCTCGTCGTCGGTGAGCAGGTGGGTGGGTCGCATCGTGGTGTGCGCGGCGTCCGGGCCGGTCGCGATGCGCCGCGCGACGCCGCCGACCAGGATCGGCGCCACCGTCAGACACAGCTCGTCGAGCAGCTCGTTCTCGATGAACAGGCTCAGAATCGTCGGACCGCCCTCGGTGAGCACCCTGAACAGTCTTCGGTCGGCCAGGATTTTCAACACCGCCGCGACGTCGACCCTGTCCGGTTCGGACCCCGATGCATCGATGACCTCGGCCACCGCGCCGAGCCGTTGCCGCGTGTCGTCGACCGATTGCGTGCACGTCAGGATCAGCGGCGGCACCTCGGTGCGGGTGAAGATCCGCGCGCCCGGATCGAGCTCGCCGGTCTGGGTGATGATTGCGATGGGCGGTACCTCAGCCTGCCCACGGCGCTGCCGGTCCTGCCGCTGCGCGACCGACAACTGCGCACCCGAGTAGTTCTCGATTCGCACGGTCGCGGCCCCGACCACGATGACGTCGGCGGCCTGCCGCATCAGCGCGAAGACGGCCTTGTCGCCGGGCCCCGCCAGCCCGCCTGCCTTGCCGTCCTCTGTCGCCCCACCGTCAAGGCTGGCGATCATGTTGCCGCGCACCCAGCAGGACTGCAGGCTTTCGGGGTACGCGTAGAAGACGCTCAGCCGGCCATCGTCCACAGTGTCGATCGGGCCCAGCACTGTGAGCTGAATCCCGGCAGCCTCGTCGGACATACGCAGAATTGCAGCACGCCGCTATGGTGCCTGCATGCACGGGTCCAGCGGTGTCGGGCATCTCACCGACCGGCACCCCAGCGTCACGCCGGAGCGGCTGATCGCCCAACTCGTTCCACCGCCGACCTTCTCCGATGTCAGCTTCGACAGCTACCAGCCGGACCCGGCTGAGCCGTCGCAGGCGGCGGCCGTGCAGTCGTGCCGCGAGTTCTGCGAGCAGGCGGTGGCGCGCCGCGCCGGCAAAAAGAAGCTGTTCGGCAGGCGCCAAGCACTCCCGGGCGTCGGGCTGTACCTCGACGGTGGGTTCGGCGTCGGCAAGACGCATTTGTTGGCGTCGTCCTATTACTCGGTACCGGGACCGAAAGCGTTCGCGACGTTCGGTGAGCTGACGCAGCTGGCCGGGGTGTTCGGTTTCCTCGAGTGCATCGACCTGCTGGCCGACTATGTAGTGGTGTGCATCGACGAGTTCGAACTCGACGATCCCGGCAACACGACGCTGATCTCGCGGCTGCTGTCGACATTGGTCGAACGCGGGGTGTCGGTGGCGGCGACGTCTAACACGTTGCCCGAACAGCTCGGCGAGGGCCGCTTCGCCGCACAGGATTTTCTGCGCGAAATCAACACGCTCGCGGCGATTTTCACGACGGTGCGGATCGAGGGCCCGGACTACCGGCACCGCGACCTGCCGCCCGCGCCGGTGCCGTTGAGCGACGATGCCGTAGCCGCGGGTGCCGCGGCCGTCGCGGGCGCGACGCTCGACGACTTCGATGCGCTGTGCGCACACCTGGCGACCATGCATCCATCGCGCTATCTGACGTTGATCGAAGGGGTGACGGAGGTGTTCATCACCGGCGTGCATCCGATCGATGACCAGAACGTCGCGCTGCGGCTGGTGTCGCTGACCGACCGACTCTACGACGCGGGCATCCCCGTGGTGGCGTCGGGCTCCAAGCTGGACACCGTCTTCAGCGAGGAGATGCTGGCGGGCGGCTTCCGCAAGAAATACCTGCGGGCCACGTCACGGCTGCTGGCATTGACCGCCGCGGGTCAGACCGGGCGCACCATCACGTAGTCGTTCTCGATGCCGGTGCCAAGCCGAAAGGTTTTGGTGCCGTTGACGGTAAAGCCGTGCTTGGCGTAAAAGCGTTGCGCGCGTTGGTTCTGCTGATTGACGCCCAGCCAGACGCAGTTGGCGTCGAGCTCCTCGGCCCGCTGAAGCGCCGCCGCCATCAGGGCCGCTGACACGCCGGCACCGTGGCTGTCGGGCAGCACATACATCTTCGACAGCTCGACCGCAGGGCGGATGGGGACCGCGCGCTGAACGTCGTCGTCATCGGGGACGCCCCGAATCAGCATGACGTAGCCGACGATTCGCTCGTTCTCGCGCGCGCCGAGCACTACGCGGTCCGGATCGGCAAGATAGTCGCGAAACCGCGCCTCGGACAGGTTCTCGTCGATGAACGCGGCGATGTCCTCTGGTGTCGCGGATGGCGGACAGGCAAGCGGGAAGGTGCAGGCGGCGACGTCAGCCAGTTCGGACACCCCGGCGGCGTCGACCGCCGCGACCTCGATAGCCATCCGGCTCTACGGTAGCAGCGCCCCGGGCTGCCAGATGTTCCACTGGGCCAGGTGCTCACCCGACTGCGGGTTGAACATCCACGTTCGTGACCAGGCCGCGGTAGACGTCCCAATACACCGCGCCGTCGACCGCATGATCGCACAAACTGAAACGTGTTACAGCCGCTTGGCCGTCAGGCGGTCCAGGGACCGAATCCGCCGACCTTGTCGATGCGGACCCGGGTGAGCAAACCTTCCGGCGCGTTCGGCGGAGGGAAGTGCTCGTCGCTGCCCAGCATCGCTTTGGCCAGCTTCTTGAGAAGTTCGGGAGCGCCACCCTCGACGATCCGGGCGGTCCCGGTGATCGCCAGGTAAGGCGTCTGCTGTCCGGGCTGCCTGGCGGCCAGGATCGTCACCGCCACCCGCGGGTCGCGCCGAATATTGCGCGTCTTCTGGTATTCGGTGAGGTGTGCTGCGACGAGTTCGTCGCCCTCGGGCGTCGACTCCAGGGCCATCCACACGACGGTCACCTGAGGGCTGCCGTCGGGGTTCAGCGTGACCAGCGTTGCGTCGGTGCCGGATCCGATGAGCTCGCGGGCGGCGTCGTTGAGTTTCATGTTCCTGTTCTACCGCCGCGCTCACACATTCATTCCCGTTTTGCCGCCTCGAGGTCGAGCAGCCTCGACTTGGCCAACGGGCCGCCTGCGTACTGTCCCGTCGAGCCGTCGGAGCGGACCACCCGGTGGCAAGGGATCACCACAGGCAGGGGGTTGCGGGCGCACGCGGTCCCGACCGCACGCACCGCGCGGGGGTGACCGATGGCGGTGGCCACCGTCGCGTAGCTTTCGCGGTGGCCATAGCTGATATCCCGCAGATGCTCGAGCACGCGGCGGCGGAAGCCCTCGGCTAGCCGCAGATCGACCGGAACCTCAAACACGGTGCGGCGCTTGGCGAAGTACTCGTCAAGCTGCCGTGCCACGGCGTCCAGGCGCGCGGGAGCGCGCAGCACGCGCGGGCTGACCGCGTCGGCCAGCTTGCCCAGCACGGCGTCGTGGCCCTCGATGTCGTAGGCGACCCGGACAAGACCGCGGGTGGTGGCGGCCAGCAGGAGTGTGCCGACCGGCGTGTCGATGGTGCGGTAGGCGACGTCGAGCATGTTGTCGGTGTCGGCGGCGCGCTCCAGTCGCCGGTGCAGCCGGGCCAGCGTCTCGTCTTCGATGCCAAGTTCGTCGAACATGTTGGTAGTCATGCGGTTTCGTCCTTACGGTAGTGCTTGCGTAGACTTTTGATGCCGTCGGCGGCGGCGCGGCGGGCGGCGTCGGGGGAGTTGCCGAGCAGCTCGGCGATCTCGGCGAAGGGCAGCCCGGCGATGTGGTGGTAGGCGACCGCCTGGCGCTGCTTGGTGGGCAGCCGTTGCAACGCGGTCCACAGGTCGGGGTCGCGGGAGGCCGGGTCGCCGTGGCGGGCGGGGCGTTCGGGCACGGTGTCGGTGGGCACCGGCCGGCGGGATTTGGCGCGGCCGACGTCGAGGGCGCGGCGGTGTGCGATGGTGACGAGCCATGCCTCGACGTTGGCGTCGGCGGGCAGGTCGGGGTAGGCCCGCAGCGCCGACAGGAACGTCTCCGACCACGCATCCTCGGCGTCGATGGGCCCGACGACTGCGCGGCAGACCCGGAGCACCGTCGCGCCGTGCTCGGCCACCACGTCCTCGAACGGCTGCACCTCCACGTGAGGTAGACGCCGCGGCTTGGTTGGATGTGAGATCGTCTCACTCATCCGTCGGCACGGTTGGCGTAACCGACTTGAGGACGCGAGCAAGATCAGATTCAACGCGCTCCCTGTCCACGCCGGCGCTGTGCAGCGGTCCGTCGCCATCCTCGAGCTCGAGCAGCGCCAGCAGGATATGTTCGGTGCCGATGTAGTTGTGTCCCAACCGAAGAGCCTCACGGAACGTCAACTCGAGAACCTTCCTGGCCCGCCCGCTGAACGGTATGAGCTGTGGCACGTCGTCGTTGCGCTCGGGCAACGTGATGGCCGCGAGCGCCGCGTCGGGTTCGACCTTCTGGGCCTGGATCAGCTTGGTGGCTAACGCATCGGGATCCTTGAACACCCCGAACAGCAGGTGGTCGGGAGTGATCTCGAGGTTGCCGGCCTCGTGGGCCTTGTTTTGGGCCTCCACAACGGCGCTGCGGGCCCGCGGCGTGAACCTGGCGAAGCCGGCGTCCGGATCGAGCGCGGCCGCGTCGGCCTTTGGCACGAACCGCTTTTGCGCCGCCTGCTTGGTGACGCCCATGCACTTGCCGATGTCGGTCCATGACGCTCCCGATTTGCGTGCCTGGTCGACGAAGTGCCCGATGAGATGGTCGGCGACCTCGCCGAGATGTTCGGCGGCCAGCACCGCGTCGGTGAGTTGGTCGAGCTCGTCGGAGTGCACTTTCTTGATGGCGTCGATGAGGTCGTCGAGGCGGACGGGGTGCGCGATGGGCGGGGTCATGCGTCAACCCTAGGTTGACAGAGTGCAGCTGGTCAACCGTCGGTTGACGATTCCGTCACCGTCAGTTGCCGCGCGGATACCCGCGGCGCACCGTCCGGTCGAGAATGCCGAGGGTCGCGCGGAGCGCGAGCTCGGATATGACAGGGAAGATCCCCGCGTCGCGCCATTTTTCGTCGATGCCGGACCAGTCGTAGAACGACGTGACGAGCGTGCCGTCGGCGGCAGGCTCGAGCCGATAGCCGTACACGTGTCCGAGCTGCGGCTTTATCTGACCGAGGACCGTCCAGGCAATGAGCCGGTCTTTGTCGAATTCCCGGATCTCCGCGGTGATGTCGTACTTGCCCATCGGATAGTCGTTGAGCGATTCGCGATCCATGTGCACGACAAACGTGTCGCCGACAGCCTGTGCGGGCTCGCCATCGGCGTCTTGCAACATGCCGGTTGCGTCGATGGCGACGTGTCCCTGTGGGTCGCAGAGGACCGCGAAGATTTCGGCGGCCGGCGCGGCGATGGTGCGCTGGACTTCGATGCGTTCGGTCATGAAGCGAATCGTGTCAGGGCAGCGGTTGTCGGCGAGCGGGTTTCGGTTGTTTGCTTGCGGGTATACGGCATGAGCGAAATGCACAACAACAACCACGTCGATCTGGTCGCCGGTCAACCTCCGTTGTTGCGCCGCGCGGTCGCATTTATCCACGACAACGCTCATGGCGACATCGGACTGATGGACATAGCGGCGGCCACCAGCGTCACCCCGCGGTCGGTTCAGTACATGTTCCGCCGGCATCTTGGCACGACGCCGCTGGAGTACCTGCGGCGTGTGCGTCTCGACCGCGCTCATCGTGATCTGCAGAACGCCGACCCCGCCAACGAAACCGTGATGGCGATCGCCTGCCGCTGGGGGTTCACCCATGCGGGGCGATTCAGCACGGAGTACAAGCGCGTGTATGGAACGGTGCCCAGCCGGACGCTTCGGGACTAGCCCGGGAAGAACCCTTCGCGGGTGAAGAAGCCGGGCTGCCACCCCTGGTCGCCCAGACACAGCAGCGGACGGCCGTCAGGTGCCTGGGCCGCGGCCTGCGGCTTTGGGCACTTCGCCCCGATGTTCTGGACCCCGAACAGCTCGTACGTCGCCACCCAGAATCCGGTGGTGACGGGCGGCCATTGGTTCTCGATCCAGCGGCATTGCAACACCTCGCCGCCGGGCCCGCGGCCGAACGTGAAAAAGTCCATGTTGTCGCACGGGCCGGCGAGGTGCGCGTCATAGCTCATCCCGGGGACATCGGTGGCGTAGTGGCCCGGCTTGTCGAAATAGAGGTTGCCGTCGTCGGCGATCGCGGCCGGAGCCGCACCGACAGCGGCGCCCGCGAGTGCAGCGGTGACGATCAGTTCGCGAATCATGTCCCACCCCTAGGTCGTCAGGACCGGTTGGCCTAAAGCGCAGCCTAACGGGTGGCCATTGGTCGACGGGCATTTTCGATGCAGGCCAGGGATGCCTATCAGTTGACGGCCGGAGTTACCAGGACATCAAGATCAAGATCGACCCGGGCATGCTGGCCCGTCAAGCGGAAGGAGTAGGTGTGTCCGCCACCCTCGGGCTCGAGGGGCAGTGCGATGGGCGGCGTCACCATGAACGTCATGCGGCCGGGCACCGTGAAACTTGTCGACCAGGCAGGCGTCCATTGGCATCCGGTCGGGCCCGCCGCGTCTATGCAGAGAGTGAATTCTTGGCCCTCGTCGTCGGGGTCGGTGTCGCACAGCACGACGCAACGGCACTTGAAGCCGACTGAGCCGGCCGCAACGGTGGTGCTTGCCCAAAATCCGCCCTCGACGTTGAGCATCTCGTCGACGACCTCGGCGCGGTTCGCGAAGAAGGCGCCGGTTAGCCGCATGAAACGGAATCTAGCAGTCGAAAACGGCACCGGCAGGCCAGAATGCATGAGCATGCAACGGGTTTCAACCCGTTGACTCCAGCTAAAGGCATGCATCGGCGCGGCCGAGTGGTGAATTCGAGCCTCACCGCGGCGGCAATGGTCTAGCTTGATTCGAATGCTGGTCCACAAGCAGGCAGCGACGTCCGCTGACGCGATGCAGGCCGGGTACTTCCGAGGCCGCTTCGAGGAAGAGCGGTCAGGAGTAGCGGCTCAGCTTGCTTCGCTTACGCGTCGCTTGACTGAGTGCATGACCACGGACGAGATGACCACAATCAGCCATGTTCGCCGCGCGATCCGCGTCGCTGAGGGGGAGTTGCGTGTGATTGATCGAATGCTGGACGCCATCGAAGCGCGTTTTCCCGAAGAGGGCGTTATCAGACGCCACGCTTAGATAGCCACGCCCGCAAACCCGACTCATCGCTCATCTTTTCTGACGCAGGCGTTAGCCGGCCATGGAGTGGGTACCCCTTCGGGCAACGGGCGAAGGGAACCGGTGTGGCCATCAGTATCTCCCCAGACGGAGAACGCATAGCAATCTGTCCGGCGTGCGGATATCCAACGTTAGGCGGGGTGCTATGCGCCGTCTGCATTCCGACCGCCGAGGAGATCGATTCGGCGATTGGCATCGTCGACGGCACGTCTCACTTCAATCCAGCTGCGTAGGGGTCAGCGCTCTAGTGTCGTGAGTCGCTAATTTGGGTGCAGTCCGCGCTGGGCGTTCCGCGTCGCTGCGCGCGTAACGTAATGGCGGGGTTTCCCCAGGATTGTCCGCCACAGCGTTACATTCGCGAAGCTCAACGCGAAACTGTGCCGATGGCCGCGCGCGGTCGTCAGTCACTCCATCACTGCCTGCGAATTAACGACCCACGACAC
>DATARY010000172.1:0-35553 GCA_036263935.1 Mycobacterium sp.
GCTGTAGTACCGTCCAGTTCCGTACCGGACAAGCTCACTAAGACCCGCAGCCGCGGCGCCTGGTTACGGACGACGTTGTCGCCGTGTGCGTCTGGTTGGCCACAGGGCCAAGCGGTCGAAGTGGGCTCCGCGAGCCGCCCATTCGCGGCGCACGCGGTGGATATCGGCGACGCGGATGTTCAGAAAGGCGCTGACCGTGTTGGGGTCTGTCGGTGTGGTGAGGGTGACGGTCGGCTTGTCCGCGGTGGGACCGCCGCCGACGTTGAGGATCAGCCAGCTGTTGGCCAGCCGTAGGATGACAGGGTCGCGCTCGCGAATAACCTTAGCGCCGAACACCTTCTGATAGTAGTCGCGGGATCGGTCCTGATCAGAGACGACCACAAAGTGGGTCAGGAGGAAACCGTCACGCGGCGGAAGTTCATATTCTTGCGCGGTGTTCATGGGCGGGCTCTTTCGGGTCGCGGCTCGGTGGCAGACGACTAGGGCGTGTCTGACAAATGTTTCAGGTGTTATGCCTGAGGCTTAAGCCATGTCGCGATTCCGGTTGCTTTCTGATGATCAGTGGTCGTTGATCGAGGACTTGTTGCCGGTCCGTACGGGTAAGAAGGGCAGGCCTTTTCGTGATGCCCGCCAGGTGGTCGAGGGGATCATCTACCGATACCGATGTGGGATTGCCTGGCGGGACGTGCCTGTTGTGTTCGGCCCGTGGCAAACGATCTGGGCCTGGCATCGGCGCATGAGCGCCGAGGGCAGCTGGGATGCGATATTGGCCCGATTGCTCAGCGGTGCCGAGGCCGCCGGAATCATCGACTGGGCGGTGGCGGTGGATTCCACGATCGCCCGCGCCCATCAGCACGCCACGAACATCACCCGCCACACAGGGGGCTGGGTCGAATTACAAGGATCCGCGCATCGAGCCGCTTGACCATGGGATTGGCCGTTCCCGTGGCGGATTGACGACCAAGATCCACCATCTCGTCGACGGCCTCGGTCGCCCGTTGGTGGTCCTGGTCTCCGCCGGGCAGGCCAACGATGCCCCCGTGTTCGACCATCTGTTGGCTCACCTGCGGGTACCGCGCTACGGCGGCGGGCGGCCCCGAACCAGACCGCAGCGACTCCGTGGCGACAAGGCGTACTCGAGTCGGGCCATTCGCACCGAACTACGCCGGCGGCGGATCACCGCGGTAATACCCGAACCCTCAGATCAGCATGCCCACCGCAAAGGGCGGGGTTCGCGCGGCGGCCGTCCTCCAGCCTTCGACTCAGCAGATTACAAGGGCCGCAATGTTATCGAGCGCGGATTCAACACCACCAAACAATGGCGAGGCCTGGCCACCCGCTACGACAAACTCGCCACCGTCTACCGCGCAGCAGCCGTCCTCAGGGCGATCACCATCTGGCTGCCCCATTTATCAGACACGACCTAGCTGTGTTATCTCACGAGATTGGTTACCCGATGATGTCGTCGAAGGACAGGTGCGCGAGGGCGGCGTGTGGCCACAAATCGCTAGTCGCCGCAGCCGCCGCCGCGTGAGTCCTTGTACAGCTCTTCAATCGTTCGACATGAGCGCAATACGGGTGGCCCGGGTGGTGGTACGGCTTTCGCGACGGCTTTGAGGTGGGCCCTATCAAGCGGGGCCAGGGCAAGAAACTTCGAGTAGTCGATTACGCTATTCCGCCCCGCCGCACCGACCCACAATGGGTCGTCATACACCCACATACGGGAGTCGCCGTGCTGCGATGAAAGGTCCTGCCGATGCCCGGAGTCGAACCATCCTCTGTCATAGAGCGAGACGTCGCGGTAGAACGCTGCGACGTCTGCATCGTGGGAGCCGGCATCGCCGGGCTCAACGCCCTCTTCGTTGCCAGCCAATACCTGTCTCGCGATCAGAGGGTCATCCTTATGGATCGGCGGGAACGCGTCGGCGGCATGTGGGTCGACACCTACCCGTACGTGCGGCTGCACCAGCCACACCCCATGTTCACCGCCGGGAACATCGAGTGGACTCTCGGCCGGGACCGCTCCTATTTGGCGACGAAGGGCGAGGTGCTAGACCACTTCGCGCACTGCCTCAAGGTGATAAAGCGGCGCGCACAGGTCGATGAGTTCTTCGGCTGGGCAGTCGAGTCGCAAGAGGAGATCGATGGGATCGTGCGGATCACCTGCGGGTCGTCGGATGGTCAGCGTGTCGTGATCGAGGCGAAGAAACTGATCAAGGCCTACGGCTTCCAATCAACGCCGAACGATCCGCTCGAGGTCTCTAGCGGACGTGTCCACTCGGTGTCTCCGGACTTCTGCGACATGCGATGTGATGATGAAATGCGCGCCAGCGACACCCCGGTGTGGATCATCGGGGGCGGCAAGACGGCGATGGATACCGCGCACGCGTTGATCACCGCATACCCGGGCCGTGAGGTGAATCTCGTGGCAGGTTCGGGAACCTACTTCCTGAACCGCGACCGTGTGCTTCCAACTGGGGCTGGGCGATGGTGGCGTGGCAGCTCCTTCAGCAGCCTCGCACTGGATGTGACGCGTCGTTACGACGGCACCAACGAGACAGCTCTCAAGGATTGGTTCCGGGATACATACGGCACCTGGTTGACCCCCCACACCGGCAACTTCCTAGTGGGCCTGCTTTCGGAATCGGAGAACAAGACGATCGCCGAGGGCGTGAACGACGTGATTATGGACCACCTTGTGGATGCCGTCGACCGCAATGGCGAGACGGATCTGGTGTTCCGAAGCGGATCCACCAAGGCGATCCAGCCGGGCAGCTGGATAGTGAACTGCACGGGATACTTCAAGTACGACGACCGGCCCTACGAGCCGTATGCCTCCCCCAGCGCAGCGGTGCTGTCAATTCAGCCGCGTTCCATCACGCTCCAATTGACTTCGGTCATGGGCTACTTCATGACGCACCTGCTGATGCTGGGCAAGCTCAGGGACATTCCGCTGTATGAACTCGATGCGATGGAGCTGCGGAACAAATCGAATGCGGCGTTCCCGTTCACGCTCTTCACCCTCGCCCTCTACAACTTGAGCCACATCACCGGATGCATCCCGAACAAGGCGTTCTCCGAGTGCGGAATCGACGTCAACCGCTGGTATCCGCTGCCACGGCGCATGGTGGACACGGCGCAGTTCGTGCTCACGCACCGCCGGGAACGCGAACATCAGCGCCGCACCCTCGACACCGTGCGCGAACGGTTCGATGTTCGGTGCGGCCCGCTGATTCAGGCAGCTCGCTAAGCAGGTCGCCTCGTCACATCGAGCGGCTGGCGGCGGGGTGGGCGGCGAACCAGTCCAGCAGCAGATCTGCCATCCCGTCGGGTTGTTCATCGAGGATCCAGTGCGAAACACCCTTTAGGACCTCAAAACGGTACTCGCCGACAACATAGTCGCCGCAGAGCCGAGCACCGTTCTCGAGCAGGGCTATGTCGCCGTCGCTCCAGACGAACATCGTCGGCACGGTGACCTTCTTGCCGGCGTCGCGTCGGTCACCGAACGGTATCGCTCGGTACCAGTTGAGCGCGGCCGTCAGCGCACCGGGCACGGCCATCGCCTTTGCCTCCGCTTCAGCTAACGCTGGTGCATGCTGCGCTCTCGACTCCGCCAATCCGGACAACGAGAAGGCTCCACGCCCGCGCCTCAAGTACCACTCCGGTATTCGGGGCAGTTGGAAAAAGTAGATATACCAGGAGGCCAGCCCTTGTCGGCTCGTCACAAGGGCCTTCAGAAACGCGCCAGGGTGCGGCACCGACATCGACGTTAGGGTGAACAGGCGGTCGGGAAATTGTTGAGCGACGCGCCACGCGACGGTAGCGCCCCAGTCATGACCAACTAGGTGCGCCCGCTGCGCACCACTCGCGTCGATAAGCGTTCGGACGTCCTCCGCGAGCTCGTCAACACGGTAGTCCCGGCGGCGCGTCGGCCGAGCGCCAGGGGAATAACCACGCTGGCGAGGGGCCAGACAACGGTATCCCTGCGCGGTCAGCCGAGGAATGATCGACTGCCACATCGTGTTCTGCTCCGGGAAACCATGCAGCATAACAACCACCGGCCCGTCAGATGGCCCGGAATCAATGACGTCGAACACGAGCTCACCGCGACGGAACTGTTCCATCGGCTCAGCGTATCTCGTGGCTACGCGCCCGCCGGCGAGTTGGCGCGTGCTCGAGCAACTGCGAACAGCATCGGCACGCCCGGGGCCTTGTTGGATGATCCTTAGCTTGCGTGAGGGCTCGATGCAAGAACGCGCCTGCTGCCGAGTTGTGCTGGCAGTCGGGTGAATCCGTGCAAGTTGACCAGGCCCCGCCGTTGGGGTGGCGCGGTGAGGCGCAGATCGGGAAATGCCTCGAACAGTGCCCGCAGCGCGGTTACACCTTCGATGCGGGCCAGGGCGGCGCCGAGGCAGGCGTGCACGCCGGAGGCGAACGCCAGATGGTCACGCGCATTGGCCCGGGTGATATCGAAGCGACTGGGGTCGGTGAATACGTGTGGGTCGCGGTTTGCGCCGCCGAGAAGCAGTGCGACCATGTCGCCGGCTGCGATGTGGTGTCCGGCGATTTCGACATCGCAACCGGCGGTGCGTGCGGTCATTTGGACGGGGCTGTCGATTCGCAGGATCTCCTCGATGGCGTTAGGCCACAGGCTGGGGTCGTCGCGCAACCGGGCCAGCTGCTCGGGGTGTTGCAGCAGCACGGCGATGCCGTTGCCGATGAGGTTCACCGTGGTTTCGAAGCCAGCGCCGATCAGCAGCGCGGCGTTCGCGGTGAATTCGCGGTACGTGAGGCTTCCATCGGCGGCCAGCCGACTGAACGGGTTGTCGCCCGGCTCACCGGCGCGTGCCTGGTGGAAGCGCCCGCGAAGGTCGTCGTCGGCGGCGCGCAGGCCGTCGATGGCGCGGCGGTAGGTCGTCCAGGGAATTCCGACATCTAGCAGCGGGGCGCCGCTGTGGCCCCACTCCAACATGTGCGGGTGGGTGTCGGCGGGCAGTTCGAGGATTTCGGCGATGATCGCGACCGGCAGTTGAGCCGCGAAATCGGTGATCAGATCGGGATGCGGTGTGTCGGCGAGGCTGTCGATCAGTTCCGTGGTTACGTCGGAGACCCGGATGGCGAGTGTGTCGATGGCGCGCGGGGTGAAGCTTTGCGCCACCAGCTGTCGATAGCGGGTGTGATCGGGTGGATCCACGACCACCATCGCGGGCCGCTCGACCGGATTAGCCACGCCAGGGTCCGTCCGCGAGATCAGCGCCCGCAGCGGCCGCGGCAATTCCATCGCAGTCGGGTCGGTGACGCCGAAGCGTTTGTCTCGCAGAATGTCTCGGCAGACACCGTGATCGACGCTGGCCCAGACGAACCGTTTGCGCACCAGCGGTCCGTGCGCCCTGATCTCTTCCATAAGCGGGTACGGATCATCGCCGCTTCCGTGATTGGCCATCAGCCGGGCCAGCGGGTCGCCCCGCCGCGCCTGCACCGCCAGGAAAGCCCGCGGCACACCATGCATTGCCACCCACCGCGCCCACAGACCCACCCGCATAACAACGCCTTCCCGGCAAGGGCAACCGCCACGATGAGACGTACGAGACGATGATACGATCAATGTCTCGCCCGACTCGCTACTACAGTACGACCACCGAACCCGGCGAGCAAAGAGGAACTGCGTGACGTCTAGCCGAACAGCGGAGTTCGTGCAGCGACTCGCCCAACCCGACCCTGTCGTGCTCGCCCAGGTCGAGAACCCCGACGACATCACCAGCCGCATCCTGCGCGCCGCGGTTGAGCAGGCCGAACTGGTCGGGATCCGGCGCAGCACGATGGACGATGTTGCCCGCCGCAGCGGCGTCGGCCGTGCGACCCTCTACCGACGCTTCCCCACCAAGGCCGCGCTCAACGACGCTATCGTGCTCGCCGAAGTGCGCCGCTTCCTCGAGGGCAGCGCGCTGGCCCGCTCGCACGGCGCCACACTCGAAGACCGCATTCTCTATGGCACGGTGTTTACCGTGACCTTCATGCGTGAACACGCTCTGCTCAAGAAGCTGCTGCGCACCGAGCCCGAAATGATCCTGCCCAGCCTGACCGTCGACGCCGGTGCCATCCTCGATTTCGCCACCGACTACTCGGTTGCATGGTTACGGACTGAGCTCTACGGCGCGACGACCACAACGCCCACCCAGGAACGCCACCTACGTACCGTCACAGAACTGCAGACCCGTCTTGCGCTCTCGTTCATCGTCACTCCACACACCAGCATCAATCTCGCCAGCATCGACGACGCCCGCGCATACGTACGCGCCTACCTCCTACCGATGATCACCGAGCCAAGTTAGATGACACGTTGCCAAAAGACTCAACGCTTCACCATGTCACCAACTTCATGAGACATCACGATTAGCTGCCGCGAAAGCGCGGCGGGCGGCGTTCGCGGAAAGCGGTGATGCCCTCCCGTGCGTCGTCGGTGTCGAAGGCGGCGACCTGGTATGGCCACTCCAACTCGAGTTGAGCGTGCACCGTGTTGTCCAATGACCGCGTCAATGCTCGCTTGGCGAACTGCACGGCGATCGGGGCCTGCGCAGCAATCTGATCGGCGTATGCGATGGCCTCCTCCATCAGGCGCTGATGCGCCACCACGCGCCGGACAAGGCCAAGCGCCCGCGCTTCGTCGGCGCCAACCGAACGACCGGTGTACATCAGGTCCATCGCGGCCTCGAGTCCGATCGCGCGCGGCAATGTGTAGCTCAGGCCCATCTCGGCGACCAGCCCGATGCGCACGAACGCGCTGGTGAAGGTGGCGCGCTCGGAGGCCAGCCGAATGTCATGGAGCATGGCAAGGGCGAACCCGCCACCGGCGGCGGCGCCGTTCACCGCCGCGATGAGTGGTTTGTCGTAGTTCTTGATGGCCAGTGTTTGCCGGCCGATACCAACCCGGTCGAAGGTGCGGTCGGCCGCGCTCAGCGCAGAGGTCAGCCCGAGGTTTTCGTGCATGAGGGCGTTGAGCCCGTGGCGGGCCGGTTCGCCGCCAAGGTCGCTCATGTCGGCGCCCGCGCTGAACGCTTCGCCTTCGCCCGTCGTGACGATCACCCGCACGGCGTCGTCGGTGCGGGCGCCCTCAAGCACGGCCAGGTACTCGCGGAGCAGGGCGCCGGTCATGCCGTTGCGCGCCTCGGGACGATTGAGCCGACAGACCAGCACCGCACCGTGCCGCTCGACCACGATGTCGGTCATGGCGATCCCGAGCGGGTCAGCTCAGTTCCGGCAGCTTGCCGGCGCTCACAGTCGACTGCACCTCGATGTACTCGGCGAGACCCTCGGCCCCGAATTCACGGCCGATGCCGGACTGCTTGAACCCGCCGAACGGGGCGGTGGTGTCCAGTGTGTACATGTTGATTCCATATGTGCCCGCACGGATCTCGCCCGCGATCTCAAGGCCGTGCGCGACGTCGGACGTCCACACCGAACCGGCCAGCCCGTAGTCGCTGTCGTTGGCGATGCGGACGGCGTCGCGCTCGTCGGCGTACTTGAGCACCGTCAGAACCGGCCCGAAGATCTCCTCGCGGGCGATCTTCATCTCGTTCGTCGCGTCCGCGAACAACGTCGGCTGGACATACCAACCGCGGTCGTGTGGTTTGTCGGCGCCGCCGAGGACCATCCGAGCGCCCTCGTCGACACCGGCCCGGATGTAGCCCTGCACCCGCTGCTGCTGGCGTTGTGCGACAAGGGGTCCGACGTCGGTCGCCTCATCGGCCGGGTCACCGACCTGCAATCCCGACATCATGTCGGCGAGCGCGTCGACGACCTCGTCGTGGCGTTTCTCGCTCACCAGGATCCGGGTCTGCGCCACGCAGGCCTGCCCGTTGTTCATCAGGCCCGCCGTCTTCAGGTGCCTGACGGTGCGGGCGATGTCGGCGTCGTCGAGGACGATCGCCGCGGACTTGCCGCCGAGTTCCAGGCTGACCCGCTTGAGCTGCTCGCCGCACAGCGCCGCGATGTGCCTGCCCGTCGCCGACGACCCGGTGAACGAGATCTTGTCGACGCCGGGGTGGCGCACCAGGCTCTCCCCGGTTTCTCGCCCACCGGGAACGATCGACACCACACCCTCGGGTAGGTCGATCTCCTCGAGCATTTCCGCCAACCACATGGCGTCCAACGGGGTTTCGGGCGCGGGCTTGACGACGATGGTGCAGCCCGCGATCAGCGCCGGGATCAACTTCGGCATGATCAGGAACTGCGGGACGTTCCACGGCACGATCGCGCCGACGACGCCAACCGGCGCGCGGCGCACATGCACCTCGCCGAACAGGCCCTGACGCCGCTCGACCCAGGGGAATTCGCGCGCCGTCGCCATGCCCAGGTGCATCTGGGCGACAGCGCCGGCGGCCTGCCCGAGCCTGCTGAAGCTGCGGGGTGAGCCCATCTCGGCGGTGATGAGGTCGGCCATCTCGTCGGTCTCGGCGGTGTAGAGCGCGGCGAGTTTCTCGATCTTCTCCATCCGCTCACCGACGCTGCGCCGCGGCCACGGTCCTTCGTCGAAGGCCTTCCTGGCCGCGGCGACGGCCTGGTCGATATCCGCCGCGGCGGCCTCGGGGGTTTCGCCTATCGGCTCCTCGGTGTGCGGGGAGATGACCGGGAGCCGTTGCCTGGTCGACGGGGTCCGCCAGCGACCCCCGATGAACAGCTTGTCGTAGTTGAGGGATCTCACGCTGTCGCCTCCTCGTAGGACCGTCGCGACCAGGCGCGGAACTCGTTGATCGCGCCCTCGCCGCGGGCCAGTTGCGGCCGGTCGCGGTAAATCTTGTTCTCCCAGATCGGGATGTCCTGTTCGATCTGCTTGCAGAAGTCTCGCGCGAAGCCGAGGCCCATGCGCGACATTTCGCCGCTCTCCTGATCGATCTGCACGAAGAAGGTGTATCGCGCGTCGACGAACTCGCCATCGATCGGCGTCACGGTCAGCAGCGTGCACGATCGGCCCAGCCCGCGGTGGCGCACCACGTCGAGGCCCATTCCGTACAGCTCGGAGTCGACCGCGCCCGACACCGGACCGCGCGGCGTCTGGAACGTCACCTCGGCGACGGCCTTCAGCCGGTGTCCGTCGACCTGGAGATCGAGGTCACCGAAGCCGGACACCCCATGCACGGTCGCGAAATGGGCGATGTCGACGGTGTTTTCGCACACTTCCTGCGGGTGCGACCGGAATCGCCAGCGCGCCGATTCGGGTACATAGAAGGTGAACGCCGCGTCATCGCTCTCCGGGATCTTCGGCAGCTCCCATTCCGGTTCGCCCGCGCCGGCCGAATACCAAACGAAGATGACTCCCGCGCGCTCGACGGTCGGCCACGCGCGCAGCCGCGCTGTCCGGTTGACCGTCTTCGCGTAGGGGATCGCCACGTTGTGGCCGGTGCCGTCGAAGTGCCAGCCGTGGAACGGACAGATGATGCAGTCCTCGGTCACGGTGCCGCCCACGGCGATGTCGGCGCCGAGGTGCGGGCAATACGCGTCGAGCACGTATGGCGTGCCGGAGGCGCCGCGGTAGCAGATCAGCCGCCTGCCGAAGTAGTGCAGACCGATCACCTGACCGGGGTCCACCTCGCGGCCGTAGGCGACCTGGAACCAGCCCTTGGGGTAGGCGGCGAACGGGAATCGCTTGCCGAGTTCGCCCGCCACGGCGCCACCGCCTGTCGTAGAGCCTAAAGTTGCTATTGCTGTAAACATAGTAAAAAGGCAGGGGACGTGAACCACCCGCACTTTGACACTTACCCGTTTGAGCTGGTGCCGGGGGATACGCAGTTCTGCTTTCCCGCCGCCGAGGCGAACCATCCAGATTGCGAGTCCGACACCTGGTTTCTGGCGGGGGAGCTGGCCGGCGAGAGCGGTCGGCGATACGCGTTCCTGACGATCTTCAACAAGAACCGGCCCGGGCTGTTGTCTAATCGCTCCTCGCGTGCGCAGGCGATCGTCGCCGACTTCTACACATTCGCGCTGTTCGACCTCGACACCGGCGCCTACGGGACGTACACGGACTACGACGTGCCGCCCGCGAACATGCAGCCGGGCGCGACCCCGAAGATGTCCCTGGCGGACGACCACCTCGACATCACGTATGCCAGCGGCGCAGGCACCGCCGTCTGGCAGACCTGCCGCGACGAGCGCGACCGTCTGCGGCCCTACACCTACGACGTCACCTTGGTTGGCACCGACCAGGCCGGCACGGACATGCGGCTGGACCTGCATGTGACGCCGTCGCGCGCACCGGTGCCGTTGGGCGCCGCGGCATACAACGGGCGGATCGAGTGCTTCGGGCAGGCCGGGACGTACTCCTATTTCCAGACCGGCATGAACATGGCGGGAACACTGTCGTGGGGAGCGACGTCCGAAGCGGTCGGCGGAAGCGCGGGACACGTCGACCGGCAGTGGTTCCCGCTTGTCGCCAACGGGGGCGGGACGAACGGCGATATCAGGGCCCGGGCTCACGAGTGGCGCACGATCAACCTCGACAACGGCGTCGACCTGAGCATATGGCGCCAGTTTGACCGAACGAACCGCAATGCGTTGCAGCCGTTTTCGGGTGCGACCACCAGCTCGCCCGACGCCGAGCCCGAGTACGCCGACGATATCGAGGTCATTGTCACCAGTTATGTGCGCTGGCCCGAGTCGATCCGCACTTTGGTCCGGCCCCCGGCCGCGGCGCGCTACCTGCCCGACCGCCATCGACTCACCTCGCGCACGCTCGACCTGGACCTGACGGGCGAGCCCTTGGTGGCGGCCCCCGCGCATGGCCTGCCGCTGGAGTACATGGAGGGCCCATACCGGTATCGCGGCACCCTGCGGGGAGAGCCGGTGAGCGGGTTCGCGTTCTACGAACGGTCGCTGGCGCTGTACCGGGACTGGGAGCTGGTCGATGTGCTGGCTGTCGCAGGCCCGGGTGAGCGGGAGGAGTTAACGCGGCTCATCGACGAACTTCGGCGCTGATCGCCTGGTCCCAGGACGTGTGGCGGTGCTGCAGGCCCGGCTCGTTGCGGCCGAAGACCAAACGCTCGCGCACGCCGGACTCCAGGTTGGCCTGCAGGCCGGCGACGAGCGCATAGTCCTCGTCGCGCACCGTGGCGTGCGCGTAATCGAACACCGCCGCCGCGCCCGCGGCCACGGATTCGTCGGACAGGTCCAGCGGGGTCGAGTTCTGGTGCACGGTGATCGACCGCCCCGGCACATCGGACGGATAGATGCGGAACAGCTCGCCGTTGGCGATCGTGCACGACAGCACGATGTTGGGGAAAAGCGCGTAGATCACCACCATGTTCTGCAACGGATCCCACTGCTCCTCGGGGACGTTCTCGAGGTCGAGGATTCCGTTGAGCGGGAACACCAGTCGGTGATGGGGACCGAACGAATCGAAGACCGTGCAGTTGCTGCGCGCGATCGTAGCGAACGTCGTCTTGTGCACCGTCGCGAAGTGATAGTTCTCTGCAAACGTGTCGATCGCGAGTTTCCAGTTGATCGGGCAGTCGAGCACCTTCTCACCCAGCGGCGACCACCGTCCGATGCCCCACGACTCCAGTTCGTCGGCCAGCGGACCGAGGAAGGCCGGGATGTCGAGCACCGCGTCCCTGTCAAGCGAGGCCCACAGGAACCCCGCGCATTCGGTGGCCGGCAACTCGGTCAGTTTTGTTGTGCTCGACCGCGTTTCGGGAAACCCCTCCTTGCCCGGCACGCCGACCAGATTGCCGTCGAGGTCGTACGTCCAGGCGTGGTAGGGGCAGGCCAGCCGTCGTGCGCTACCGCAACCCTCCGCGATCCGCGACTGACGGTGCAGGCAGATGTTGTCGAACGCTCGCACACTGCCGTTCCAGACCCGGGTCATCAGGACCGAACGGCCCATCACGGTCTTGGTGCAGTACGTGCCGGGGCGGGGCAGTTCCGATGCGTAGCCGACCAGTTGCGGGCTGGCCATCAGCATCGCCGTGTCCTGCGCGAGGCGCTCGGTCGAGGTGTAGGTGTGGGCCGCGACGGTGCGCTCGGACGGCGTCAGATCGGTGGTCTTGTCCCGCCCGAGTTTCACCGCGCGTCGGGTGAGGTCGATGAGCTGGTCCCTGTCCATAAAAGGCCATTCTTGTTGTTTTTACAATGATTGCCAACCGGTTGCGCGTATCGTCCGCTAGGGCCGAGGTGAAGGGGCAGCCATGGCTTTCATGGGCGGGACGTCCACTCCGGGAACATGACCTGTGCCGACCGATCCCGCGTGAACTGGTTCATCGCCCAGACCGAGCGCACGCTCAGCGAAGAGGTGCCCGCGCCGCCCGATGCGGTTCGCGATTTCTACACCGACCTCAACAACCTGAAGACGCTGCACCCGCTGATCGTCGCGGTCAGAGCCACCGAACGAATCGAAACCGCCGACGGCTACGTGCAGGACTATCGGGTGCACGACCGGATTCCGGTGGGGCCGTTGACGTTGCCGATCGCCTACGCTGCCCGGCTCTTCGTGCCCACGGTGGGTGATGTGATCACCGACGCGCGGCAATTCCCGCGGGTGCGCCTGCACGGCACCGTCGCGTTCACGCCGGCCGGCGGGGGCACCCGCGTCACCGAGCACATTCGGTTCGAAGTCCCGCGGGCACTGGCCGCGATCACAATTCGGCAGGCGGTTGCCGCGCACATCGAGATGCTGGCGGGTATTCGCCGCCAATTCGAGTAGTTATTCGCTGGCGTCGAGCACGCTGACGGCGATGCCGTACGGCAGAAATCTCACCTTGCGAGTCGCATCGGTGTTGTTCTTGTTCGCGCGGAGCGCGTCCAGTTCGGTCGGGTAGACCTGCTCGATGTGCGCACCGCCGTCGTCGTCGACCGTGTAGATCGCCCATACGCCATCGCCGGCCTCGCCGGTGGTCTCCGGCTCACTCTTGGGCCGCGCATACCGCCCGAACTCTTCGAGCAGGTTCGCCCAACCCGCCCGTTCACCGGACGTGCTGAAGAACCTGCCGAGTCCGTCGAGCGCCTCGCGCAGGCCCTCGCCCGCCTCACGGGCGACGCGGTCGAACTCCTCGGGATCGAACCCGAAAGGCCCGTTGCTGCTCATCTGCGGTCCCTTCCTCACGGCCTGCACCGCACCCTTGCGGTAATCCCAGTGTGCCTGCCGGTAGCGAAGTAGTCGACTGCGACCGAGTGGGGTGGTAGGGAACGATATGGCCTTCACACGAGCCGACATGCTGGCGACCGTCGAGCGATCGCCGGCGGCGGCGGCCGCGCACGACCGCAGCGGCTGGGTCGGCCTGTTCACGCCGGACGGCCGGGTGGAGGACCCGGTCGGTGCCGGGCAGCACCGAGGGCATGCATCGATCGGGTATTTCTATGACACCTTCATCGGACCCCGCGACATCACATTCCATCCCGATGTCGACGTCGTGGTCGGCTCTACCGTGATCCGCGATCTCGAAATCGAGGTGAGGTTGGCGTCGGCGCTGACCATGTCGATTCCCACGTACCTCCGCTACGACGTTCAGGATGATCACGGCGAGGCGAAAATTGCTGCACTGTATGCCTTTTGGGAGCTGCCGACGATGGTCGGCCAGTTCCTGCGCAGCGGTGTCCGGGCGGCGCCCGCCGGACTTCGGCTCTCCAAGGATCTGATCACCAACCAGGGGCTCGCCGCCACTCTCAACTACCTCGGCGCCCTGCGAGGAAGCGGGATTGCCGGCAAGCAGCTGTTCGGGCGGTTCCTTGACGCCGCGTGCGCGGGAGACGAAGTCGGCATGCGCAGGCGGCTTGCCAGCGATCCGCGCATCTCGAGCGGTGACGATCTTCGGTTGAGCCCCGGTGACCTGCTGAAACACCTCGCCGGCTGCCGGTGGCGCAAGATGATCGCATCCGGCCGGTTTGTTGTCGCCAACACCGAGCGTGCCGGGCAGCGCAGTGTTGTGTTCGGCGAAGTTGGATTCCAGGCCGGTGCCATTAAGGGGATCCGCGTCTTCAGCGAAACCGGGGAGGCGGCATGATTCGGCCGCGTTGCCCCAGTTCGGGCCGGCGGACATGAGACGGTATCAGCACCATGGACGTCGATGACTACATGACCTACGAAGAATTCGGCCGCAGATTCTTCGAGGTCGCCGTGACCGAGGGCCGGGTGGGCGGGGCAATCGCCGCCATTGCGGGAGACGAATTCGACGTGGGCCCGATAGCTCAGGGCCCGGGCAAGATCGCCAAGGTCACCGCGCGGGTCAGGATCCAGGACCCTCGGGTTACCCGGAATCTCGGCGAAACGATCACCTTCGACATCCGGATCCCCCTCGACATCGACATGGTCATCGACCTGCGGATCGACAGACCGAAGTTCATGGTGTTCGGCGAGATCGCGCTGCGGGCCACCGCGCGAGCCGCCGAGCCGCTGTTGCTGATCCTCGATGTCGAGAAACCCAGCGCCCGTGACATCTCGATCCATGTCACGTCCAAGTCCCTGCGCGGCGAGCTGGTGCGGATCCTGGGCAACGTCGACGGCGAGATCAGGCGGTTCATCGCGGCGCACGTCGCAGGGGAGATCGACAGCCCGGCGTCGACGAAGGCGAAGATCATCGATGTCGCCGATCGCGTCGACACCACGTGGACCGGGATCTGACGGTCTTCGCGTACGATTCTGCGGTGCCCCGCATCCGCGCAACCTTTCTGGCCGTGTCCACCGGCGTGCTCGCCGCGGGCGTGGCCCTGGCCGCTCCGGCCCAGGCCGATCCGACCGATGACGCATTCGTCGGCGCGCTGACCAAGGCGGGCATAGGGACGGCCGATCCCGGCGGCGCGGCCGCCCTGGGCCAGCAGGTCTGCCCGATGCTGGCCCAACCAGGCCAAACCGCCGCGGATGTCGCCGCCAAGGTCGCGGACACGGGCGGCATGTCGCTGGGCCCGGCGACGATGTTCACCGGCATCGCAGTCTCGCTGTTCTGCCCGTCGGCAGTGTCGTCGATCGCCGACGGTCGATCGCCGATTCCCCTGTCGATTCTCGGCTTCTGAGCCGAGCAAGCCCGTCGATATCTAAGCCGGCACCGTTTCCAGCCGCGGCCGTCTGGGACCGCGGCCGTCTCCCGCGGACCGGCCGCGCATGTGCCGCCACAACCAGGGCATGAGCATGTTCTGCGTCCACAGCGCCTGTGAGTACGCCTGTGTCCGCAGCGACTGACGGACGTGGCCCTTGTCTGCCTGGGCCCAATCATGATCGCTGCCCGGCAGACCGAGCGCTTCGGCGGCCGCGGCGGCGAAGAGGGCGTGGCCGTTGGGTGAGCCGTGCACGCGGTCGGCGCTCCACGTGTCCGGGTGGGTCATCGATGGCGCGTCATACAGGTCGACCAGCCGGAAGTCATACCAGTCCGCGGCCCTCCTGATCTCGTCGTTGATCCGCAACACGCGCGCCCCGAGAATGCGGCCGATCGGAATGATCTGCGCCAGGTCGGGGAACGTCGTGGTCACGACGGTTGCCCCGGACAGGGCCAGCTGGGCATGCAGGTCCTCGAGCTCAGTGAGGGCGCGGTCGAAGTAGGGCCCGGGCCGGGTCACGTCATTCATCCCAATGCAGACGGTGATCAGGTCGGGGTCCATCGCCAGCGCATGCGGAAGCTGATCGTCGAGGAGGTCACCGATGCACCGGCCGCGTACGGCGAGGTTGGCGTAGGTCAGCCCGGGGTGGTGCGCGTCTATCATCTCCGCGAGCCGGTCGGCGAATCCGCGCAGGCCGACGGAATCATCGCCGTCCCAGAGGCCTTCGGTCTGGCTGTCGCCGATCGCGACATACCGGCAAAAACCCGCCACAGAGCGACTCTAGCGGCGAAGAGCCGCTTCGATTTGCGGCGCACCGGCTTCAGCAGCACCACAACGAAGGAGGGGCACCCGATCGGGTGCCCCTCCCTGTCGCCTTGACCTACTTGACGTCTACGTACACCGTCTTGTTGGTGACGGTCGTGACGAGGTCGTTGCCGGCGCCGGGAGCACCGGAGTCCGTCCGCGAGTAGGTCTGCCCGGGCCGCACGGCCACCACAGTGGCCTGCGCGAGCGGGGTGCTACCGATTCGGTTCACGATCACGGTGTATCCCTGGCCCTGAAGCGCGGTGATGGTCTGCTGGGCGTTGCCGGGGACGGTCGGCGCGGCAGCCGCCGGTGCGGCCAGCCCGATGATTGCGGCGGCCAATCCGCTGACCACCGCTGTGGCAATTGTCATCTTCTTCATTTCGTGCCTTGCCTCTTTTCTTCGCGCATTCGGCGCACATAGGTGAACCACGAGGTCAGAGGTTTAATTCCACTGGTAGGCGCCGTGTCCGACACGGCGGTCTCGATCAGAACCCGAGATGGGCGTCCAGGCCGGGTCCCGACGCGAGCGCTCCGAAGGTAGTGACGCTTCCGGTCAGATGAGGCGGCTCAGCCTGCTGAGATTAACTGGCCTCCCGACGACGCTGAGCTGACCGATGATGTCCTCCAAGCGCTTTCGCGGCATGTCCATCCGCCATTCAGGCAGAGTGCCCGACACGCACACCACGTCAGGGGCAAACGTGATGGCGGTGAGCACCAGGCCGTGCGGAAGTTCGGGCAGATGCACCGGATAGGCGGGCGTGCGCGCGGGCAACCTCCACCGGGACCGGCGGATGACCAGAACACGCGGCTTGAGCCACAGGGTCGAGCCCTCGAGCCGGGCGTCCACCTCGAGGTGGCCGAGTAACGGACGGCGCGACAGCCGCAGCCGCGCGATCCCGTCGGGACCGACCTCGCCGGACAGCCGAGGCGCCGCCCAGCGGAACAAGTCGTCCAGCAGCACGGCCGGGACCTCGAGGGTCAGTTCGACCGGCGCGGCGACCAGCACCGGCGGCGTACTCGGCCGCACGTGCACGTTGTGCAGCTTTGCCGTGGCGCGGTCGAATCTGCCGCCGTGCCAACGGATATCGCGTGCGCCAAGGCGTACATCGTTGAGTTGGCCTACCGACAGCCCGCGCACGTCGAGCCGCGAGTCGAACTCGGTGACCGTCATCGTGAGTTCGCCGTCGTCGAGGCGGACGGCGAGCCGCCGGCCCACCACCAGTCGTCGCACGGTCATGAACAACGTGCGATAGGCGGCCGCGGCACCCGTGCTCACCGGCGCGACCGCGGCCGACGACCACAGCGCGGTCAGCATGTCGATCGGCCGAAACGGATCGAATCGGCCCAGCGGTCGCGGACGCGTCATGACTCCAGCATCCGTCATCGGCGCTGCCGAGTGAAGCTGGACAGCAGAGCCCGCATCGAGCTGGCGACATCGTGGCGGGTTTGTACCGGGTCGGGGGAGTTCGCGATGAGCATCGCGCCCCGAGTGAGCGCCCCGAGCAGCAGCCTGGTGGTGGTCTCCGGATCGTCGACGTGGATCGCCCCGGCCTCCGCGGCGGCGGTCAGCGCGTGCACGATCACGGCGTGGGCGTAGCGCTCGTCCAGCTCGGTGTATCGGGCCAGGCCCAGCACGGCCGGGCCATCGACGATGAGGATGCGCTGCATATCTGGCTGCAGAACACCGTCGAGGAAGGCCTCAAAGCCACGGGCCAGCTCGTCGATCCCGTCCGACGCGCCCCGGGCAGCCTTCTTCGACGCGGTCATCAGATCGGTGTGCGCCTGGACGAACACCGCTTCGAAAAGCGCTGTCTTGGTGGGGAAGTGATGATACAGCGCGCCCGTCGTCACCCGCGCCTCGCGCGCAAGGTCGTCGACCGAGGTGGCCCGGTAGCCGTTGTTCCCGAACAGCCGTCGACCGGCGGCAACCAGCGCCGCACGGGTCTGGGCGACCTGCTCGGCGCGCAGCGACGCCGGCTGCTCTGACATCCCACCTCCTACTCGACGGACCGTGCCCACCCTATTGACATAGCGATGATATGTGAAATAGTTGCCCTATGACATCTGCATCCGTACACATTCCCGGGCCAGTGGGTGACACCCGCCGTGCGTACGGCCCGACCCTGACCGCGCTGCGCGACGCCGTGACCCGAAGCGCCGCCCTGTGGCGGGAGATCGACAAACCGGACGCGCCCGCGCCCGGCCTGAAGTGGACCGCTGCCGAGACGGCCGCGCACGTCGTCGGTGATCTTCGTGACTACACCCAGGCACTGACACGGCATGCGAACGGCTATATGACGCATGCCAATCGGCCCACCGAGTCACCGTCCCGGCTCAGCGCGCTGGTCAACGCCCGCCACCTGGAGGAAGTGCCGGAGCGAAACCTGCATCGCCTTGCGGACATGCTCGAAGAGGTGGCCGCGACGTATCTGGACGCCGCTGCATCCGCCGACGTCGGCGCCGACATAGCGACACCCAACGGGCTGGTGATCGGCCCGTCGACGATGGCGTGCCTGCTGCTGGGCGAGCAACTGATCCACGGTCTGGATATCTCGCGCGCCGCGGGGCTGCCCTGGACGATCAGTGCCGCCGACGCGCTCTTGGTGATCCCCGGAGTGTTGACCGTCGCACCGCAGTACCTGCGGCCGAATCGCGCGGCGGGCGTCCGCGTCAGCTTCGAACTGCGGATGCGCGGCGGCGCCGGCTACCGCATGGCGGTCAACGACGGGACCGCCGTCGTCACCTCCGCGGGAGAGCGGGCAGACTGCCGGATCACCGCGGACCCGGTCGCGTTCCTGCTCCTGGGTTACGGACGGATCCCGCAGTGGTCGCCCGTCATCCGCGGCCGGCTGCGCGCCGGTGGCCGCAAGCCATGGCTGGCGACGAAGTTCGCAACCTTGCTCCATAGCCCCTAGCCGTACAGTGGGGGCGATGACCTCCGTGGTAATCGTCGGCAGCGGGTTCACGGGTTTCGAATGCGCCCGTCGCCTGTCCCGTACGTTGAGCCGGCACCAACAAGACGCAGCGTCGGTCGATATCTCGATCATCTCGCCGGTCGACTACATGCTCTACACACCACTGCTGCCCGACGTCGCCGGCGGGGTTGTCGACGCCCGATTCGTCGCGATTCCGCTTGCCAACACGCTGCGGGGCGTGCAGGCCATCCGCGGCAGGGTCGACGGCGTCGACTTCGACGGGCGCACCGTCACGTTCACCGACCCGGAAGAGCGCTCACGCAGCCTTGCGTGGGATCGCCTTGTCCTGACGCCGGGGTCGGTGACCCGGCTGTTCGACGTTCCGGGTCTCGCGGAACACGCGCGCGGGCTGAAGTCGACCGCCGAGGCGCTGTTCCTGCGCGATCACGTGCTGGAGCAACTCGAACTGGCCGATGTCGACGACGATCCCGGTCGAGCATCCGCGCGCCGGACGATCGTGGTCGTCGGCGCGTCGTATTCAGGGACCGAACTGGTTGCCCAGCTGCGGGCGCTCGCCGATTCGGCCGCCAAACAGCTGAGCTTCGACCCGGCCGACGTCAAGTTCGTGCTGCTGGACCTGGCCGAACAGGTGATGCCCGAAGTCGGGGAGAAGCTTGGCGCGTCGGCGATGCGGGTGCTGAGATCTCGTGGCATCGACGTCCGGCTGGGCGTCACACTGAAGGAAGTGCACGCGGAACACGTTGTGCTCAACGATGATTCGCTGATCCGAACCCACACCGTGGCATGGGTGACCGGGGTGACCGGAGCTCCCCTGATCGAGACGCTTGGCCTGCCGACCGAGAAGGGCCGGCTGAAGGTGCAGACCGACCTGCAGGTGCCCGGCCACCCCGACGTGTTCTCCGCAGGGGATGCCGCTGCGGTGCCAGACGTCACCCAGCCCGGCAAGATCACCCCACCGACCGCGCAGCACGCGACGCGGCAAGGAAAAGTGTTGGCGCACAACGTCGCCGCGAGCCTCGGCTACGGCAATAGGAAGACCTACAAACACCGCAACATGGGGTTGGTGGTCGACCTCGGGCCCCGATCCGCCGTCGCGAACCCGCTGAACATTCAGCTGTCCGGGTTCCCGGCCAAGGTCGTCACCCGCGCATACCACCTGTACGCGATCCCACGCTTCGTCAATCGATGGGCGGTTTCGCTGGCCTACCTCACCGATGCGTTCTTCGACCGGTCGGTCGTATCGATCGGCCTGTCCTCGGAGGAAGATGCGCAGTTCTCCGCCAGCGAGGGCATCCCGATGCCGAAACCCGACTAATGCCCTTCGGGCGCATGCGGCGCCGAGCTACCTGCCCAGGATCCGCTGTCGCTCGCCAAGAACTCCACATCCGTCACCGCACCGGACTCATGAAGCTTCTCCAGCCTTGCCAACCGCTCGTCGGTGGCTCCCGGCAAGCGCGCAGGAGGTGGCATCGGCGGCGGGGCACCAAACGGCGGCGTGAACACGTCCGGTCGTGGACTGACGAAATCGCCCGCCCGCCGTTTGCGCGACATCCGACGGCGAAGGAAGAACGGCACCGCCGCCGCGCCGGCCGTGATCGCGAGGATCGGCCCTAGGACCAGCCAGCTGAGCGGGCCGCCGCTGGTCCCGAAGTGTGTGAAGTTGCTCCAGAAATGCATGTGCCGGCGCCTCTTAAGGGGGTAGTTGCCGACAGATTGCCGCTGCGTGGATGCGTACTGCGCGTTGGCGTCGAGCAGAGCCGTTGAATCGCTGTGGGTTTGGATCGTCGAATACGACGCAACGAGACCGACTGGTGGCGAGGCCGGGGAAGCTGTGAAAGTGATGGGGGCCGCGAAAATCATTGCGGCGACGATTGTGACACCCAGCGGCCCGAGGATGGGCGCCGCCGTCAGGGCAGCCCGCGGCACGTGAGTTGCGTTCATGCCGGGCAGCTTATTCAGCTGCGCCCGTTTGGGTCGGCGAACGTGTGAAGATTCGCGGATGCCGAACATCTATCAGTACATCCGCCATCCCCGGGCAGCCGAGCTTCACGCCAGCGGTCCGGTGAAGACGAGGGACCTGCGCAGGCTCGACCATCCAAACTGGATCATCCGCTTCAACGCCCGTTTCGGATTGTGGATCACCGTCATCGTGGGCACGATGTGGACCGCCTACCTGTTCACCTTGCTGGCCCTGTTCGCGTTGCCGGACGCCGTCAAGCAGGGCACGTACTACATCGTCGTGTGGCTATCGAGCAGCTTCCTGCAGTTGGTGCTCCTGCCGATAATCATTGTGGGACAAAACATTCAGGCCAAAGCCGCGGATAAGCGCGCTGAAGACACCTTCAAGGACGCCGAGGCCGTCCTGAAGGAATCCGAGGAAATCCAGAAACATCTGCTCGCGCAGGACGAAGCGATAGCGCACATTCTCCAACGGCTACAGGCAATGGCGCCCGATTCCAAAGCCAAGCCACAGTAAAGATTCAGGTTGGGGCATACCGCGCCAATTCCCGACGACTTCGCGCGCGCAATGCCGGGGCGGCATCAGGCACGCCGAGCACCCGGATGCAGGCATCGGCGACGTGTTCCGGCAACGCCGAGCGTCCGCAGCTCGGCTGTGTGTTCCACATGTGGACCAGCGACTCCACCAAACGGAAGGGCAGATCGGCGGCCGCCTCGTCGACTCCGGTGCCGGCCACGATAGCCGTGCTCAGCGCCAAGTAATGCAGCCGGAGCCGCTCTCGGTCCGACCAGAACGGTTCGAGGCGCGCGCCGTGCAGCTCGGGCTGCAGGTACAGGGCCCCGAGGTTCCAGCGGCCACTGAGCAGTTGGCCGCCGTCGAACGTCGCCAGTGCGTGTAGGTGCTCGGCCGCCGTCAGCGCGGGATCGGCCTCCATCAGGCTCGGAATGAACGACAGCGTCGGCGTCACCGTCTGGCTGAGCAGCGCACACAGGATGTCGTCCTTGGTCTTGAAGTAGTGATAGAGCGAGGCCTGTCGGATGCCCACCGCCTCGGCGATGGTCCTGGTCGACGTGCCCGTATAGCCCAGAGTGGTGAACAATTCGCCTGCGGCGTCGAGGATTTCGTCGCGAGCCGTCCTGCCCGGCCGCCGCTGCGTCATCAGCCGTGGACGGCCGGCACGAGCGATCGACATGGTCACCATCGTTGCGCATTGAGCGGGCACTACATCAGCCCTTCAGGTTTCTGTCACACGACAGAAACGCGTGACACGCATCGGTTACCTGGCGTGGCGGATTGGTTACGCCAGCGACACCCACCGCCGCGGTGCGCCATGAAAACTGTCGATTGACAGGCCGGGTGCTAGGGAGCGGTACATGAGCAGCGCAGTAACCGAGGCCGACGAGCGCTCGCGCAAGGAGCCGTCGAGCAGCGACGAGCGCTCGCGCAAGGAGCCGTCGAGCAGCGACGCGGCGCCGTCAGACCCGGCGTCGGACGCTGCCAGGGTAGCCGCGATCACCGACCTACACGTCACGTTCCGCCGCAACGGAAACGATGTGAACGCGCTGCGCGGCGTATCCCTGGACATCGCGCCCGGCGAGATACTCGGCCTGGTCGGCGAGTCCGGCTCGGGGAAGAGCGTGCTCGGATTCACGATGTTGGGCCTGCTGGCGTCGCACGCCCGAGTGCAGGGCTCGGTGCGGGTCGCGGGTGCGGACATGGTGACTGGCGATCCCAAGGCGTTGCGGAAAGTCCGGCGCCTGGACCTGGGGGCCATCTTCCAGGACCCCATGACCTCGCTGAACCCGACGATGCGCATCGGTACGCAGGTCGCCGAGGCCGCCGGCAGCGACAAGGCAGCCCTCAGGCTGCTGACGGCGGTGGGCATCCCCGAACCGAACCGGCGGTTTCGTGCCTTCCCGCACGAACTGTCGGGTGGGCTGCGGCAGCGCGTGATGATCGCGATCGCGATCGCTGGCGATCCGGAACTGATCATCGCCGACGAACCGACCACCGCGCTGGACGTCACAGTGCAGGCGCAGGTGCTGCGCCTGCTGCAGCGGCTGCGCGATGAGATCGGCTGCAGCATCGTGCTGATCACCCATGACCTCGGCGTGGCCGCGCAGATCTCGGATCGCATCGCCGTGCTTTACGCGGGACGCATCGCCGAGATCGGGCCGACGGCCCTGGTGCTCGGCCGGCCTGCGCACCCGTACACCCACGGACTGTTGCGATCACGGCTGACGCTCGACACGGTCCGCAACCGCAAGCTCGCGGCACTGGCCGGGTCGGTGCCCAGCGCGGTGAATCCGCTGTCCGGATGCGCGTTCGCGCCCCGATGCGTGCTCGCCACGCCGGAATGTGAGTCTTCGCCGCCGGATCCGATCGCGGTGACGTCCGACCGGGTCAGCGCCTGCATCGTGGCGTTCGACGCGATATCCGCCGAACTGGGCTCCCGCCTGACTACCACCGAGGCGATCGAACCGACAACCGAGGCCCAGGAGGCCGACCACCCGCCCGCGGTCGTCCTTCAGGATGTGACCAAGTCGTTCGCGGTCGGGCGACGCGGGAAACTCTATGCGCTGCGCGGCATCTCACTGACCGTCGGCCACGGCGAATCAGTTGCCGTCGTCGGCGAGAGCGGATCGGGCAAGTCGACCCTGCTGCGTGTCATCGCGGGTTTGGAGAGACACACGTCGGGCGGGGTGGAGCTGGCCGGCGGCCGGCGGCCGCAGATGGTGTTCCAGGACGCGGGCGCATCGCTGACCCCGTGGCTGTCGGTGGGCGAGCTGATCTCCGAGCGCCTGCGGCGAAACACTATGTCCCGCAGCGAAAGACAGGATGCAGTAACCCAGGTGCTCCAGCGGGTCGGCCTGCCGCTGGACATCGTCAAGTCCCGTGCGGGCCAGCTCTCCGGCGGCCAGCGTCAGCGGGTGTCGCTGGCCCGGGCCACCGTGGTGCCACCGTCAGTGCTGCTGTGCGACGAGCCGACCAGCGCGCTTGACGTTTCGCTGGCCGCCTCGGTGCTCAACCTCATCACCGATCTGCGCCGAACCCTCGACATGTCGGTCGTATTCGTCACCCATGACCTGTCGGTGGCCCGTGTGGTGGCCGATCGGATCGCGGTGATGTACCTCGGGCGAATCGTCGAAATCGGGCCGGCCGACGACGTCATCAACGATCCCGTGCACCCCTACACCCGGGCGCTGGTCGACTCGATTCCGGACTTGGGCCGCGAATCACGCGTGCTGCCGGGCGAACCGGCCAGCCCACTGTCCCCGCCGCCGGGCTGTGCGTTTCATCCCCGGTGCCCGATCGCCATCGACACGTGCTCCGATTTCGAGCTCGACGTCCGGCTGGAAGGCACGCCCGGCAACCCGCATCAGGTCGCGTGCATCGAGCGGAAGGCCCGCTGACATGGCGATTGCGATCCCCGCCGGCACCTGGGTGCGCGGCCGTGAGCGGCTGCTGTCGCTGCCGAAATCGCCGTCGCTGCTGCTGAACTGGACCGCCGTCTCGTTGGTTCTCGCAGTCACTGTGGTGGCGGTCGCGGTGCCGTTCATCGCGCCGCACGACCCGCTGCTTCCCGTCGGCATGCCGTTGCAGGCTCCGGGCAAGAGCGGTTTCCTGCTGGGCAGCGACAGCGTCGGCCGCGACATCCTCAGCCGGGTGTTGTTTGGCATCCGCGCGAGTTGGTTTGCGGCCCTGGTGGTTGTCGCGGCCGGCCTCATCATCGGGGGGCTGGTCGGACTGATCGCCGGAGCCGCGGGTGGCTGGATCGACGGTCTGCTGATGCGGATCACCGACGCGTTCCTCTCGCTGCCCGCGCCGGTGCTGGCGATCGCGGTGGTCGCTGCGCTGGGACCCGGATTCACCCACACGCTGATCGCGGTGTCGATCGTGTGGTGGCCGTTCTATGCGCGGCTGGTGCGCGGCGAAGTGGCCAGGCTCGCGGCGCGTCCGCACATCGAAGCGGCCAGGCTCGCGGGCGTCGGCCCGATTCGGCTGGCCGGACGTCACCTGCTGCCCGGCGCCGTGCCAAACGCGCTCGTCGCCGCCAGCCTTGACATCGGTACGCTGATCCTCACCCTGGCGGCGCTGTCCTTCCTCGGCCTCGGTCAGTCCGCACCCGCGCCCGAACTCGGCGCCGACGCTGCGCGCAACCTGAGTTATTTCCTTCAGCAATGGTGGATCCCGGTGATGCCGGGCCTCGGCGTCCTTGTCCTCGCCCTGATCGCCAACTTCGCCGGCGACGGCCTGCGCAACCTGATGAAGGCGAACTAGGGCAGCGATGAGAAACTTCATCCTCTCCCGGCTGGCCGCGACGGTGGCGATCCTGATCGCCCTGATGGCCGTGCTCTTTCTGCTGCAACACATCTCGCCGCTGGATCCGGTGAAGGCACAACTCGGCGCGCAGGCATCCGCCGAGGCGGTGGCCGCCCGGCGCGAGGCGCTCGGCCTCAATGAGCCGATCCCGGTTCAGTTCTGGAACTACCTCACCTCGGCCGTCCGGGGTGACCTGGGCACGTCGTACCGCACCCGGCATCCCGTCGCATCCGACCTCGGCGACTTCTTCCCTGCGACACTCGAACTGGCGCTGTATGGCATGGCGATCGCGCTGATTCTGGCCGCGCTGCTCGCGTTCGGCACCACGTTGAAGTGGCGGGGATCCGGTGCCCTGCGGGCAATCCTGTTCACCGGCGCGTCGGCTCCGATGTTCCTGCTCGGCATCCTCGGGCTCATTGTGTTCTATCAGAAACTCGGCTGGGTGCCCGCGAACGGGCGAATCGGCGTAGCCAACCCGCCGACCGGGCCGACGGGACTGCTGACGGTGGACGGCCTACTGCACGGCCGGTTCGACGTCGTCGCGGATGCGCTGCACCACCTAATCCTGCCCGCAATCGTGATCGCGCTCGGGCCGGCGGTGGCGATCGGCCGTGTGCTGCGCTCCAGCCTGCTGACCGACGCCGACAGCGATTACGCCCGGACCGCAAGGGCAAAAGGACTTTCCGAGAGCCGCGTCATGACCGGTCACGTGCTGCGCAACTCGATCGGATCGGCGTTGTCGATGACCGGCCTCCAGGTCGGCCTGATGTTCTCCGGTGTGCTGGTCGTCGAGCAGGTCTTCGGCTGGCCGGGCATCGGGCAGTACATCGCGCAGAGCGTCCCGGTCGCCGACTATCCGGCCATCGCCGGCGTCACGCTGATGCTCGGCGCCCTCTACGTGTTCATCAACACCGCGGTGGACCTGCTGCAGGCAGCGGCGGATCCCCGGATCGCAATCACAGGAGGTTAGGTGCCAGCACAGCCAATCATCGTGGGCAATCCCGTCCTTGTCGTCGTCGACATTCAGGAGGGCGGCGGGATGTCGGTGCAGGACGCGGGAATTCCCGTGATGCCGGGGCACATCGAGCGCGTGCAGCGCGCCGAACGGCTGGTTGCGGCGGCCCGCGCCGCGGGCATCCCCATCGTCTTCTTCCAGGAGGTGCACCGCCCGAGCGGCATCGATTTCGGGCGTGAGCTCGACGGCACCGAAGGCGTGCACTGCGTCGAAGGGCAGCCCGGGACCGATCTTGAACCGTCGCTGCGGCCCGGCCCCGACGACTTCCACATCGTCAAGCGCCGCTATTCCGGATTCATCGGAACGGAGTTCGAGATCGTGCTGCGGGGGCTGGGCGCGTCGACGCTGATCCTGATCGGCGGGCTCACCGATGTCTGCGTCCACTATACGTTCGCCGACGCACACCAGCGCGACTTCTACGTGCGCGTGGTGTCGGACTGTGTCGGCGGCTCGTCGCAGTACCGCCACGACGCGGCCCTCGACGCCATGGAATACCTGCAGACCGGCGCGGTGCGGACCACTGACGAGATGCTCACGGCCTTTGATCAATGTCGCCGCCGCGGCGGCTCCGGAGATCAATGTCGCCGCCGCCGGTTCGAACCGAACCCCGGTCCCGTTCTCGAAGGAGCAGCACAATGAGCAGCAGAACTCAGGCCATCGCCGCGGCTAGCGCCATCGCGGCCCTGACCCTGGCAGCGTGTGGTGGCTCCAACACCGGCGGTGGCGGGGCCCCGAGCGCGGCGCCGACGGACAAGGTGCTGCACCTGTCGTTCCTGCAGGACCCGGGCCAGCCGCCCGACCCGGACATCTTCTACGCCGGCCAGGGCCTGCTTCTGACCACCAACACCTACGAAGGCTTGTTGCAGTTCAAGGCCAACACCGACAAACCCGAACTCGAGCCGCTGCTGGCAACCGAGTGGACGAAGTCGCCGGACAACAAGGTGTTCACCTTCAAGCTCCGTCAGGGCGTGAAATTCCATGACGGAACGCCGTTCACGAGCGCAGCGGTCAAAGCCTCATTCGACCGGCGGCTGGCCGTCAATCAGGGCCCGGCGTACATGGTCAAGGACGTCGACTCAGTCACCACACAAGGCGATTACGACGTCACGATCGCGCTGAAGGCACCCAACTCCGCGTTCCTGGAATATCTGGCCTGCCCGTACGGGCCGCGAATGGTCAGCCCAGAGGGCCTGAAGAAGAACGCGGGCACCGACAACGCGCAGAACTATCTGACCGCCCACGACCTGGGTACCGGCCCCTACACGCTGACCGACGCCCAGGTCGGATCGCACTACGGGCTCGCGGCATTCCCCGACTATTGGGGCGCCAAACCGTATTTCGAGAAGGTCGACATCCCGGTCATCACCGACGCGTCGGCGCAGCAGTTGCAGTTCAACAACGGGCAGCTTGCGGCGATCCTGCATGACCTGCCGTCCTCGGCGGTGCAGTCCTACCTCGACAACAAGAGCTTCTCGCACTACTCGCTGCCGACGATGATGTCGAACTACCTGTACATCAACCCGCACAAGGGCATGCTCACCGACGCAAAGAACCGCACCGCCCTACTGCAGGCGATCAACGTCGACGAGCTGGTCAAGCAAACGTATTTCGGCCGCGGCAAGGCCGCCGACCAGATCTATCCGCCCAACATGATGTCGCCCGAGTTCGCCAAGCAGGCCGTCGCGCATGATCCATCTGTGCTCAGCGCGCTCGCGGGCGGCCTGCCCGCCGACCAGAAAGCCGTCACCGTCGGATACGACTCGAGCAACCCCGACAATCAATTGGTCAGCAACCTGATTCAGACCCAGCTGGCCGCGGCAGGCCTGACGGCCAAGGTGCAGAGCTACCCGACGTCAGAGATCTACGGCTGGATCGGTGGCGACGGAATGGCAGCGCCGGAGGTGCTGACGCTGCTCGCATGGCCCGACGCGCCATCGCCGTACACCTGGGGCCACATCTCGTGGGATCCCGACGGCGGCCTGAACTATCTCGGCTGCTCCGCACCACCGGTCACCGCCGCGTTGGCGCGAGGTCTGGAAACCGGTGAGGCGCAGCCCTTCTCGCAGGCCGGCAGTGAGGCCGTCAAGACCGGCTGCTGGCTGAACGTCGCCGATGTCGACGACTTCATGGTCGGGCAGCCGTGGCTGAATGGCGTCGAGCAGGCGCACGTCGTCACCAACCCGAACTCGTTGCGGCTCGCGTCGTTGTCGGTGGGCTAGCAGGTGGGAAAGGTCAGGCGGATCGTCCTGCTGACGCTCGGCTGGGAGGAATTGCCGAAGTCGGTGTCGGTCTACGGCGCGCCCCCCGAGCTGCGCATGCGTGAGCCCGTGCCCGGGGTGCTGCTACAGACCGACGGCGGCTGGGTTCTGCTCGACACCGGGTTCAACACCGCGCTGATCCGTGATCCGGCGCTGTACCGGCGGTTCTATCCCACCGTCGAGTACATCCCGGTGCTGCCGGGACCCGGTGAGCCCATTGAAGAGTCGTTGCACGACATCGGTGTCGACATCGACGACATTCACGCGGTCGCGGTGAGCCACCTCCACCATGACCACGCCGGCGGCCTGAAATTATTCGCCGGAAAGGTGCCGGTGCACGCGCAACGCCGCGAGGTGGAGTACGGGCTGTTCAACCATCCCGAACCCGAGCGCAACGCGATCGCACGCATCGACTTCGACGATCCGCGCATCGAGTGGCGGCTTGCCGACGGCGAGGCCGAGATCGCGCCCGGCATCACCGCGGTGCCGACCTACGGCCACACACCCGGGCACCAGAGTTTCGTGGTCGAACTGGACGAGTCGGTGGGCGGCGACGGTTTCGTGTTCGCGTTCGACGCCGCCGACCTCACCGAGAACATCGAGCACGAGCTGGCCATCGGCGGATACATCGGGGTGGCGCCGGAGGAGACCGTCGAGCCGATCCGCAGGCTCAAGAAGCTGGCCAGTGACAAGGGGTATCAGTTGATCCCCGGCCATGACCCGCATGTGTGGCCTGAGCTGACACGTCACTTTCACGACCGGTTCGGGGCTGTCAACGCATGATGGATCTGGTAATCCGCGCCGACAGGGCGGTGATCGACGGCGGCATTCGGGCCGCCGCGATCGCGCTGGCGGATGGGCGGATTCGGGCGATCGCTCCTATCGACACGGACCTGCCGTCGGCCGACGAGATCCGGCTGCCCGTCTCCGCGGTGCTGCTGCCGGGGTTCGTGGACACCCACGTGCATATCAACGAGCCGGGAACCGACTGGGAGGGCTTCGCGACCGCGACCGCGGCCGCCGCGGCGGGCGGGATCACCACCCTGGTAGACATGCCGCTCGACAGCGACCCAGTGACCACAAGCGTCGCGGCGTTAGCGAGCAAACAACAATCCGCACAGGGAAACTGCCGCGTCGATGTCCGCTATTGGGCAGGCGTGGTACCCGCGAACATCGACGACCTCGCGCCACTGGCCGAGGCGGGCGTCGCCGGTTTCAAATGTTTCCTGACCGATTCGGGCAACCGGAACTTCCCGCGTCTGGGCGCCGGTCAGTTCCGGAGGGCCGCGTCGCGCGTCGCCGCCCTCGACTCGGTCCTGCTGGTGCACGGGGAAAGCCAGCACGTCATCGCGGACAGTCCACGGGCGTTCGGTCGCCGCTACGCCTCGTTTCTCGCCTCCCGACCGGACGCCGCCGAGCAGGACGCCGTCGCCCTTGTGCTCGATACCGCGCGGGATACCGGCGCCCGCGTGCATGTCGTTCACGTGTCGAGCGCTCAGGTGCTACCGATGCTGGCCGAGGCCAAGCGGTCCGGGGTTCGCGTCACCGCCGAGACCTGTCCTCACTACCTGATCTTCGCCGCACAGAGCATCCCCGACGGCGCCACCGAGTTCGCGTGCTGCCCGCCAATACGCGACGATCACAACCGGGACCGGCTGTGGGGCGGTTTGGCCGACGGCACGCTGGACATGATCGTGTCCGATCATTCGCCATGCGCGCCAACCGTCAAGGCCGACGGTGACTTCGGGCGCGTCTTCGGTGGGATCAGTTCCCTCGAGGTAGCTCCGCGGGCGGTGTGGACGCATGCGCTGCAGCGCGGCTTCGGACTTCCCGAGCTGTGCCGCTGGATGGCGGAGCGACCCGCCACCCTGGCAGGCCTCGCTGACCGCGGGCGAATCGCGGTGGGATACCGCGCCGACCTGTGCGCGTTCGAACCCGATTCGGAGCAGACGGTGCACGCGGCTGCGCTCCGACACCGGCACGCGGCGACCCCGTATGACGGCGCGGTGCTGCGTGGCTCGGTGGCACAGACCTGGCTGGCCGGGCGATCGGTCTACCAGCGGGTGGCGGCGCCGGCATGAGAATCCTCGTGCTGAACCCCAACACGTCGGAGTCGATGACCGCCGAGATCGCCGAGGCGGCGCGTGCGGTGGCCGCCGAAGGCACCGAGATCGTCACCGTGAAACCGCGTTTCGGCGCTGAGGCGATCGACTCTGCGGCCGAAAGTTACCTGTCTGCCGTCGGTGTGATGGACGCCGTCGCCACCATGGTGGCCGCAACCGAATTCGACTACGACGCCGTGATTCTGGCCGGGTTCGGCGAGCACGGCAAGGACGCGCTGCAGGAGATGCTGTCCGTGCCGGTGCTCGATATCGCCGAATCCGCCGCTCATATCGCCCATCTGATCGGGCGGCGGTTCTCGGTCGTGACCACGTTGGCCCGCTCGATCGCACCGATCGAGGACCGGCTCGTGCTCGCCGGGCTCAGCGCGCACTGTGCGTCGGTGCGGGCGTGTGGGCTGGGCACCGCCGAGGTGGGCACCCACCCGGCCGGTGCCGTGCAGGCGATCGTCGACGAGGCGGCGCGGGCCGTTAGCGAGGATGGCGCGGACGTGATCTGCCTGGGCTGTGCCGGAATGGCCGGTGTGACAACGGCGGTCTCGGCCAAGCTCGGTGTGCCCGCCGTCGACGGGGTCGCCGCGGCGGTGGCGCTCGCCCAGGCACTGGTCGGGTTGGGGCTTTCCACCAGCAAGGCCGGGGTGTTGGCGGCAGGTCCGGACAATCCGCGCAGCCACTGGCCGTTGTCGACGGCGTTGGGGCTCAACCCATGAAGGTGGACCTCGCATCCCGCACACTGGGCGGCAGCGTCATCGCGGCCAGCGACGAATCCTTCGGGTTCAAGGAACGGTTGATTGCCCCCAACGAACCCGCCTTCGTGCCCGGTGTGTACGACCTGCGCGGCGAGGTCGTCGACGGGTGGGAAACCCGCAGGCATGCGGGCGCGGAAGGCGATTGGGCCATCATCCGGCTCGGCGCGGCTGGCAGGCTGCACACGATCGACGTCGATACCCGCTTCTTTTCCGGCAATCACCCCACCGGCTGCCGCGTCGAAGCCGCCGTGCTCGGCGCGGCCGCGGACACCGCCGACCCTTCGGTGCGATGGACCACCGTCGTCGGTTCGACTGCGCTGAAAGCCGATTCGCACAACCTGTTCTCGGTCGACGACCCGCGGCGCTACACCCATGTCCGGCTGATCTTGGAGTCCGACGGCGGGGTCGCGCGGCTGCGAGCCTTCGGCGAAGTGATACCCGACCCCACGCTGTGGGCGGACGTCACGGTCGAGGTGTCCGGTGTCGAGCAGGGTGGCCGTGTCGAGTGGTCAAGTGACAGTTTCTATTCCAACGCCTGCGCGCTGATCGCTCCCGGTCGGCCGCACAACATGGGCGACGGATGGGAGACCAGGCGGCGGCGTGACATCGGGCCCGACACCCATGACGCGGTGATGATCTCGTTCGCAGTGCCCGCGGACCTGCAGCGCCTCGAGATCGACACCAGTTGCTTCGTTTTCAACGCCACACCGGAGGTGGCCGTGCTCGGCAGCCGGCGTCGCCCGAACGGGGAACACGGCTGGGCGCTGGTACCGTTCGACGTCCCAGTGCTGCCGCGCTCCCGCATCGCGCCCGACGCGCGACAGGTGTTCGTGGTGGACGCCGAGAACATCACCGCGCTGCGGGTCCAGGCCTATCCCGACGGAGGACTCGCCAGGATCCGGGCATTCGGCCGGCCCACCGACGCTGGAATGGCACTGCTGCGATCCACCTGGGCGGCCGCCACATGAGGACCGTACTGATGGCCGACTGTGCCGGGCTGTGGCGACGAACGTTGCTGGTCGGAGCCGACGGATCGCGGGACACAGGCACGGATGTCGTCTGGCTGCAGGGGATCACCGCCTACGTGGATTCGCGTGGCTTCGCGGGCCGGCTCGGCCAGCGCGACGCCGTGTTCGAATGGCGCCGCGACATCGACATCACTCCGCCCGGTCCGTTTCCCGATGCGGGACGGATGCGTTGGGAGGATGGCACACTGATCGAGATCGGCGTACACGAAAACTACGTCGAGCACTGGGCTCGAGGCGACGGAACGGTGTCTCCGTGCGGTGCGCTTTTCCTCCGTCGCGATTCCGACGACGCAATCCTGCTGAGGGTGGGCGAGGCGTTCGGCTGGGCAGACCCCCGTGGAGTGCTGCTGGGCAGCATCGATGAACCGGAGTGGGCCACGCTGAGCCCACGTCTGCACGGCAGTGACCTCGAGGCCAACGGCGTCCGATGGTACGTACAGGAAAGCGAAGGGAATGTGGATCTATGAGTGGCGCAACGTCATTCACGTCGGTGCCGGTAGTCGACATCGGTGGTCTGCGCTCGCCGGACCTCGCCGAACGAGAGCGGGTGGCGGAGCAGGTCGGTAAGGCGGCGCGCGAGATCGGCTTCCTCTACGTCAGCGGTGCGGGTGTCAACGACGCGTTGTTCGACCGGCTGCTCGCCTCGACCACGGAGTTCTTCGCGCTCCCCATCGAGGAGAAGATGCGCTCGTACATCGGGTTGTCCACATGCCATCGGGGTTATGTACCAGTCGGCGAGGAGGGCGTCGAAACCGGAATGCCCGACCTGAAAGAGGCTTTCGACACCGCGTTGGACCTGCCGGCCGACGATCCCGATTACCTCGCCGGCAACCCAATGCTGGGGCCCAACGTGTGGCCGGAGTTGCCGGGCTTCGGCGAGGCGGTCACCGCGTACTACCAGGCGGTGCTCGACGTCGGGCACCGGCTGCTATGGGCGCTCGCGGTGGCGTTGGGCGAGGATCCAGACACGTTTACCCGGCACGCGACCAAGACACCAAGCCAGTTGCGGCTGGTGCACTATCCGTACAACCCCGATGCCGAGGACCGATTGGGCATCGGCGCACACACCGACTACGAATGTTTCACGTTGCTCAAGGCGACCTCCGCGGGCCTCGAAGTGATGAACGGCGCCGGTGCGTGGATCGACGTGCCACCGATTCCGGGGACGTTCGTCGTCAACATCGGCGACATGCTGGAACTGTGGACCAACGGCGCATTCGTCGCGACCAGCCACCGGGTGCGCAAGGTCAAAGAGGAGCGGTTCTCATTCCCACTGTTCTTCAACGTCGACTACCACACCGAGGTGAAGCCACTGCCGCGGTTCGCGTCTGGCGACGGCGCTCGGCCGGCGCTGCGGGCGGGCGAGCACCTATTTGCCCAGACTGCGCAGACGTTCGCCTATCTGCGGGACCGCATCGACAGCGGTGAGCTCGTACTGCCGCACGACTCATTGGAACCCGGCCAGTTCGGTCAGCAGGCGCTGCATAACCGGAGCTGAGCGGCGACACCCTTTAGGCTTCGGCCATGCCGAAACTCAGCGCGGGCCTGCTGCTGTACCGGTTCACCGACGCCGGCGTTGAGGTGCTGATCGGCCATCCCGGTGGTCCGTTCTGGGCGCGCAAGGACGAGGGAGCGTGGTCGATTCCGAAGGGTGAGTACGCCGAGGGCGAAGACCCGTGGACCGTGGCGCAGCGGGAATTCCACGAGGAACTGGGCAAGGCGGCGCCCGAAGGTCCGCGTATCGACCTCGCGCCGCTCAAGCAGCCGAGCGGAAAGGTCATCACGGCCTTCGCGGTCCGCGGCGACCTGGACCTCGAGGACACATTCAGCAACACGTTCGAGCTGGAGTGGCCGAGGGGATCCGGAAACGTCAGGGAGTTTCCCGAAATCGACCGTGTTGGTTGGTTTTCCGTGACCGAGGCGCAGTCGAAGCTGGTGAAGGGTCAGCGGCCCCTGTTGGACGATCTGATGCGGGCGATCGAAGGCGACGCACCGGCCGGGTCTCGATCGCGTTGATCGTGAGCGCGCGCCCGTGGATGCGCCAACCCGCGCGGGTGCGCATGTACTCGTCGTCGTAGCGCAGATGCCACACCAGGTCGCTGGCCTGCCCGTCGGCGACGGTCCAATGGTGCGCGATGCACGTGATGCGGCCCAGGGCGTAGTTGCCGTCGTCACCAGCGGCGTACACCTCACCGACGATCGCGTGTTCGGTCCGGGTGACGGCGGCCAGCGAGGCCATCGCACTGCGCACGCCGTCACGTCCGTGGAGCTGCCGCACGGGTTCCAGTGCTCGGGGAGGGTCGGGCAGCCGTAATTCCGCCGTCTCGGTGAACAACTCGACCACATCATCGAACCGTCGGTCGTCGACCGCCGAGGCATACAGGTGAACCAGATCGCTGAGGGCCAACCGGTCGGAGGCGTTCAGGTTCATGGGATCAGTGCCAGCCGTTGGGCGCACGCGGACAACAGATCCCAGGCCTCGGCGAAGTCGGCGGTCGGCGGCATCGCCAGCACGAGGCGATCGGCGCCGAGCGCCGCGAGTTTGTCCGCACGGTCGGCGTCGATCTTGGTGACGAGATGGCCGAGCGACAGCTCGAGGGTGTCCGGGTCGCGCCCGACTTGGGTTGCCTCCCGGCGCATCACCGCGATCAGATCGGTCAGCTCGGAACCACCGACACCCAGCGGCTGGAAGCCGTCACCCAGGCGGCCCGCCCGCCGCGCCGCCGCGCGGCTGTGCCCGCCGATGTGAATCGGCACGCGTGCGCCGGGCTTCGGATAACACGCGGCGTTGTCGAAGTCGAAGAACTCACCGTGATGGCTCATGCCGTCGGGCTGCTCCGTCCACAGCAGCCGCATCACCTCGATCTGCTCGTCCGCGCGCCGGCCGCGGGTGGTGAATTCCGTTCCGCAGGCTTCGATCTCCTCCTTCAGCCAGCCCATTCCGACGGACAGCCGAAGCCGCCCGCCCGATAACGCGTCAACCGTGGCCACCCGCTTGGCCAGCACCACAGGGTGGTGGTTGGGCAACACAAGAACCCCGGTGGCCAAACCCAGCCGCTCAGTGTGGCCGGCCAGAAACACCAGCAGATCAAGGGGATCCGGCACGGGGCAGTCGGCGGGCAGCCCCACCCGTCCGGAATTGTGGTACGGATAGACGCTGGTGTACTGAGTCATCAGCACCGTGTGCTCGACCGCGACGATCGACTCGAAACCGCACGCCTCGACGTGCCGGGCGAAGGTGGCCATCCACACGGGGTCGGCGGTCACCCCGGCCGCGACAGGGGCTATGACGGCGAATTTCATGGCCGTCCAAGGTTACTGCGACGGATCATTTCGCGGCAC
>DATARY010000112.1:0-6558 GCA_036263935.1 Mycobacterium sp.
GGGGTGCGGCGCAGCCACGTCAACCACGTGGTCGACGCCAACGATGACGGCACTGTGATGGTGACGAGTCAAATCATCCTGTTGCGCGTCGCCGCCGCCGGTGAGGGCCACCCGATGGGTTGGCGCGATGTCGCGGCCCGCGGCGATGGACTGCCGGCAGTGTTCATGCACGGTCTGGTTACCGACCGGCTGCGAAACGATCCGGAGTTCGGCTGGCGCATCTGTGCCCGGATCGTTGAGGACACCACCGCGAACACGGCGCTGAGCCGACCGTCGCACTCCGACACCGCGCAGGCCCGCCACCACGCGTAGCTGCACTCGGCAAGAAGGCGATCGCAGTCGAGTCGCCGGGACGAGCCATAGTCCTCTGCCCGGCGCGCGAGAGGCACCCGTCAATACAGGTCGTGTTGAGTAGATGGCCGTAGATTTCTCTGTCCGGGGAGGCGTCTCGGAGCTGAAAGGCCGGCGAACCGAGTGCGCGGTGCTAGACGGGCTGATCGACGCTGTCCGCGTGGGTGAGAGCCGGGCACTAGTCGTGCGTGGCGAACCGGGTGTGGGCAAGACGGTGTTATTGGATTACGTGGCCGATCACGCTTCGGGCTGCTTGGTGGCGCGTGCCGCTGGTGTCCAGTCGGAGATGGAGCTCGCGTTCGCCGGGGTGCATCAGTTGTGCGCACCGATGCTCGATCACCTCGAACGGCTCCCGGGTCCCCAACGCGATGCGCTGCGGACCGCGTTGGGCATCAGCCCCGGTGCTGCGCCGGATCGCTTCCTGGTGGGCCTGGCGGTTTTGGGCCTGCTGTCCGAGGTCGCCGAGCAGCGGCCGTTGATCTGTCTGGTGGACGACGAGCAGTGGATCGATCGCGCCTCAACGCAGGTCTTGGCGTTCGTGGCCCGCCGGCTGCACGCGGAATCGGTCGGTGTGGTGTTCGGGGCGCGCCGGCCGAGCGACGACCTGGCGGGATTGCCCGAACTGGTGCTGGCGGGTCTGGGCGAGGAGGATGCGCGCGCGCTGCTGGACTTGGTGCTTCCCGGGCTGCTGGACGTGCGGGTCCGCGACCGCATCGTCGCTGAGACGCGTGGCAACCCGTTGGCGCTGTTGGAGCTGCCGCGCGGGTTGGCACCGGCGCAGCTGGCGGGCGGGTTCTTCGCCGGCACGGCGCGGCTCTCGGGGCGTATCGAGGAGAGCTTCCGGCGGCGGCTGGACGGTCTTCCCGTAGAGACCCGGCGGCTGGTGCTGGTGGCGGCGGCCGAACCGGTCGGGGAACCGTTGCTGGTATGGCGGGCAGCTGAGCGGCTCGGGATCGGGGCCCAGGCGGCGACGCCGGCGGAGGAGGCCGGCCTGCTGGAGTTCGGGGCCAGGGTGCTGTTTCGTCACCCGTTGGTGCGTTCGGTGGCCTATCGCTCGGCGCCTGTTCAGGACCGGCAGGATGTGCACCGCGCCCTGGCGGAGGTCACCGACGCGGAGCTCGATCCCGACCGCCGTGCCTGGCACCGGGCGCAGGCCGCGCCCGGGCCCGACGAGGACGTCGCCGAGGAGCTGGAGTGCTCGGCCGGTCGAGCGCAGGCGCGCGGTGGTTTGGCCGCGGCGGCGGCGTTCCTGGAACGCGCGGCGACGCTGACGCGCGACCCTGCGCGCCGGGCCCAGCGTCTGCTGGCCGCGGCGGTGATGAAGCGCGACGCCGGTGCGTTCGACGCGGCACTGGGCCTGCTGGTGGCGGTGGAGGCTTCCCCGCTTGACCCGCTGCAGGCCGTCGAGCTGCAGCGGCTACGCGGACAGATCGCGCTGATGCAGCGACGAGGCGACGCTGCCCAGCTGCTGCTGGACGCGGCCAGAAAACTTGAGTCGCGGGACGTCGACTTGGCCCGCGAGACGCACCTGGAGGCGCTGGGGGCCGTGATGTGGTCAGCCGGTCTGGGCAGTACCGATGACCTGGCAGAGGCCGCCGAGGCCGCCCGCGCCGCGCCGCCGCGTACCGGATCACCGCGTGCGGTCGACGTCTTGTTCGACGGGCTGGTGCTCCGGTGGACCCAGGGTTACACCGCGGCCGCGGCGACGCTTGCCCGAACGGTCGAGCTGTCGCTGGCTCCCAATGTCGCAACCGACGACGTCGGTCGTTGGCGCTGGCTTCACTGTGCAACCACCAGCGCCGAGGTCGCCTTCGAGCTGTGGGACGCCGACCGCGCGCATACTCTGGCCGCTCGTGTGACGCAGTTCGCCCGGGACACCGGCGCGCTCGGGTCCTTGCAGTACGCACTCAATGCTCTTGCCAAATCCCATCTTCTCGCCGGCGAGCTGAGCACTGCCACGCTGATGGTCGAAGAAGGTCGCCTGATCGGTGAGGTCACCGGGAACTTGCCCATTCGGGGTGCCGAGATGGCGCTCGCCGCCTGGCGGGGCCAGCAGATGAAGGCCGGTGAGCTGGTCGAGGCCGCCTTGCGGGAGCCGAGCGCTGGCCGTCGGGGCGCGTTAGCCCACTTCGCCCTGTACGCGAGCGCCGTGCTTGACAACGGCCGCGGTCGCCACGACGCCGCCCGCGACGCCGCGTGGCGGGTATTCGAACTCGATCGGTTGGGGCTCGGGCCGCTTGTGGTGCCCGAGCTGGCCGAGGGGGCGTCTCGGAGCGGTGACACGGCACCTGTCAAGAAGGCACTGGAGTGGATGTCCGAGCGCACCCGGGTGACGCCGACCAACTGGGCGCTGGGAATCGAAACCCGGGTACGGGCCCTGCTCAGCGAGGGCGACGCGGCCGACGGCCTCTACCGTGAGTCGATCGCTCGCCTGGGCCGGACCCGCGCCGGGGCACATCTCGCCCGCGGTCATCTGCTGTATGGCGAATGGCTACGCCGCGAGCGCCGCCGCGGCGATGCGCGCGTCCAGCTGCGCATCGCGCACGACATGCTGCAGGCGATGAGCATCGAGGCGTTCGCCGAGCGGGCCCGCCGCGAACTGGCGGCCACTGGCGAAACCGCCCGCAAGCGCACTGTCGAGACCACCCTGCAGCTGACCGCCCGAGAGGCCTTGATCGCGGAGCTGGCCCGTCGCGGGCTGTCCAACCCGGAGATCGGCGCGCGGCTCTTCATCAGTGTGCACACCGTCAAATATCACCTGAGCAAGGTCTTCATCAAGCTCGACATCACCTCGCGCACCCAGCTTGACCACGTCCTGCCCACCGACTCCAGCACCTTCGGGCCGCTTTAGCCGCGCGCGGCAATCGGCGTGCGGGTTGGGCGCGGCCCGGCCACGACTAACCACCCGCACTATCCACAGGGGGATACGAGCGCCGGCCGAGCACATGACAGTTGGTCATGCCGCAATTCGCAGACGCCCTCCACACCCGGAGCGTGAAATCCCATGAGAGAAAGCGAGTGAACCCATGTCAGCTCAGACGGAAATGACCAAATACGACGGAGTCCTGGTCACGATCCGCTCCAAGAAGTCATTTTTCGAGGTGACCAAGGCCATCGAGTCCACCTTGCAGCGCTTCTCGGTCCCCCGGCTGATCGAATACGTGGGCCACGCCGACCGTGACGGACTGGAAGCCTATGTCGATCAGGTCTCAGCGCCGAGCAAGTTCTCCATCTTCTGGGAAATGGAGCAGGGCCCCACGATGAGACTGGCCGGCATCCCCATCGAGTCCAAGTTCTACCTGGTCGGCAACGCCGTCATAGCCCGAGGCCTGTTCCGCTACACCGGCGCCGCCGGACTCGGAGCACCGGTGCGTATCTGCGTCTCCCAGCGCGACGGTGAACAAACCCGCATCGACCTAGACCAGCCCACCGCGTTCTTCAGCAAATTCCCTGAAACCGCGCCATCAGACGTTCCCCAGCTGCTGGACACCGAGATGGTCAAGGTCTTCGAAGACGCCGCCGCCTAGCGATCTTTGACCAGCAGTTCGCCGACGCTCGGCCTGCGCGGGCTGTCGTATCTGATGTCGGCGGTAACCACCGCCCGATCTAGTTCGGAGTTAAATCACCATGGATACAGATGTCATCGTGGTCGGCGGGGGTTTGTCCGGTCTTGTCGCTACCCATGAGCTGACCAGTCGCGGTAAGAGGGTCGCCGTCATTGATCAGGAGAACGCCGCCAACCTCGGCGGTCAGGCGTTCTGGTCGGTTGGCGGCATCTTCCTTGTCGACAGTCCCGAGCAGCGCCGCACGCGGGTGAAGGACTCCTTTGAGCTGGCGTGGAACGACTGGCAGGGCAGCGCCCAGTTCGACCGCCTCGACGACGAGGACGTGTGGGCGGCCAGATGGGCGCGCGCCTATGTGGAGTTCGCTGCCGGGGAGAAGCGGTCCTGGTTGCACACCCACGGCATCACGTTCCTGCCCACGGTCGCGTGGGCCGAGCGCGGCGACCTGCGCGCGACCGGGCACGGCAACTCGGTGCCCCGATTTCATGTCGCGTGGGGCACCGGAACAGGTGTCGTCGGTCCGTTTGTCGACTCCGCTCAACAGGCCGCCGCCAACGGGCTGGTGCAGTTCTATCAGCGCCACCGTGTCGATGAGCTGGTCATCACCGACGGCGCCGCGACCGGAGTGCGGGGCACCGTGCTCGCCGACGACGACTCCCCGCGCGGGGCCCCGTCCAACCGCGACCCCGTCGGCGAGTTTGAGCTGAACGCCCAAGCCGTCATCGTCACCACCGGCGGCATCGGCTCCAACCACGACCTGGTGCGCCGCTACTGGCCCAAGCGGATGGGCACCGCCCCCAAATCGATGATCTCCGGGGTGCCCGCCCACGTCGACGGCCGGATGCTCGACATCGCCGCCGACTGCGGGGTGCGGTTGGTCAACCGCGACCGGATGTGGCATTACACCGAAGGCGTTGCGAACTGGAACCCGATCTGGCCCAACCACGCCATCCGGATCCTGCCCGGCCCGTCGTCGATGTGGTTCGACGCGCTGGGCCGCCGACTGCCCCAGCCCTACCTGCCCGGCTACGACACCCTCGGCACCCTGCGCTACCTGCGCACCACCCCAGAGATCGCCGGCTACGACCACTCCTGGTTCATCCTCACGCAGAAGATCATCGAAAAGGAGTTCAGCCTGTCGGGTTCCGAGCAGAACCCCGATATCACCAGTAACAGCCGCCGTGCGGTCCTTTCGGAGCGGCTGCTGAACACGGGTGCCCCCGGCCCGGTCGAGGCGTTCAAACAGCACGGCGCGGACTTCGTCGTCGCCGACACCCTCGAAGAACTCGTCGGGCGGATGAACAAACTGACCGATCAGCCGCTCCTTGACCCTGCCACCGTGCGCACCCAGATCGAGGCCCGCGACCTGCAGATGGCCAACCCGTTCAGCAAGGACGCCCAGGTCCAGGGCATCCACAACTCGCGGCGCTACCTCGGGGACCGCATCACCCGCACCGCCACACCGCACCGTATCCTTGACCCCTCCGCCGGACCGCTCATCGGGGTCAAACTGCACATCCTGACCCGGAAATCATTAGGCGGCATCCAGACCGACCTCGCTTCGCGCGCGCTCGGGCTCGATGGCCAACCGATCGACGGACTGTATGCGGCCGGGGAAGTCGCCGGCTTCGGCGGCGGCGGCGTCCACGGCTACAACTCCCTGGAAGGCACGTTTCTCGGCGGCTGCCTGTTCAGCGGCCGCGCCGCCGGCCGAGCAGCTGCCGACGCTCTCTGAGGCCCGCGACAAAGAGGGCAGGCGATCGAACGGAGGACGTATGCGGCCAAACGCTCACAGGTATGACGTGGCCGTTGTTGGTGGCGGGGCCGCCGGAACGGCCGCCGCAGTCGGTGCCGCCCAGGCTGGCGCCCGCCGCGCCGCGACGATGAGTTGTCTTGCAGCACAATGGCATCGCGACGCTGGCGAGCAGGCGGATACCGTTGCGCCGAGCATTTCCTGCCACTGCGACGAAGCATTATCCCGGGCGGCGTCGGCCTTGCCTTTGAACCGATCAGCCGCTGCGTTCGCATGATCCCGTGCATTGGCGGCCTCGGTTTTGAGCTGATCCCTCGAGCTCTGAGTTTCAGCCTTGAGCGTGTCTGTTGCGGTTTTCGCTTTGTCGGAGATGCGGGCGTCGGCCGGTATGTTGCTCGATTCGGCGTTCCAATTAGAGGTCGGCTTCGCGGCGTACTGATGCAAGGGTTAACTCGAAGAAGCTTTGGTGGTCTTGGGTTAGATCACCCTGGGTCGGGCCGGCCGTGAGCACGCTTGTGGTCGGGGCGGGGGCGACCGGGGGCTATGTTGGCGCCCAGTTGGTGGCGGCCGGGCGGGATGTCACATTTCTGATGCATGATCGCACCCGTGCTCGTCTGAACTCCACCGGCCTGCGGGTGCGCGGCGGCGACGGGATCTCAACGACCCGGGTCAACGCGGTCACCGTGCAAGGGCTGCAGGGCCCCTACGACGTCGTCATCCTGGGCGTGCGCAGCGATGTCGTCGGCCAGGCAATCAATGACATCGCCGGTGCGGTAGGACTCCGGACGCGGATCGTCCCGCTGATGAACGGGATGGCGCATGTGCCCCTCCTCACCGCCGCGTTCGGCGACGACGTCGTGCTGGGTGCCGCGGCCAGGCTGGCCACCTCGC
>DATARY010000185.1:0-3727 GCA_036263935.1 Mycobacterium sp.
GAGATGGGCGACAGCCACGTCGGCCTGCAGGCCCGGCTCATGAGCCAGGCGTTGCGGAAAATGACTGGCGCACTGAGCAATGCGGGCACCACCGCGATCTTCATCAACCAGCTTCGCGAAAAAATCGGTGTGATGTTCGGCTCGCCCGAAACGACAACGGGCGGAAAGGCTTTGAAGTTCTACGCCTCAGTTCGCTTGGACGTCAGGCGAATCGAAACCCTCAAGGACGGCACCGACGCGGTGGGCAACCGCACCCGGGTCAAGGTCGTCAAGAACAAATGCCTCGCAGAGGGCACTCGGATTTTCGATCCGGTGACCGGTACAACGCATCGTATTGAGGATGTTGTCGATGGGCGCAAGCAAATTCATGTCGTGGCCGCGGCCAAGGACGGGACGCTGCACGCGCGACCCGTGGTGTCCTGGTTCAACCAGGGAACTCAGGACGTGGTCGGGTTGCGGATCGCCGGTGGTGCCACCGTGTGGACGACGCCCGACCACAAGGTGCTGACAGAATACGGCTGGCGTCAGGCCGGGGAACTGCGCAAGGGAGACCGTGTGGCGCAACCGCGGCGCTTCGACGGATTCGGTGACAGTGCACCGATTTCGGCGGATCATGCACGGCTGCTCGGCTATCTGATCGGAGATGGCTACGTGGGGGGTAAGACCCCAATCAACTTCATCAATGTTCAGCCGGCACTCATAGATGACGTGACGCGAATCGCCGCGACGCTCGGTTGTGCGGCCCATCCGCAGGGGCGTATATCACTTGCGATCACGCATCGACGCGGTGAGCGCAATGGTGTTCTAGAGCTTTGCCGGCGGGCGGGTATACACGGCAAGCTCGCGTGGGAGAAGACGATTCCGAATTGGTTCTTCCAGCCGGATATCGCCGCCGATGTAGTCGGCAACCTGCTCTTCGGCCTGTTCGAGAGCGACGGCTGGGTGAGCCGGGAACAGACCGGAGCGCTCCGGGTCGGTTATACGACGACCTCTGAACAGCTCGCACACCAGATCCATTGGCTGCTACTGCGATTCGGTATCGTGAGCACCGCTCGAGATTACGATCCGACCCAGAAGCGGCCGAGTATCATCAACGGTCGGCGGGTACAGAGCAGGCGCCAGGTGTTCGAGGTCCGGGTCTCGGGTATGGAAAATGTCGCCGCATTCGCGGAATCAGTTCCCATGTGGGGGCCGCGTGGTATCGCCCTTATCCAAGCGATTCCAGAAGCCATGCAGGGGCGGCGGCGTGGATCGCAGGCGACATATCTGGCCGTGGAGATGACTGATGCCGTGCTCAATTACCTTGACGAGCGTGGCGTGACCGCGCAGGAAGCCGCAACCATGATCGGTTCAGGTTCCGGGGACCCTCGAGGTGGAATGAAGCAGGTCCTAGGTGCCAGCCGTCTCCGCCGGGATCGCGTGCAGGCGCTCGCGGACGCCTTGGAGGACAAGTTCCTGCGCGATGTGCTGGCAGAAGAACTCCGGTACTCCGTGATCCGAGAAGTGCTCCCAACGCGGCGGGCACGGACATTCGACCTCGAGGTCGAGGAACTGCACAACCTCGTCGCGGAAGGGGTCGTCGTGCACAACTGCTCGCCCCCGTTCAAACAGGCCGAGTTTGACATCCTGTATGGCAAGGGCATCAGCAAGGAAGGCTCGTTGATCGACATGGGTGTCGAGCAGGGCTTCATCCGCAAATCCGGTTCCTGGTTCACCTACGAGGGTGAACAGCTGGGCCAGGGCAAGGAGAACGCGCGGGCCTTCCTGTTGGAGAACCTCGACGTGGCCAACGAGGTCGAGAAGAAGATCAAGGAAAAGCTCGGCATTGGTGCCGTGGTGACCGATGACGAAGTCCTGCCCGCCCCCGTCGACTTCTGAGCTCTTCCGCGAGGAGCAGGCGCGGGCCCTGTGCCTGCGCCTGCTCACCGCGAGGGCGCGGACCCGCGCCGAGCTGGCTGGGCAGCTGGCCAAGCGGGGATACCCGGACGACGTCAGCGGCCGGGTACTCGACCGGCTAGCACAAGTCGGCCTGGTCAATGACGAGGATTTCGCCGAACACTGGGTCCGGTCGCGGCGCGTGAATGCCGGAAAAGGCAAGCGCGCGTTGGCCGCAGAGCTGCGGACCAAGGGCGTCGACAATGAGGTGATTACCGCCGCGCTGGCCGGCATCGACGCCGGCGCCGAACGGGAACGGGCCGAGCAACTTGTCCGGGACAGGCTGCGACGCGAGAAGCTCGGCGATGACGACGACGCGAAGGTCGCGCGCAGGCTTGTCGGGATGCTCGCCCGCCGCGGCTACGGCCAAACCATGGCGGTCGACGTGGTCACCGGCGAATTGGCGAGCGAACGCGAGCGCCGCAGGGTCTGATCGGCGATGAGCTGCTCAGTCCCCGCGGCCCTGCGCGACGGCCGATTTCGGCTCTTTGGCGACATGCTGCCGTGCGTGTTGGAGGCGGCGCCGACCGGGTCGTCTGAGTTACCGACTGCTGTGTCGACGGATGGCCGAGACCTCGCGATAACTCTCGGGGTCGTGATGACGTCGGCCGGCGCCGCGCTTGTGGGAGGGCCTTCACCGGCGGGCTGGTCGCCGGCGTCAGGCCTGCGGCCACCGAGGACACCAACTGGCCGACAACGCCGACCGCGAAAGTCCCGAAGGCCGTGGTGGTGGTGACGCATTGGGGTCGGCAGCGGTCGCACCTGCGCTGCCGGCGTAACCGCCCGCTGTTCCGTTACGGTTGCAGCCCGCTGCGGCGCCGACGGCGTCACGACGAGGGCGGGTACTCCGACAACTGCGTTACCTGATTCGGTGCACGGCCAAATGCGGACCACTCTTTGGGCACGAACCAGTCGACGGCCGGGTTCAAATTGTGCCCCCGGCTCCGGCGCCAAACGCACCCTGCGTGACGGGTTCGTCGGCCTTCAGCGGCGCCGGACCGCGACGCGACCGGCGCAATCGTCGCTCCAGCCATGTCGCGAACCAGGACAGCGAGAAGTTGACACTGATCATCAACAGTGCGACGACGATCAGCGCCGGGATGTAGTTGCTGTACGCCGCACCGACGTTGGTGCCCTGCCGGACCATCTCAAGGAACGTGATCTGGTAGCCGATCGCGGTGTCCTTGAGCACCACCACCAGCTGCGAGATCAGCACCGGCAACATCGACGTGACCGCCTGCGGCAGCAGGATCGAACGCATGGTTTGGCCCCATTGCAGGCCCAGCGCAAACGCGGCTTCCGACTGCCCCCGCGGCAGGGCGTTGACGCCGGCGCGCACGATCTCGGCGATCACCGCGCCGTTGTAGAACGTCAGGCCGGTGATGACGCCCGCCAGCGCCAGATGCTTCGACGGAACGACGTTGTATCGCGCGTACAGGAAGTACGCGAAGATCATCATGATCAGCACCGGCACTGCGCGGAAGAACTCCACGAACACCGATGATGACCACCGGATCACGGGGTGAGTGGACAGCCGGCCCACACCGAGCACGAAACCCACCGCCAGCGCCAGCACGATCGACACCGCGGCGGCGGTGAGCGTGCCCTTGACGCCGGGCAGCAGGTAGGTCTTCCACAGATTGGCCGTCAGGAACGGCTCCCACTTCGCCGCGGTGAGCTGCCCCTTGGCCTCCAGCTTGGAATAGACCACCCACAACACCAGCAGCGTGACCACGACCGTGATGGCCGAAACCAGCCGGTTGCGGATCCGCGCCCGCGGTCCCGGCGCGTC